>JAQCEJ010000040.1 GCA_027618475.1 Planctomycetota bacterium | reverse complement strand
CGAAAACGTCGAAAATCATCCGTTTGGCCTGCCCGCGATTTTTTGCTTACATGGGGTGTGAACGGTTACTCCGGCACATCCGCTTGACCGTGCATATTGCATACAGTATTCTCGTGCGGTACCATTGTCAATTCGGAAAACATTGGCAAAAAATCCGTGGAAAATTCTCGGAAATGTGGACAAATGTGATCAACCCCGTTCTGAACATTTCCACCGGACTGAGTCTCAAGCATCCCCTTGGCCGCACACATTGTAGGCAACATTCCCGATCACCATGATTGTCGATGCGGTTGGCGCTCCTGCCTCTTGATGTCCCTTGATCTTCTCCCGGTCTCCAGGCTTATGTCGGAATCGAGCCCAATGAAAACCCCCCTCGCGAATCTCAGTTTGCGTGAGCAAATCGTCGACATCCTGCGGAGCGATGTCTTGTGTGGTCGGCTGGCGGAGGGTGAACATCTCAATGAGGTGGACTTGGCCAATCGCTTCGGTGTCAGCCGGACGCCGGTCCGTGAAGCCGTGCAGCAACTCATGCATGAGGGATTGGCCGTTGGGCAGCGGAACGCGGGTATCAAGGTCGCCCGTCGCCCCCCCGACTCCATCCGCGAACTCGTGGTGCCAATTCGCCAGAATGTCGAGACGTTTGCTCTGCGCTGCTACTTTCACACGATCACCGAGGTCGATTTTGCCCTCTGGAATTCCATTTTGGAAGAGATGCGGAAGGCCTGCCTGGCCGATGACTTTCCGTCGATTGCCGAACAGGACATCTTGTTTCACCGGGCCCTCGTTCGTCGTTCCGGGCAACCGGACCTCGAAGCCATCTGGTCATCGGTCATCGTCCGTGTGCGACAGCACTTCCGGGAGTCCCAGCGGCGAATTTACGATCAACCGCTCAGCATCTTCGATGAACACGTGAGGATTCTCGATGTCTTTCGTCAGGGCGACCTGGAAGCCAGTGTCGCAGCACTGGCCGCGAACATCGCATAGCCGTCCCTTGTCGCATTCAGTAAGCGGGTCTCCGCAGCAACTACGACCAAGGCGATTCTGGGATGACTAACCTCTCCCCGGAAGGGTGTCCCGGCCCACCGACTTTTGCGCTGCACACGCGTCAATCTGTGATTTCAAGATACGCTGATTTCCCGGCATCAAGAGGAGATTCCGGGAGAACATGATGGCGTCAACAAATGGGAAATCGAAGATTCCGCTGCCGAAACCATGGACCGGCCACGTGCGTTCCGCAGTGCTGCATGTCATCGGTCTGGTCCAGTACGCGACCGTGTACACCCGCAGTTGGGCTGTCGACAGTCGAAATGCCCGCGTCCGACTCAAAGCGGAAGGTGGCCGTCTTCGTCAGGAAGTCGCGTTGCTGGAAGAAGAACTCCGCATCAAGGATGCCCGGATGCAGCGGATCGATCCCCACAAGCGCCCGCATATCCGCCGACCGAGCGGATGGCGATTCTCGAACTCAGGACGGCACGTGGCTGGTCGCAGCAGCAGACGGCCGATGCCTTTCATCTTACGGCCGCCACAATCTCCAGTTGGATGCATCGCCTGGATGAGTCCGGTGCGGACGCTCTCGTTCAACTTCGGGAGCCGGTCAACCGGTTTCCCGACTTCGTTCGCTACGCCGTCCAGCGGCTGAAAGCGCTGTGTCCGTCGCTGGGCCAGCGAAAGATCGCCGAGATGCTGGCGCGGGCCACACTGCATCTGGGGGCCACGACCGTCCAACGGATACTGAAGGAAACACCGCAGCCCCCGAAGGTTGCCGTCCATCTCGA
The DNA here is from genome assembly GCA_027618475.1 of Planctomycetota bacterium. Lineage (GTDB taxonomy): Bacteria > Planctomycetota > Planctomycetia > Planctomycetales > Planctomycetaceae > JAQCEJ01. The sequence goes on along the minus strand of JAQCEJ010000040.1, from coordinate 41,753 downwards.
CGTTGAAGAACGAAAAGTCACCGCCGACCGGCCGAATCATGTCTGGCACGTCGATCTCACGACCGTCCCGATTCATGGCGGCTGCTGGTCACCGTGGCTGCCGTTCGCTCTGCCACAGTGCTGGCCGTTCTGCTGGTGGGTGGCTGTGGTGATTGATCACTATTCTCGCCGTGTCATGGGGTTTGCCGTCTTCACGGACAAACCGACTTCGCTGGCCGTCCGGTCGTTTCTCGGGCGAACCATCGCTGCCGTTGGTGGTCCGCCGAAATACCTGATCTGCGACAAGGGCGTGCAGTTCTGGGGCGATGACTTCAAGGCCTGGTGCCGCCGCCGGCACATCAAGCCACGCTTCGGTGCCGTCGGGAAACACGGCAGCATCGCGTTGATCGAGCGCTTCATCGGCACGATGAAACGGGAAGGCACGCGTCGCGTGCTGATTCCGCTGCGTCGCGCACAGTTTCGAGAAGAGCTGAAACGGTTCTTTGACTGGTACAACGAGCATCGGCCGCACGAAAGCCTTGGTGGTTGCACGCCGGATGAGATCTATCACAGTCTGCGTCCGGCCAACAGTCGGCCACGGTGTGAGCCGCGATCACGCTGGCCACGCAAGTCGCGCTGTGCGGCCCCCCAGACACTTGTTGCCGGCCAACGCGGCGATCGGTTCTCGATCAAAGTCGATTTCGTCGCCGGTCGTAAGCATCTGCCTGTCGTCAGGCTGCAACGGGCGGCGTAATCGCCTCATGCTTCGAAATCCGTGCAGTAAGAGTCTGCGCAGTTCCCGAATAAATGCCGCTTCGGCATTCTGATGTGAGTCAAATTGCCAAAGAGCGTGCGCTCCGAGGACGTTCCTCGGAGCAAATCGATCGCCAGTTCAATAGACAAATGGTCGCATCAATCTCGCTGGTCCCGCACATAGGTCAATACAAAAGACTCGTCACTTCGCTGAACATGTGGTCGCATCAATTTCGTTGGACCAGCACACCGGGGATCATCTTCATGCGCTAGATGAGAGCCGTCAGGCCTGGGACGGCCAGCGGCAACTGCTCGACATTTGTATCCCAATCGATGTTTTCGGGAACGAGTTTTTGCTGAGAGCTCATTGCCTGATCCCAGGTGACTCTCTGCCCCGTGTAGGCCGCCATACGCCCCATGATGGCCATCAGCGTGGTATGCGCCATACGCTTGCCGTCATTGATGGGCTTTCCGGCACGGATCGACGCGAACAATTCGTCATGTTCGAGCTGGTGCGAGTTCTGCCTTGGTCCTTTGAAGCGCCATTGTATTTCACCTTCGATGACAGGAGCATGACCGATCGTGCAAGTGCCTTTGGATCCAATGATGTAGTCCAGATTGGAGTTATGACATCCATCATGCGTGCGGCAACCGAGGAATCCTCGGATTCCATTTGGGAATTCGTAGACCACGAAGCCATTGTCAAAGGTGTTGCCGTCGGACGGAAAAATGCGGCTTCCAACGGCAACGGCTGCCGTCGGCAGTTGATCGTTGAGAAACCAGGCCATCTTGTCGATGGAGTGCCCGCCTGCCAGAACGAGAGTCAGGTCGCCGGATAGCCAGAGGTAGCTGTACCAGTCTCGAATTTGCCATTCCAGGTCGCTCATTCGCTCGGTGCGCTCGCCGTCATATTTGTGGCGCAGCCCGCTCGTGTAATACGTGGCGTAAATTGCACGAATCTCCCCGATGGCACCGTTGCGTATCTGCTCCAGGGCGGCGCGCGTACCCGGGTCATAGCGCCAGTTAAAGCCGGACACGATTGCCAGCCCCTTCTTTTCAGCCAGTTCCGCTGACTTCAGCAACGAACGAACACCGGGAGCATCAATCGCAGGCGTGATTTCGACAAATGCGTTCTTTCCGCCTTCGATGGCAGCTTCCAAATGCTGCGGGCGAAAGCCGGGTGGCGTCGCGAGTAACACGACATCGACGTCGCTTTCGATGACTTTCTGATAGGCATCGAAGCCGACAAAACGCCGTTCTTTGGGAACAGCAACTTTCTGCGGGAACTCCTTCGTAACTATTGCCACGCTCGATTCCAGGTTGTCTGCAAACAAGTCCCCCATGGCAAAGAGTTCGACGTTCTGATCCGCAGCGAGAGCGTTCACCGCTGCTCCTGAGCCGCGTCCACCGCAACCAATCAGCCCCACTCGCAGAGTCCCATTTTTGTTAGCGCCCGATGCGACTGCTGGAGTTTCCAGACGGCATGCCAGCGCGCCCCCTACAGTTGCCGACGCTGTGGACCGCAGAAAGTCCCGTCGCGAAGACGCCTCTTGTTCCTTTTGAGTCATTTTGCCACCTCTTGCAAGTTTACTGGATCCCGCTCCGCATCCCTTTCCGAGACAAATGCCCGGTACAATTCCAGGGGCTGCGACATATTTTCGTCGAGTGCTGTTAAAGCCAGACGGACTTTCACTGTCCGTCGATTGTCCGGTAACAGGTCGTTTCCGAATAACGACAAATCGAATGCGCTGTAAGTGGTGAGTCGGTCCTCATCCCTCTCGGCGTGGTACCTCGTGCTGAGCGCAAAGCAATCACGAGGGTGCGACATCAAGACGACGCCCAGCTTTCTCTCAGAATCCGCGAGAACCGCCAAACAGTCCGCGTAGTGACGAACCGGACACAGCTGAATGTCGGTAAGGTCCCATCGTCCATCGAGACCGAGTCTCGCGGCATGGGCGTCGCGGGGAAAGACGAGCAATGTCCCGCGAAAGACATCATTCACGGTCGGCACGATCGGTTGCACAAGATCACGACTGGATTGCTTCGAGCCATGTACCGGTTTCAGGTAGACATACGGTATCAGCGATTTGTCAAAATAGTTTGAGAGAAAGAGTTCATAGCCTGCGTACGTCCCCCGCGATTCGACCGTAATCGTCAAGTCAATCGCCTGAGGAGAAGAGATTTGGTAGCGAGCCGTGACCTGCCCCTGGTGACGTGATGTAACTTCGCCCAAGTGTGCATCACTGGGAGGCCATGTCGCCTCGACCCAATTGATGGCAGACTTTGTGGTGCGATTCATGTAACGTGGCACGCCCATGACGCGATTCACGGACATCAACCGGTATAGGTTGAGCGCTGACAACTTTGAATTAATCACCTGGCGACCTGTCGCTTTATCGACCAGTTCCGTGACGCCGTGGTAAGCTCCGTCTAATCGAATTGTCCCACGCATCCGCTCTGTTTCGAAGTCGAAGCGATCTTTGTTGCTCGCAGGCTGGAGTGCCGAGAATTGAGCCGCCTTATTCAGATTCTCCCGTGCCGAATCTCGACCTGTTGGCTCATCGGCGACTGCGAACGGAGCCATAGCCGACATCGCGGCGACTAATAATATCGTGAGCTGCAAATGAGTCATCAGAATGCTCGCCGGATCCTGTTTCATCGAGTCACCTTCCGTGTAATTGTCCAGATCCTACCGGCGCGCAGAAGCGGTCTCAAGCCTTTGCTTGATTGCCGAGACATGCCGAGTTGGGATCGCCTGAGAGATCGCAACCCCCTCATAAATTTGAGGAGAGACACTCGGTCAAGAGGCGAGACTTTGGCCCAAATCGGCGGTCTCAGCCCGGTCCTGGTTATGACCACGCGAGCCAAGGCGAGACGTAAGTGAGGTTCGTGGTCACCAAACCTGCCCGCAACCGGTTGCGGGAACTGGCGTTGTTTCGGGGGAGCAGAACCCCACTCCGATTTGCGAGCATTCAAAAGCACAAGGCCCAGCGGTATTCCGCTGGGCCTTGTCAGTGGCGGGGACAGGATTCGAACCTGCGACCTCGAGGTTATGAGCCTCGCGAGCTACCGGGCTGCTCCACCCCGCGTTATTGGTCTTCTTGCGAAGAGTGACGGATTATAACGGCGAAGGTTCGCGCCGGATAGTGACTCACGTCGCGAATTCCGCAAATTATTTCAGAGACTCTCCCGTTATCGTCTGCGGAACTGGTTTTCTTGAAAGAATTTATAGCATCCCCGCAAACCATTCGTGCTTTTCGTGCCGTTCGTGGTCAGCATTCAACCACGGACGCAAAAACGGGGACAGGTCCAGTTTTTCCAATGGATTTCACGATGGCATCACCCGCGCCCCAAAAATGGACCTGTCCCCGTTTTTTCAGAAATCGGCACTTTTCGGCGTCCGATGGAACGGAATGCAGTCGCGGATGTTCGTCATTCCGGTCACAAGCTGGATGACGCGTTCCAATCCGAGACCGAAGCCCGAGTGCGGGACCGTGCCGAATTTGCGAAGCTCAACGTACCACCAGTATTCGGCGGGGTCGAGGTGGCATTCTTCCATTCGTTTGAGCAAGACATCGAGACGTTCTTCGCGCTGGCTGCCGCCGATGATTTCTCCCACACGGGGGACGAGCACATCCATCGCCCGCACCGTTTTGCCGTCGTCGTTACAGCGCATGTAGAACGGTTTGATCGTTCGCGGGTAATCGTAGACGATAATCGGCTGACGGAAATGCTGTTCGGTAAGGTATCGTTCGTGTTCCGATTGCATGTCTTTCCCCCACTCGATCGGGTAGTCGAACGTCTGACCCGATGAGAGAAGAATGTCAACCGCCTCGGTGTATGCGACCCGTTTGAACTCGTGTGAGACGATGTTGTTCAGCGTGTCGAGTACGGTCTTGTCGATCCGCTCGTTGAAGAATTGCATGTCGTCGGGACAGCGTTCGAGCACATCATTGATGATCGTTTTTACGAACGCTTCGGCGAGTTCCATGTTATCCGTCAGCTCGTAAAACGGCATTTCGGGCTCGACCATCCAGAATTCGGCGAGATGCCGGGTGGTGTTCGAGTTTTCTGCCCGAAACGTCGGGCCGAAGGTGTAACACTCACCGAGCGAGCAAGCGAAAATCTCGGCTTCGAGCTGGCCGCTGACCGTCAGTGAGGCCTTCTTGCCGAAGAAGTCTTCAGCGTAGTCGACATTCCCCTTATCGTCTCGCGGCGGTTTTTCGGGATCGAGCGTCGTGACCTGAAACATTGCTCCGGCCCCCTCACAGTCGCTCGTCGTAATGATCGGCGTCTGCACGTACAGAAACCCGCGCGACTGAAAGAACCGGTGAATCGAATCGCAGACGACATTTCGCACGCGGCCGATGGCACTGAAGGTATTTGTTCTCGGCCTCAGGTGGGCGATGTCGCGTAAGAATTCAAAGCTGTGCCCCTTCTTTTGAAGCGGATACGTCTGCCCATCGGCGACACCGAGCAATTTGAGCGTTTTCGCGGCGAGTTCGATGCGTTGCCCTTTACCGGGCGATTCTTTCACTTCGCCGGTGATGGCCACGCTGGCCCCTGTCGTCACTTGCTTGATCGTTTCTTCATAACCGGGAACGTCGGCATCGACGACGATTTGCAGATTCTTCATGCAACTGCCATCGTTGAGTTCGATAAACGAGAACGCCTGTTTCGAATCGCGCCGGGTACGAACCCAGCCGCGGACGTCGATCTGTTCGCCGGGTTGAGAATCTTGCAGAACTTTGGCAATGCGCGTCCGTGTCATGGTGAGGGAAATCCGTGAGTCGTGAGGAAGAATAAGTCAAGCCTTGAACCTCGGTAGTTTAGATCGTAGCGATACGCGAATAAAGTCCGAATCGAATTTTGAAACGCCGAGGATCGCTGATGCTGCCGGATAATGGGGAAGCGGACCCTGAGAGTTGCCCTCATCGCATGAATCGGTAAATATATGATTAGAGAGCGTTGGCCGCTGAAATGCTGGTTCCGCGGCGACGGCTCTTGCTGAAATGGATCATACAGCCCAACCGCTTTACTTCAGGAATCCCACCATGTCTCGCCATATGCTCTCCCGCCTTGCTACGCACAGTCAGCTTTCAGACATCATCGCGACGATGTCGCTCATCTTTGTCTTGTCGTCGTCGACTCTTGCTCAAGAGGTTCCTGCCGGGCTCGATCCGGTGAAACATCCGGAAGGAAATCAGTCGACTCCCGAAAAAATTGCTCTCGGCAAACAACTTTACTTTGACGGAAGACTCTCTCGCGACGACAAAGTCTCGTGTGCGTCGTGTCACGATCCCAAAAAAGGGTGGAGCAACGGAGAACAGTTTGCGACCGGCGTCGAAGGCAAGATGGGAGGCCGCAATTCACCAACCGTGCTCAATAGTGCGTACAACAAATTGCAGTTCTGGGACGGACGTGCCGGCAGTCTGGAAGAGCAGGCGCTGGGGCCGATTCAAAATCCCATCGAAATGAATATGACGCTTCCCGAAGTCGTCGAGAAACTCAATGCGATTGAGGGGTACAAGAATCAGTTTCAGAAAATTTTCGGAACCGACGTCACCCCCGAAGGAATCGCACAATCGATCGCCGCGTACGAACGGACAGTTCTCTCGGGCGATGCGCCGTTCGACAAATTCAAAGCGGGCGACACGGCGGCACTTTCAGAATCGGCCCAGCGCGGTATGAAACTCTTCTTCGGCAGAGCATCGTGCAGCGCGTGCCATGCCGGGGCAAATTTCACCGACAACAGCTTTCACAACGTCGGCGTCGGTATGGATAAGCCCGAACCCGACGTCGGTCGCGAAGCGATCAGCAAACTCGGCGGCGACCGGGGTGCATTCAAGACGCCGGGTCTGCGGGATATCGCCCGCTCGGCTCCCTACATGCACGACGGCAGTCTGAAAACGCTGGAAGAGGTCGTCGAACATTACAACAAGGGAGGGATCGCCAATCCGCAGCTCGATGAAGAAATCTTCGAACTGAAGTTGTCGGACGAAGAAAAGGCCGACCTGTTGACGTTCTTGAAAGAAGGGCTCGCCGGAGCGAGTTATCCGGATCACGAACCCCCCGAGTTGCCCTGATTGACTGTTGCTCGACTTAGCGTTTCATTCTGCATGGCTCTCCCCTTTATCGACCCGTAGATTCAATGGCGCGTGTCGATCGGCCGGAACAGAATGCACGAGCATCATGTCGTGGTTCTCGCTTGACCAGCGCGAACCCGAGATCATCACGATTTTGCTTCCCGCGGCAAGCACATTTTCATGCAGGCCCCAGTCGACGATGAATCTTCGCAGCTCGGTTGGTGATTTCTGTACGACCTTCGATTCGATCGCCGTCACACCCCAGTACAGGCACATTCGCCGGGCTGTTTCCGGAAGATCGCTGAGAGCGACGACGGGAACCGACAACCGCTGCTTCGACATCGCCAGCGCCGATTTCCCCGTATGCGAGCAGACGACGACCAGATCGGCTCCGATATATTGGGCGGCCGTTCCCGCTCCCAGCGTCACCGCTTCGGTAATTTCGCGGGCGCGATGCCGTACGTCTTCATCGTGGTCGACATCCTGATTGGCGACTACGAGTCGTTCGGCCTCCATCGCGATGCGGCTCATCATTTCGACGGCCTTGACGGGATGTTTACCGACGGCCGTTTCGCCTGAAAGCATCACCGCGTCGCTGCCGTCGAGAATGGCATTGGCCACGTCGCTTGCTTCGGCACGCGTCGGCATTTCCTGAACCTGCATGCTGTCGAGCATCTGCGTCGCCGTAATGACCGGCACGCGACGCTGATTGCACAAGCGAATGATCTGCTTCTGCAGAATCGGCACACGCGGCAGGTCGACTTCGACCCCCAGGTCGCCGCGGGCGACCATCACGGCGTCGGTTTCGTCGAGAATCTGTTCCAGTTCGCGAAACGCTTCGAGCTTTTCGATCTTTGCGACAATGTGAGGGATGAAACGCGGCTTATGATCGGTCATTTTTTGCCGCAACAGGCGGATATCGTTCGCCGAGCGGACAAAGCTCAGACCGACGTAATCGATCTCGTGATCGAGCGCCCATGCGAGATCTTCGCAGTCCTTCTCGGTCAGACTCGGCGTGCTCAGCACGACGCCGGGAAGATTGATGCCCTGCCGGCTGCGAATGGTCCCTGGCCGTTCGACCTCGCAGACGAGTCGATTGCCGTTGTCCACTTTTTCGACCACGCGCATGCCGACCGTCCCGTCGGCGAGCAAGAGCAGGTCGTGCTGTTTCACGTCATCGATCAATGAGGAATAGGTACACGTCAATTGACGGGCACTCGCCGATTGCTCTCCGCGAATGAATTCGAATTGCTCACCCATCAGGCAATCGATCTGATCGCCGACGAGTTCTCCGAGTCGAATTTTCGGACCGGCCAGATCGGACAGGATGCCTATCGGTCGATCGAGTTCACGCGAAGCCTCGCGGATCGATGCGACGATTTCGGTTAATTTTGCGTGTTCGCCGTGGGCGCAGTTGAGTCGAAAGACGTCGACGCCAGCCTTCACGAGTTCGGTGAGTTGTGTGAGGTTCCAGCATGCGGGGCCGACCGTCGCGACGATTTTGGTTTTGACGAGAGGTGTTTCTTGATAACGCTTGAGCGATGAATTCATCGGTGCACGGTCCTGACGAGGTAATTCTTCGATTGATGACGCAGGGAGATATCATATCCACCGGAGCCCCGGTGAATAGTGTGGAATTCAAGAATGATCATCGGCGAAAAAGAATTTCGAAAAAGCCGAAATTCGAGTTGTTTGGAATTGACAGAAACAGTTGTCCGTACTAATACTACTAGTACAGTTAATGGAGAGCCGATGAAGTTTCTGATCGATACATCCAGCCGGGTTCCGATATACCGGCAACTGACGCAGCAGATTCGCGAATCGGTCGCGCGGGGAACGCTCCGCCCCGAGACGAAGCTCCCCTCCGTCCGCGAGTTGTCCAAAGAGCTCGTCATCAATCCGAACACGATTGCCCGCGTCTACACCGAACTCGAACGGGAAGGAATTCTCAACACACGCCCCGGTCTCGGTGTCTTCGTGGCCCATCCCAAATCGGAACTTACAAAAAAAGTCCGCAAAGAACGGCTCGTTGAACTCGTCGACCAGTTTCTCACCGAGGCGGTACACCTCGGGTTTTCGTCGAACGAAGTGATCTCGCTGCTCGGCCAGCGGGCCGAGCAATTTCAATGGATGACGGTCGAAACATGATCTTGATTAACATTTAGCACTTGGGTTCGAGGGCATTGAATCCTTCTCCCTCCGGGAGAAGGTGGTCGCAGGCCGGATGAGGGTGCCTTTCAAAAAACAGAAGTGCAGGGAGCATTGAGAAGACAGTAAAGACAGAAGACACCCTCACCCCGGCCCTCTCCCAGAGGGAGAGGGAGTGGGAGAAGGAGAAAACAGAGGACTCCGCATGTCACACGCTATCATCACTCGTCAGTTGACCAAATACTACGGCGAGAAATGCGTCGTCAATCAATTGAATCTATCGATTCCGCAAGGGTCGATCTACGGGTTTCTCGGACGGAACGGTGCCGGGAAGTCGACGACGATCAAAATGCTGATGGGGCTCGTTCATCCCGATGTCGGGACAGCCGAGTTGCTCGGCGAAGACTCGTTTTCGATCTGTCCGCAGACGCGGGCGAAAATCGCCTATCTCGCCGAAGGGCACCCGATTTACAAATGGATGTCGGTCGGCGACGCCGTCGATTTCACGCGGAAGTTCTATCCCGTCTGGAACGGCGAACTCATCGATCAGATTCTCGATCACTTTCAACTGCCGCGAAAATCGAAAATCCGCAAACTGTCGAACGGCCAGCGGGCTCAAGTCTCGCTCGCACTCGCGGTGGCTCCCGAACCCGAACTGCTGATTCTCGACGACCCCACCCTCGGGCTCGACACGGTCGTCCGCCGTGATTTTCTCGAATCGCTGATCCAGATCATTCAGCGCAAAGGGCGCACGATATTGTTCAGTTCGCACGTGCTCGGCGACATCGAACGGGTCGCCGATCGCATCGGTATTATGGTCGACGGTGTGCTTCGGGTCGATTGTCCGACCGAACACTTCAAGGAATCGCTGCGCAAGATCGTGATTGAATTTCATGAAGCACCTCCCGATTTCCCCATCTGCCAGGGACTGGTCGGAAGCTGGAAAGTCGGCAATCGGCTGGAGGTCAACATCGTCGGCTACAGCGAAGAGCATCGCCGGTTGGCCGAGTCGCTCGATCCGCTCTCGATCGATGTTGTCACGTTGAATCTCGAAGACGCCTTTATCGAATACACCCGTGGCTCACGCCGTGCTTTGCCCTGTTTTTCAGGAGATGTCTCTCATGTGGAGAGCAATGATCTACAAGGAGTTGCGTGAGCTGTGCGGCATTGCCGCGCTCGCCACGGCTGCGTTGTTTCTTTACTCGGGGAGCGAATTGCGGATGAGTTTTCGTCCGTTGTTCGAACCGTCGCAGTCGGTGCCGTTTCTGGGGGATGACTGGTATTACTACTTCGCCCTGATCGGTATCGGTTTTACGATCCTTCTCGGCTTCAAGCAGACGGCGTGGGAATTGTGGCAGGGGACGTTTTTGTTTCTGTTCCATCGGCCGGCGCGGCGAAACGATCTGATCGTCTCGAAGTTAACGATCGGCCTCGCCGTCTATCTGATTTGCAGCGCATTACCGATTGTATGCGTGGCGTTGTGGGCGGCGACGCCGGGGACACATGCCAGCCCTTTCGAGTGGTCGATGACGCTGCCGATGTGGTGGCTGTGGCTGTCGCTCACACTGATTTATCTGGGGGCATTCACGTCGGGGCTCATCGACGGCAAGTGGTACGGCATCAGGCTGATGCCGCTGGCGACATCGTTTCTGGCGACGACGGCGGTTTATTTTATACCGTGGTGGTGGGTTGGCCTGCCGCTGTTTGTCGTCAGTTGTGTGTTGTATGTGACGGCGATTTTATTTGTGGCGCGCACGCGCGATTATTCATAGGGTGATCTCATGCTGCGACGATTCAACTCGCTCCCCGCGCTGGTCCTGGCATTCGTTTTGACCGTCGGCATTTCATCGGCGTGGACGCTGATCGTCGGTTTCGTCGGCGAAAGCATCAATTTATCAGGCCGTCGCATTTACGAATCGGTGTCGATTACACATGCGGGACTTCCTGTCATCGTCCGTTACGATGCCAAGACGCAAAAGAGTTCTTATCGGACTCCGGAAGGGATAGAGATCGACAGCGAACAACCGGAGCAACAAGGCGTCGACTTCGATTTCAATGGCGGCGGGTATGCATCGTTTGGCAGAGATATGACGGGGTTGAATGAAACGACGGCCCAGGGGACCAGGATCGCTGCACCTGCTTCGATCACGGAAGTGGCGTACCCGCACGTCATTCCCTTTAACGACGGTCGTACTCCCTCGACCTTCTGGTACTATCTGCAAGATCGCCGAGTACGAAACACCGGTTATTTCGTCGGCTATGACAGTCAGTCGCGAGAAGTTATCGGATATTACACACGTCGCGGATTTCAATCGTCGCCGCCACAGAATCGAAACGAATGGTTCGATGTTGCTCAAGATGTGAGCGGACTTGCGAATTCCATTGCCAGCAATAATCCCTACAACTATTACGGAAGTTCGGTACGCGAGCCGTTCACTCCGGTATCGACAACGGCACGCGACTTCTACGAGTGGAATGTGTTTCTTGTCGAAGAGGGGCGCGTGTGGAAGGTCAATCTTCGCGAACGCGAATCGCCCCCTCAAGAACTCGACATCGCATCGGGAGTCTTATCGCTTGGCATCTCGTTAGGAGTCATGTTCGAAGCCAATGACGGGCCGAACGACAAGAAGGTTTATCGTCGGCAGCATGACGCGCTGATCATTTCTACGGCCGATGACGTGCTGGTCTACGATCCGATCGACGAATCGATCGTGCGACTTCCTCGACCCGACGAATTGAAGGGGAAACAAATTGCGATTTCCCGCACGATCGAGGGAAAATATATCTTCCATCAGCTGATTTACGATCGCGAAGCCGATACGACCCACGTCCTGTTCACGATTTCGCCAGAAGGGGATGTGCTGAAACGGCAACAATTCACCACGACGATGCGGGGGGCGAATCAGAATTTGCTGCTTGTTGCCCTTCTCATGCCTCATCCGCTCGGCGCGACGGTGATGACGCTGTTGGCTATTCCGATGTCATCGTATTCGATCGCAGATGAGACGGTGGAGTACGCCGCGTTGGTGAAACGTTCTCTCGCAGAGAACTGGCCGGCATTGTTTGTCGCTTACCTGCTGGCCGTCATTTGCGCCTGGCGAACTGTCGTCCGCCAACGGCGTTACGGCGACCCTGTCGTGATTCCGTGGGTGATTTTCGTATTCCTGACGGGAGTGCCCGGGTATCTCGGCTACCTCGCCCATCGCCGCTGGCCGGTGCGACTGGCTTGTCCGTCGTGTGCCGCGAAGACGCCGCGTGATCGTCACACGTGTCTCGACTGCGGACTCGAATTCCCGCCGCCGGAATTAAAGGGGATTGAAGTCTTTGCATAATCACAAGCGGCACACAACACGCGCTCACCGATGATGTTCAGCAGGTTGCGAGCCCTTCGACGTCAATCTCTCGAATCGGCACGTCTTCCACCATCCGGCCGATCGACTCTTCGTCCTTAAAGCCGAAGCCCGTGATCAGGCAGATGATGTGTGCATCGGGCTTGAAGTAGCCGTTTGCCGCGGCCTGCAATACGCCGGCGAGAGCCGTGGCTCCGGCGGGTTCGGAGAAAATCCCCTCTTCGCGCGCCAGCCGTTTTTGCGTCGACCAGACATTCTGGTCGGTGACGAGATGTCCCGTTCCACCCGACGCGCGGCAGGCTGTGACGACCAGAGACGCATCGTTGATGTTGGGAACCTGCAACCCGCTGATTTTCGTCGTGCAGGTGATGGCTTGTCCCCGGTCCATGCCGTCGCGGAGCGGGCCGGCCATCGTGTTGTTCCCCTCGGGCTGAACGCATTCGACGGCGGGAGATTTTTCGAGTTGACCTTGCTCGACAAGCCGACGAAAACCGCGACAGACGGCCAAGGTTAATCCCCCTCCTCCCGCGGGACAGAAGACGTGATCGATGGGTCGCGTCGTCTGTTCTGCCAGTTCGTAGCTGATGGTCTGCACGCCGCTCATTCCTGCGGGGCTGTAAATGAATGAACTGACCTGCAAGGCCGTATCGGGTTGAGTGGCCCGCTGTTTGAGCAGATCGAACGCCTGCTGTGTCGCGTCGGGGTCGAGACCGAATTTGCGGACGCGAAGAATTTCCGCTCCGTAGGCACGCATCTGTTTCAGCTTTCCCTCGGGGGCGGTTTCGACGACGGCGATCTTGCAGGGAATTCCCGCTTTCGCACAACAGGCGGCGAGTGAAGCGCCGGTGTTTCCGCTCGATGTGGCGATGCAGACTCGCTTTTTGTTGGCGAGCATATGCGAAATCGCCGCGGCACCGAAGCGATCTTTAAACGACCCGGTCGGATTGGCGAGTTCGAGTTTGAAATACAAATTCGCCAGCCCCGCCTGCGGTCCGATTTTTTCGGAGCGAATCAGCGGGGTATCCCCTTCACCGAGCGTGATGCGAAACTGTTCCGGAACCGAATCGAACCCCTGCGCGAACCGCCAGATACTCATGGTGTGACTTCCTTGCTGAGTGTGAAAAGACTCATCGTAGTCGCTGGCAGGAGTTGGAAACAAGTCGACCGTAAGCAGGCCATGTGCCCCTGCTGAATGGCTCTGCATTCAGCAGGGTTCTGCTTGATGGTAGAGAAGAGCACTGCTGACCCAAAGTTGTTAGCAGTAGCATCAGGCGGGTTACTTCTTCAATAGAAAAGAGGCGAAGACCGCGCACAAGCCAACGAAAGCGAACCCAGCGGGAATTATCTGTAACGGCCCGCTAAAATAGGCAAGAAGAACAATAAAATCAGGAAAAAAATGGGGCATGATGGATTGCGCTAGAACGCAAACAATCCAAGAGAGAATGAATTCGACCACCGCACACAAAAAGAAAAACTGTCCAACTCGCATGAATTCATTTGAATAATTACTATGGTTCATCGCCAGGGTGCCCCAGACAACATTCGATGCTTCTTCTTGGTTTTGGATGGCCCTCGCGACAGGGTTTCGATCAGGATGGTTTGCGTTTTCGTTTCGGCGTTTTCGTACGCGAACCCGGTCGACGTTTGATGAAGTGCAGAACGATGAGGATCACACCGGCGATCACAAAGAGAAACGTTGCCAGTCCGCGACCGAATGCAAAGCCTCGTTCAGCCGCTGTCGTGATCCCCTTCAGAGGTTGCATCGTCGACAAGACAAAATTGGCGCCCACGCCTCCGATGATGCAATACAGACCCCATTGCCACAGCGGGATATGTTTCAGGTTGTCGAACGGCGACCGTGGTGTCGTACCCATACATCAGGCCTGGCGGGTCACTTCTGGTAAATCGGCAGATACCCGTAATCCAATTGCAAAATCGTGGCGTTGATGGCCGTGGTATAAACCGGGCCGATGTGCCCTTCTTTCCACACGCCCGAGGCCGATTGCTTCGAGAGGATTTCTTTACTGATTTCTTTGAAGTATTTCACCCAGTCGTCCCCTCCCATGCGGTACATCACCTGTGCGAAGTAATAATGGGTATAATGCCAGTGGCCGAAGTATTGGGCGCTCGAACCGCCGGGCCAGACGTTTTTCTTGCAGTAATCGAGCATCAGCTTGAGCTGGTCGGAATCGTACTCTCCGGCGTTGAACAACGTCGCACAGGCCGCCGCGGTGATTGCCGGTCTGGCACCTCCGCCGCGGATGCTGTATTGAATGCCGCCGTCCGGGGTCATGCAGTCGCGGATATATTTTATCGCCGCCTCGATCGACTCTTTCGGAACGGGGATGCCGGCGTTGCGGCAGGCTCTTAAACCTTGCACCTGCGTCACACAGGTTGAGCCTTCGTCGAAATTGTTTCCGTCCTTCGCCGAAACGTAACCCCATCCGCCTAGATTCGTCTGAGCCGAAATGCTGAATTCGACCGCTTTGGTCAGCACACGCTGCAGTTCTTCGCGACGTTCGGTATCTTCTTCTTCGCCGAAGATTTGCGAGAGAAACAGCATCGAAAACCCGTGGCCGTAAGTGTAATGGAAGTCGTTCTTGTAACCGATCAGGCCGTTTGGCTGAGAGGTTTCGAGCAAATAACCGACGGCGAGCCGAATGTTCTTCGCGAATTGGCCGCGCGTGGTCGTCGAGCCTTCGCAGAGCATGGCGGTACCGGCGAGGGCCGTCATGGCGACGCGGTATTGCCCGGTATTGGCTTCCCAGTATCCCTGCCGGCGTTGTTCGCGAGCCAGATAGTTGAGAGCATTAATAGCCGCTTGTGCCACTTTCGGGTCGATCGATTTTTCGGCACGTGCCCGTTGCGGTAATCCAAGAGGCAACAGCGCACCGCCGCATAAACTTCCCAACATTTGACGACGTGTGAGATTCATAATCATCGCCCCCTGGGTTTGACGTTCGGCGATACCGGCGTTCGCGGTATTGAAAATGGAGATCATCGACTTTTCGTCGCACATCCCCGAACGCCGATGCGAATGGCCTGCTGTTTGCGAGAATACCTTGCCGGCATGTTGCGAACAAGGGGAGTTCAGCTTTTCGGCGGGACGCCGAGCGACTTCCCTCCGTCGATGGCGACGATGGTGCCGGTCACCATCTGGGCGGCATCACTGACGAGATACAACACGGCTTCGGCAATTTCGCGCGGGGAAATCATCCGTTCGCAGGCCTTCGCCAGCGGACTGGCGTCGATCAGCGATTGCGTAAAAGCTTCGGGGTCATCGGCGCGGGCAATATCCTCGCGAATCATTCCTGTGTCGCCGACCGGTCCGGGGCAGACGGCATTGATGCGAATGCGGTCGCGGGCATGACAGAGGGCGAGACTTTTGGTCAGTCCGACAAGGGCCAGTTTGCTGATGGAGTAAACCGGATCATGAGCCCGCGGCAGGATACCGGCGTTGCTCGCGATATTCACAATCGCTCCTCCCCCGTTTTTCTGCATCTGGCCGATCGCGTGCTTGCAGCCGAAGAATGGTCCTTTCAGGTTGGTGTCGATGCACGAGTTCCAGTCGGCTTCGGTGACGTCGGTGATTTGCTTGACCATTCCGACACCGGCGTTGTTGACCAGGATGTCGACACGCCCCGAAGTTGAGATGACCTCCGCAAACACCCGTTGCAGGTCGGACTCTTGACGGACGTCGCAGATCTGAAAAGAAATGTCGAGTTCAGAGAAAACGGTCTGATTTTCGGGGTTCTGGCGGATATCCGCAGCAAAAACGCGAGCCCCCTGCTCTGCCAGCAACAAGGAGGTCGCACGTCCGATTCCGTCGGACGCTCCGGTAACGACAGCCGTGCGTCCTGTCAGTAACTTATTGTGCATCTATGACTTTCGGCGAATGTTAACGAACGTTACGGTTTGTGATCCACGAGATTTGAGAAAAAAACGACCCCTGATTCTACGCTGGGGATTGGTTTTTTTGTCACCGGAATTGAATCGGACGACAGATTCTGTGGACATGCCACAAGCAACGGCGATATAATGAGTTGTGGCCGTCTCGGTGGCTACGGCGCTGGGGCACACTCATGTAAATATGCAACGTATCGAAATCGCCACGAACATTCAAAGTGGTTTTCGGGTTTTATGATTAGGCGACACGGCCAATCATCAACGCCTTTAGCAGTTGTCATATGGCAACGAGCCACTTTTTGGGGCGCTTGAAGAAAATACGAACGGTAGCAAATTTGAATTGTTGAGTAGCCGACATCGTACGTAGAAACGCGTGTTGAACACAAGGAAGCGGGAGCTTCCTGAAATTGAACCTTTAGCAGGAATCGGGATCCCAGATGTTAAACATGATTCGAACGCGACTGTGGATCGTGCTGATCGTGGGAGTTGGAGTGGCCGTCGGTGTGGCGCCGTCGTGTGCCGAAGCCCAGGCGAAGCCGAAAAAAGTGGCGGCGGTAGATGCTTCCGATGAGAAGGAAGCGGATTCGGCTGCTCAGAGTCGGACCTCCTTCACCACCGGGTCGTCCGACGTCATTATCGATTTCGTCAACCAGCAGATTCGCCAGGGTTGGGTCGATAACGAAATCGAGCCGTCTGAAGTTGCCAGCGATGAAGAATGGATTCGTCGGGTTTATCTCGACATTCTGGGTCATATTCCGCCGTCAGCCGATGTGACAGCGTTCGTCGAAGACCGCGACGATGCCAAGCGGTCGAAGCTTATCGATAAATTACTCGACGACCCCGATTATGTGCGAAACTGGACCACGATCTGGAGTAACCTGTTGATCGGCCGTCAGCCTCCCCGCCGCGTCAGTCAGGCGGGAATGCAGAAGTTTCTGCGAGAAGCCTTTGCCAAGAATCGTCCCTGGAATGAAATCGTCTTCGACATTACCAGTGCCGAAGGGCATTTCGAACGCAACGGTGCCGTGAACTATCTGCTCGCTCAAATGACGATGGCGGACGAAGGGGTGCAGGCGACTGCTAAGACGACGAAATTGTTTCTCGGCATGCAGGTGCAATGCACGCAGTGTCACGATCACCCGTTCAACGATTGGAAACAGGCTCGTTTCTGGGAATTCAACAGCTTTTTCCGCCAGATGCGGCGGATCGACCATCGCAAGTTCGATGAAAAATCGGGTCGTCAGGTCGACGACTATTCGGAACTCGTCCGTGCCGATTTCGAAGGGCCTGTCTTTTATGAAAAACGAAGCGGCCTGATGGTTGCGGCCTCCCCGGCGTTCTTTGATATCAAGGTTGACGACAGCCTCGACACCGACCGTCGCGCGGCGTTGGCGAGGTTTATGGTTGAAGGAGAAAAACCGTTGATCGCTCAGGCGTTCGTGAATCGGACGTGGGGACAATTCATGGGATATGGATTCACCCGCCCGGTGGACGACATGGGCCCTCACAATTCGCCGTCGCATCCGGAAGTTCTCGATCGCCTGTCCGAAGAGTTCGTGAAGAGCGGCTACGACATCAAGCAACTGGTTCGCTGGATTTGCAACAGCGAACCGTACAATCTCACAAGCCAGTTTAATTCGAAGAATGAGAGCGATGATCCGTCAGCCGGAGAGATTCCGCTCTTCAGCCATATGTATCCCAAGGCGCTGCAGGCCGAACAATTGTACGACTCGCTGATCGTGGCGACTCAGGCACACAAATCGGGAAGTGCAGGATGGGAGCAGGCCGAGTCGCAACGACAGCGCTGGATGCAGCAGTTCGTCATCGCCTTCGGCACCGATGAAGGGGATGAAGCGACGATTTTCAACGGCACGATTCCGCAGGCACTGATGATGATGAATGGGGAATTGACGCAAAACGCCATCAATACCGCACCCGGAAGCTATCTGCATTCCGTGCTGTCGCAGAAGGGTTCGGACAATCAGAAGGTGAAAGAGTTGTATCTGGCGTCGCTGGGGCGTGCTCCTACCAGTCGTGAGTTTTCAACGGCGGGGAAATTGATCAAGGTGAATCGCGATAAGGTGATTGCCTATCAGGATCTTTTCTGGGCCTTGCTGAATTCGAACGAGTTTATGACGAATCATTGATCAAATTTGCCGGTTTTTATTGTACGCGAAAGTTAAATCTGCGGTT
The DNA here is from genome assembly GCA_027618475.1 of Planctomycetota bacterium. GTDB lineage: Bacteria > Planctomycetota > Planctomycetia > Planctomycetales > Planctomycetaceae > JAQCEJ01. The sequence goes on along the minus strand of JAQCEJ010000040.1, from coordinate 23,338 downwards.
GGGCGTGTGGTTCATTCAGGCATGATTGATTCATACGCAGCGAAGCAGTTCGGTATGTAACACGTGGTTTTCCAAAGAGTAGTTCCCGAGGGGCGTCTAACGTAAAGGTGGATATTCATGAGTCTCATCATTCCTAAAGGTATGTCACGTCGGCATTTCCTCAATCATGTGGCCACCGGCGTGGCGACGTTTCCCGCCCTTCAGTTCCTGTCTCACTTGCAGGCGAATGCCCAGCAGGTGAAGAAGAATCAGAAGGCGTGCATCCTGATGTGGATGGGGGGTGGTCCTCCGACGATCGACATCTGGGATTTGAAGCCGGGTTCCAAGAACGGCGGCGAATTTAAGCCGATCAGTACCGCCGGAGATTTACAGATCTCCGAACATATGCCCGAGACCGCCAAGGTCATGAACGAGCTGTCGGTCGTCCGCTCGATGAGCACGCGCGAAGCCGACCATGGCCGGGGCCGCTACTTCATGCATACGAGTTATGTCCCCAATCCGACCGTCGTGCATCCCACGTTCGGGTCGATTGCCAGCTACGAACTTGGCGAACAACGCAAGGATCTGGAAATTCCTGCGTTCGTCTCCGTCGGCGGTCCCAGCGAATCGTCCGGTTTCCTGGGGATGACCAACGCACCGTTCGTTGTGAGCAGCAACGGCCAGATTCAAAACGCCTCGATGGGAGGCGTGACCGAACAACGTCTCAATCAGCGTTTGACGATGCTCGCCGAAATCGAATCGAGCTTTATCAAGTCGAAGCGCGGCGAGACGCCGTTGTCTCATAAAGAAGTCTATTCCAAAGCGGTGAACCTGATGACGTCGCCTCAGATGGAGGCGTTCAAGGTCGATCAGGAAAAACCGGAAGTGAAAGAAGCGTACGGCGACAACAGCTTCGGACAGGGGTTGCTGCTGGCCCGCCGGCTGGTGGAAACCGGTGTTCCGTTCGTGGAAGTCAATATGGGCGGCTGGGATTTGCACTCGGGCGTGTTTAACGCACTGCGTACCAATCAGCTGCCTCAGTTGGATCGCGGTATCGCCGCGTTAACGAACGACCTGAAGCAACGTGGATTGCTCGAACACACCGTACTGGTGTGGATGGGTGAATTCGCTCGTACGCCGCGTATCAATCAGGATGTCGGTCGCGATCACTGGGCCAATAGCTGGTCGGTGATGGTGGGTGGCGGCGGATTGAAAGGTGGCCAGGCGATCGGTGAAACCGATGCCGACGGAACCAGCGTTGTCGGCAAGTCGTATGTTCCCGGCGACATCTGGTCGACCGTGGCGCATGCGTTGGGAATTCCGCTCGACAAGGTTTACACGTCGAAAAATGGTCGTCCGATGAAGATTACCAACGGCGGAACGGCCATTGCCGAACTGATTGGCTGATCTCTGTTCGGATCGAACGGAGTATGTCGGAATAAGCGAAAGGCAAGACGCGATGATCGACTTTCGGTCGTCGCGTCCTGTCGAGAGCTTGTTTCGTCCGGTCTTCGTCGCGTGCGACACGATTTTCTGGTTTAAGGTCTCAGTGTGCCATGACAACAGTTGCAGACACGTCCGGCCCTGAATCGTCGATCATTCTCGGAAGCGAAAGTTCCGGATCGGATAGCCGTTCGCGGAAGAAGTCCGCCAATGGTGATCGTTCGGCACCACCACGCCGCGAGATGCCTCCCAGTTCAGAATTCGTGCAGGAATTCACCAAATGCCAGCGCCGTCTCTATCTGCACATTCTCTCTCAGGTGGGGAGTCCGGTTGATGCCGAGGAGATATTGCAGGAGACAAACGTCATCATCTGGAAGAAGTATCAACAGTTCGTTCCGGGGAGTCATTTTCTCGCGTGGGTCTGCCAGATTTCGCATTACGAAATTCTGAAACATCGCGAGCGCCGCCGCAAAGACCGACATCAATTCAGCAGCGAATTCGTCAGCGCCGTCGCTCGAGAATCAAGACAGATGCAGGATGAACTCGAGCACCGACGCGGGATTATGCTCGAATGCATTGAGAATTTGAGATCGGCCGATCGAGAACTGATCAAGAACCGATATGCGACAGGAGAAAACGGAAAGTCGGTCGCTGCGAAATTCGGCCGGCCGGTGAATGCCGTCTATCAGTCGCTCAGCCGCATCCGGCGAACGCTGCTCGATTGTATCAGCCGACGGATCGCCGCCGAATCGCATTAACGCCTGTTACCGATAGTAAACGATCATGACTGAATTCAACGAGAACAACCAGGAACTCGATGTTTTGCTCGAGGCGATGTGTGAGAACAACCTCACATCGGCCCAGGTTGCGCGACTCGAACAACTTGTCCTTGGCGAACCCGCGATGATGCGGCGGTATCTCGAATATATCGACCTGCACGGCAGCCTGTTGTGGGACGTCGGAGTTGTCGCTTCGCAATATACCGATAGCTTTATGGAATCGATTTCGGATGAATACGAATCGATGTCCTCTGAAGAAACGAAGAAGGTCTGTTCTGCGACGGTTTCCGCTTCGGCAACGCCTCATGCGGCAAACCGACGGTCGCGTCACAGATTGGTGATCAACGCAGGAATCGCAGCTGTTTGTATGATCGGCGGAGCCTTCCTGTTGTTCAATCGTAATACCGATCGCGAGAGCGCTCTGGAGATGGCCAATCGCACGGCGATCCCCTCCCAAGGCAACGGAGCGTCTTCCGAACTGAACGGCGGACTCCCGGTAAGAGGAAACACATCGCGAAAACTTCAGCGGATCGAACTCGATCATCCGAAGGTCGATTCCGCTTCGACATCAGATCTTGCCGTCAATTCGTCGGGTGACTCGGATGACAACGTCGCTTCGAGCATCGATGGCTCTTCGTTCGATGGTTCGGCGTTGGCCTCGCGATTTGGTGCCTCCGACCAGATGGTGGCCTTTATCGACGATCAGATTGCGTCGGGGTTGGAGGGTTCGGGTGTCAGGCCGTCGGAGATCGCCGACGACTCGGAGTGGCTGCGTCGCGTCTATCTCGACATTGTGGGGCATATTCCGTCGTCGGGTTTGGTTCTGGAGTTTTTGAACGATCCGCGCCTGCAACGAGAGAAGCGGGAAGCGGTCGTCGAACGACTCCTGGATGATCCCGCTTTCGTCCGCAACTGGACGACGATCTGGACGAACCTGCTGATCGGTCGCTCGCTCTCCCCGGATGTCGACCGTCCCGCGCTTCAAAAATTTCTACGAGACAGCTTTGCCCACAATCGCCCATGGAATGAGGTCGTTTACGACATTGTCGCGGCCGAAGGTTCCACACGCGAAAACGGTGCGGCGGCATTTCTTGTGGCACACATGAACAATCAGGCGGTCCCCGCGACGGCGATTACCGCCCGCATTTTTCTGGGGACGCAGGTTCAATGTACTCAATGCCACGACCATCCTTTTAACGACTGGAAGCAGGACCAGTTTTGGGAATTGAAGAGCTTCTTCAAGCAGACAACCGTCGTTCGTAAAGAACTGGTCAACCCGCAAACCGGCGAGACCGAGCGAATTGCCCGACTGCAGGTGAACCCGGTCGGCGATCCCGAATTTTACGAGAACCGTCGTGGACTGATGAAGGTTGCGTATCCGGTGTTTGACGGCGTGAATGTCGATCGCAGCGAAGCGGTCAATCGACGGCAGGAACTCGCCAAACTCATGACCGATGGGAGCCGGCCTCAGTTGGCTATGTCGCTGGTCAATCGTATGTGGCAACATTTCTTCGGCAAGGGGTTTACCAGCCCGGTCGACGATATGGGACCGCATAACACGCCGACGCATCCGGAGTTACTCGAACGGCTCTCGCAAGAATTTGTCAATTCGGGTTACGACATGAAGAAACTGATTCGCTGGATCTGCTTGTCGGAAGCGTATCAGCGGAGCAGCCAGTTCAACGACACCAATCTCAGCGATAATCCCGAAGCGGGACTGCCGCCGATGTTCAGCCGCGTTTATCCCAAATCGATGACTGCCGAGCAGTTGTACGATTCGCTGGTGGTGGCGACCCGTCCTCAGAATCAGAAACGGATCAGTTGGGCAGCCGATGAGCCTCTCCGCGATCAGTGGATGCAGCAGTTCGTCACCAATATGAACACCGACGAAAATAACGAGATGAGCAATTTTGAAGGAACCGTGTCGCTGGCGCTGTTGATGATGAACAGCGAAATGATTTCCAAATCGCTCAGTCTCGACCGGGGGAGCTATTTGAGCGAACTTCTTAAGAAGCGGATGACCGAACAAGAGCGACTTCGTCTGCTCTGCGTCTCCGCCTTGTCGCGCGAACCGACCCAAAAGGAAATGGAACTTTGGCGTAAGATCATTGTTGATCGCGTCGCCGATTCCCAAGTGGGCGACGACCGTCAACTGGCGATGGCTCAAGGACTGCAGGATGTCTTCTGGGCATATCTGAACTCGAATGAGTTCGTGATCATACCGTAGGCGTTCGCCGCGACGAGATCGGGCCGACACATTCGTCAGTCGGAAAATCCTCTGCAAAATGGTCGTTTCTGCCCATCGGAGGCCGGCATCTGTATGGCCCGTCCGCCGATTGGATTCACATCATCGCTCTGTTACAATAAGCAGGTCCATCGCCGTCGCATATGTAACGATGGCCTGTTCTGTATTGAAGTGTAGCGGTTCAAAGAACACCTCGCAGCGAAATCCTGCAGCAAAAGGATTATTGATATGTCGGCTCATCCCGTATTAATTGACGGTCAGTGGAGGGCTTCCACAGGGACCACGGTCTTTCAGGCGTTGAATCCGAAAACCGAGCAGGTTCTGCCCGATCAGTATCCTGTCAGTCCCTGGGCAGAAATCGAACAGGCACTGGATGCGGCCTCCGCCGCGTTTCGCCGAACGGCCGGCTGGCACGGTGTCCGCTTCGCACAGTTTCTCGAATGTTTCGCCGACAAGATCGAAGGCCGCACCGATGATCTCGTCGAGATTGCGCATCAAGAGACGGCGCTTCCTGTTTCACCCCGTCTGAAAGAGGGCGAGCTTCCACGCACAACCAATCAGCTTCGTCAGGCTGCCGCTGCGGCCCGCGAGGGGAGCTGGTCGTTACCGACGATCGACACCAAGGCGAATATCCGCTCGTATCTCGGGCCGATCGGACCGGTCGCCGTGTTCGGTCCCAACAATTTTCCCTTTGCGTTCAACAGTTCCGCCGGGGGCGACTTTGCGGCTGCCATCGCCGCGGGCAACCCGGTGATTGCGAAAGGTCATACCTCGCATCCGTCGACGACCCGACTTTTCGCCGAACTGGCCCTCGACGCGGTTCGCGAGACCGATCTTCCTCCGGCGTGGGTGCAACTCATTTATCGTACCAGTCACGATGATGGTGCAAAGCTGGTGTCACACCCGCTTATCGGAGCATCAGGCTACACCGGGTCGCGCCATGCCGGTCTCACGTTGAAAACGGCGGCGGATGCCGTCGGCAAACCGATGTATCTCGAACTTTCGAGCATTAATCCTATTTTCATTCTCCCCGGAGCGTTGTCCGAACGCCTGGAAGCGATCGCCGACGAATTCTCTGGAAGTTGTCTGATGGGAACGGGGCAATTCTGCACGAATCCCGGTCTCGTATTTCTTCCCGGTGGACCGAGTTCTGAGGCATTTGTCGACGCCGTTGCGAAACGATTTCAGGCCGCCGCGGTCGGAACGATGCTCAGTTCCGGCGTGCAAAAGAATTTCCTTGACGCGGTGAACAGTCTGCAGGCCTGCGGAGCAAAACTGATCACCGGCGGAACCGCAGGAGGTGGTACCGGCGTCTCCTGCACCAATACGCTGCTCACCGTCGACGGCGATGCGTTTATGGCGAATCCTGAAGCGCTGCAGGCGGAAGCGTTCGGTAACGGATCGCTGTTTGTTATCGCTTCGAATCCCGATCAATTACCGTTACTGGCCGAGCGACTGGAAGGAAATCTGACCGGAACGCTCTACACGGCGACCGACGGCGGGGACGATGCCTTGTACGAAAAGCTCGAAGCGCCGGTTCGTCAGAAAGTGGGACGGCTGCTGAACGACAAGATGCCGACCGGTGTCGCCGTCTCGCCGGCGATGAATCATGGCGGACCGTTTCCCGCTACGGGGCATTCCGGTTTTACGGCGGTTGGAATACCAGCGTCGCTGCGTCGTTTCGGCATGCTGCAATGCTACGACGGGATCCGTCCCCATCGGTTGCCGATGATTCTGCAGAATGCGGCGACCGAGTCGAAAACCTGGCGGCTGATCGACGGTGTGTGGACGCAAGGGGGCATTTAAGGCGACTTGGGGATTGATGTCGCGATGTCATCAGCGGACCTACCATCACCGAATCGGCGTAACGCGCTCTGGTTGATTTATCAGTTCGTCTTGCAGAACCTTTTTCAGTTCTGGCTCCGATACCGCGCTCGAGGGGTTCAACACATCCCGCCGACGGGGGGAGGATTGATACTCGCAAACCACCAGAGTTTTCTCGATCCGATGCTTGTCGGTCTGCCGTTGAAACGGCCGATCAGCTACGTGGCCCGCGATTCTCTGTTTCGCGTGCCGATTATCGGTTGGATATTGAGACATACATACGTCATGCCGATCAACCGCGACGCCGCCAGCCCGGCGATGCTGCGCGATGCGATTCGTCGCATCGATCATGGTTTTCTTGTCGGCGTGTTTCCCGAAGGGACGCGGACGCATAATGGTGAGGTCGGTCCATTCAAGCCGGGGTTTATCTCGCTCATCCGTCGAGCTCGAACGACGGTCTACCCGGTTGGCATCGCGGGAGCACATCTCGCCCTCCCCCGTCATGCCTGGTTCTTGAAATTGAAGAAAGTTCGCATCGTATTCGGCACGCCATTAACGTACGCCGAACTGGAACCGCTATTAGAGAAAGGGTGCGAGCAGCAGTTGGTCGAGTTCATCCGTAAACGCGTATGTATCTGTCAGGATGAAGCGGAAGCGTGGCGCTGTGAGAAGGGGGGCGGTAAACAAAAGGATGAGCTTCGACACTAATTCTCACCGCTCTGGAAATCAATTTCATCTGGTTTAAAACGGTCACGTGCAAGCGCCGAATTTCTCACGAAGGTGGGCACGGAGTCGACGGCTTACCTCTGAATATGGTTCGACGCGGCCGGCCTTCATGTCCTCGATCCCCGCTTGAATCGCATCGCGATCTTCCTGCCGGTGAAGTGCCTGCATCGCCCGATGATGCAATGCGGCGTCCGTCAAAACGTATTTTTTCTGCGTCTGTGGATCTTCGACTTCGATTCCTTCAGGCTGTTCGTCGAGCGCCAGACGCTGTTCGTTAGTGAGGATTGTTTTCATGGTGGGATTATACACCGGTATTGTTGATACGGGCAATGATTTTCTTTCGTTGACCCTCCTTGATGCGGGTTTCATTCTCTGAATGGTAATCGTCGTAAGGAGTTGGACTTTCCCCGTTTCCCGATTTGTCTCGAACCGCTATATTTCCGATTGCTGACGGCACACGACCGAACGAGAATTCGTGTTTCACGGAGTTGAGGGGAGCATCAGGATGACGCAGCGGATATTGAGCATCTCGGGATTGCGAGGAATTATCGGAGACGGACTCGATCCTGAATATGTGGTGCGATTCGCCGCAGCTCTGGGAACATGGGCCGAGGGAAAAACGGTTGTTGTTTCTCGTGACGGTCGCTCGACCGGGCCGATGCTGCAGCAGGCCGTCTTCGCAGGACTTCTCGCCACCGGGTGTCGCGTCATTGACGCCGGCATCGCAACCACGCCGACGTGCGGTGTGTTGGTGCAACATCTCAAAGCCGCTGCCGGCTTGCAGATTACCGCAAGCCACAATCCTCCGCCGTGGAACGGCCTTAAACCGTTTTCGTCGGCGGGATCGGTATTCAATCAGACCCAGGGACAACAACTGCTCCATATTCTCGAATCGGGACATATCAAATATCAGCCGTGGGATCGGTTGGGAACGCTCGAATCGTACCCCGATGCGGCAACGCCGCATATCGAGCGCGTGATGCTACTTATTGACGCCGAAAAAATTGTCGCAAAAAAGTTTCGTGTCGTACTGGATTGCAATCATGGATCGGGAGGAGTCGCGACGCCGCGATTGCTCGAACAACTGGGGTGTGATGTGACCGTGCTCGGTGAAACTCCCGACGGACGGTTCGAGCATACACCAGAACCGATCGCCGACAATCTGACCGGTCTTTGCGATGCCGTACGTCACCATGGTGCCGACGTCGGTTTCGCTCAGGATCCCGACGCCGACCGGTTGGCGATTGTCGATGAGAAGGGAAATTTCATCGGTGAAGAACTCACGCTCGCGCTTTCCGCCGATTTCGTTTTAGCGCATCGTCCGGGTCCGGTGGTTGTCAATGGTTCGACCAGCCGGGTGACCGCCGATATCGCCGCACGCTATGGTTGCGAGTTTCACCGTTCGATGGTCGGCGAAGCCCATGTCTGCACGAAGATGAAAGAGGTTAAAGGGATTCTCGGTGGTGAAGGAAACGGCGGTGTCATCGAGCCGCGCGTCGGTTATGTTCGCGACAGTTTTGTGGCGATGGCCTATACGCTGGCAGGACTCGCCGAGAAGGAGATTCCCCTCTCGGCGTGGGTCGATTCGCTGCCGAAGTATGCGATCGTTAAAGACAAGCTCACCTGTCCCCGAGAAAAAGTCGACGTCGCCTGCGCCGCGCTCGAGGCGATCTTTGCGGATGCCGACGCACAAAAGGGAGATGGCTTACGGCTCGATTGGGATCGACAATGGGTGCAGGTGCGAGCCAGCAACACCGAACCGATCATTCGCATTATTGCCGAAGCTCCCGATGGGGACTCCGCCAGTCAACTCTGTCGGCGTGCTGTTGACGCTGTTAAGCACGCCGTGAGTGAATAACCGGTTGCTGAAAGACGAAAAGAGAGACTCATGAGCCGCGACCGCTCAGCCGTACATTCGAGCATCGGATATCGACTCGCGCAGCGAGTCGGTTTGATGCTCGTTATCGTCGTGGGTCTGGTCACCGGCTGGTCGGTGGTACATCGGGGACCGAACGAGACATCTCGCGAATTGCTGCCGGAATTACAGATACGTCGTGCCAATCAAACTCCCCTTCCCGCAACGAGGGCCGATTTTGACGTGCGTGTTGTTCTGACGCACGATGCCGTGCGTGAATTGAACGTCGAAATCGATGGTCCGTGCGACATTTACCTGTCGGGACAACGAGAGAAGTTCAACCGACTGCCGCGCGGGACGGTGAAGATGACGACGACTCGAACGGAGTTCAAACTCGGCGATCAAACGTATCGGGCTTCTCAGATCGAACTCGTACCGGTGCGTTCGCCGGGGTTCTGGGTGAACGATCATCAGTATCGAGGACGTTTGCGATTGATACGTCGCCCCGATCAGACATTTCTGGCGGTCAACGTGCTGCCGCTCGAAGAATATCTGGCGAGTGTCGTCGACAGCGAAATGCCGAAAGCGTTTCCTCCGGCGGCACGTCAGGCGCAGGCGGTCGTCGCACGAACGTTCGCCTTGTATCAGATTCAGCAGCGACGATCGGATCTGTTCGACGTCTATGCCAGCGTGCAAAGCCAAAAATACCTCGGCTTCCAGTACCGCGACGGTCAACGGCGTCTCGCCGGCGAAAGTGAAGAAAGCCGACAGATTGTCGAGCAGACGCGCGGCATGGTGTGTCTCGATCGCGGCCGTCTGTTTCGCACCTATTATTCGGCGGTCTGCGGCGGTTCGACGACGTCGGGCCGCGAGGTTTTTCCCGATACGCCGACCTGGCTGACGGGGGTTTCCTGCAACTGGTGCTCGGCGGCCGATCGGTACCGCTGGAGTGCCGAATTCGAACGGAAGGACTTTTTTCAACGAACGGCTTCGTTACTCGAGTCCAACCGTGCAAATACCGGTATCGCCGATCGTCGGGTGTCTAACATCGAATCGATTCCGCTCAAACAGCTTGGGTTGATTCCCACATTCTTCTTGACGAATCAGGGAAAGCGAGCCGTTGTCAGCGGCATCGATCTTCGTAACCAACTGGGAACCTCGAAATTGTATTCTCCCAAGTTCAGCATCGAACCGACGAGCACGCAAATACATCTTCGCGGCTCGGGTCATGGTCACGGCGTCGGTCTCTGCCAATGGGGAGCCCGCGGACAGGCTCTTGAAAAAAAATCGTGCGTCGAGATCCTCCGGTATTATTACCCTCGGGCTGATATCGTGGTGCTTGATCCCGGACGATAGCGTTCACTCACCACAGCAGGGACAAACGTCGGGGACAAAGACCGTCAGCGTCGCCGCATACGATGTGCTTTCGTAGTCGTCACCCTTCTCGTCGGTCTTGTGATGGACGACGACCAGATAATAATTCCCTTCTCGTGGCGTGAACGACGCTGTTCCGTTTTCGGTTGTCCTCCTCTCGAAGTTTTCATCGAACCCTTCGGCCAGCGTCGCGCCGCGCGGAATAAACGAGACGCGCGAATCGGGTAGCGGTTTCCCTTTGTAGAGAACCTGCACGCGAATAGCGACGTCGGGCCCCATCGGTGTCACCGGGTTGGCGATCGGTACGATTTCGAGGGGATGTCCCAGCGGTTGATCGAAACCGGGGTGTGACGGAGGAACGTCGTCGAGCGACTTGCTGACAACAAAACAGGTCTTGCCGCTCTTGACCGAGCGGACCGGCATGCCGTGATTAACGACTTGATCGACAACATGTTCGACGAGATAAAGTCCCGGTTCGGCGGCAACGAACTTTGTCGACCAGAATCCTTCTTTGGGAGCGTAACCAAGATCGGCGAGCCGGTCTTTGACATCATAGGCCGACCCGTTCGGTGCATGCACTTTCAGCACGGCTTTTTCGATGCCAAGTTTACCGGCGATTTTGAAATCGCGATGATCGTTGCCGTGATTTCCCAACACGAGATCGATGTGAACACCATCGCCGATGCGAACGAGATTGGTATTGGTTTGCACCCACGTGTCGTGTGCGTGCAGTTGACCGAGAACGAGAACCGAAACGACACCGACCGAAATCAACGCTGATTTTATCATGATCAGAACCTGCTTTCTGAAACATCGAAATTCTAGAATTCACCGAGCACTTCGGTGCCGGATTTTGTCGCCAATGCTCGCCAAATGCCGAGATCGACACTGTCGCTGACGAAACGAACGCTACCGTCGCACAATAACATCGAGACACCTCCGGCGTGCTGGCTGCGAGCGGCGGTCAATCCGGCATTGTGGCTGGCGTTGCCGCAATCGAACGTTTTCGCGTTGGGCGTCATCGCATGATTGTAGATCGTATCGCCGTAATGGCCGTTCATCCATTTTGCGCCTCGAATCCCTTTCCACCATCCCGAGGCTCCCACGACGCAATTCGCCGGACTGGTGTCGGTTCCGCTGATCGAATCGTTCTGTGAACTGGAAAGGTTAAGCACCTGTTGCGCGTATTGCACCGGAGGGGTCGATCCGGGAATCGCCGGGGCCGCCGACGACCCGCTCCCGCCGCTATAACCCATTCCCAGCGTCTGTTCGCTGACGGCAGCGGTATTCGACAGTCCGTCGGTAATATCGCGAAGTCTGGTAACGCCCAGCAACTTCACGTCGAACATCACGCCATCGCCGCGGCGAATATAGCGTGTGGTTGCGTCAGAGCCACTGCCGGCACAGACGACGTAATTTGTGGGAGCATACGAGTTCCCGGACATCCGTTGAAAGTCGCTCGCACAGACATACATCGGTATGACCGTCATGGCGGCAATCACGTTCTGAGAATAGGGTGCGACCGGGGGTTCGACAAACGTCGGAGCCGTGTTGAAATCGATGGCATTGGAAAGATTGGCACCATCGATGTAGGGGAGAATCGCCGCATGGGCCGAAAACACCATCGGATAGCCGACCCGTCCCGGTGGAAAACTGTTATGCGACGATTCGTAGTTGTGAAGTGCAAGTCCGATCTGCTTGAGATTGTTGCGGCATTGGATTCGTCGTGCCGCTTCACGGGCCTGCTGCACGGCGGGGAGCAACAACGCGATCAACACAGCAATGATGGCAATAACCACCAGCAGTTCAATCAGCGTGAAACCTCGCCGTTGGTGGATGCGAGATCTTCGGGGAGACATTTTATGTTCCTCTCAGGTGATGAAGATGTATTAACAGCCCGTTGAAAATGAGGGATGATCAAATTGTGTGTGCCACGGATGGCGTGTCCACCCGTGTTTTTCCGATGCCTCACAACCGCACTGCCGGACAAGCCGGCAGTGCCACCCATTTTTCAACTGTCGTGCCGGAGTTTCGACATTTCGCCGCGGCGCATGGTGGCACGCTCACAAAGGCCAACAGCCAGGCTGTTGTGGAGAGCGAGACCGAGACCCGCGTGAGCGTGCGAACATAAGCCGCAGCATCTGTCGCGATAACATCGCCACAGGCCGCGCCGGTGCACATAGCGCATGGCGGAAAATGAAGTCGGTCCGACAGTCGGTTGTCAGACTGCTCGCGGCGGCGGAACAGGGGGTCGCTGCGATACGTCGACACTCTCGTCGGACGTGAGCGACCAGGTATCGATCGGCTTTTCGGGGCGAGCCGAGATGGTCATTGCGGGGGGCAAAATGGTCCACGGGAGTGAATTCCAGAAGGTGCTTTCCCCCCGGCATCGCTGCGCCAGAAGACCGACGACAAACGTCACGTCCTCTTGGGCGTCTGTGAGTCTATTTGCCGGCGATTCTGACGCGTGGCTAACAGACGGAGAGACGCCTTTAGCACGATGACCGCTTTTCCCCGATTGACAGGTTTGTTTGGCCTGAGAGTGGCACAACGGCGGCGACGTGGTCTCCGACGTTTGTTCTCGATTCGCAGCCGCGATGACGAATTCGGGTAATGCGACGCGGTGCTTTTTGGCCCACGCCAGTTTCTGCTGATTGGTGAAACAACAGCATTTCTTCCAGCACTGATCGGCGGAACGGCATCCGCAGCGATGGTTCTGGCAGGGGAATGGCTTCGAGGTATCTTTCGCGACCGGCGGAGACGAGTCTAATGGAAGAGGTACAATTCCGACGAGCAATGCTGCGATCGCACACAGGCTGATGAGCCGGTGCAACCAGGGGCGAACGGGCATATCGAGTCGGAAAACCATAATCGGTACACGCGATGCGAAAGACGTTTGACGACGTTCAATCGGCTCGCTCTCCACATCATCAGCGTAAATCGAAAACGATCCTAATGCAACTCAAACCCCATTTGACCATTAAATTTCTTGAACTTGGGAACCGTGGGTTTCGTGTTCACCGGTCTGCGGAAATCGAAATCAATCCGCGATGTGGTAGGAATAACGGCGTTTCACGATACAATAGGGATTGAATTCGGCTCCCTGCCGATCGGACGTCTTTTCCCCTGAGCACAAAGGTCGCTCGCATGATTCACCACATCATTGGCTCATTCAAGAATCGTTGTCGTCTGCCATTCCCACACGTCGGACGATCTCTTTCGATCGCACTGGGCGTGGCAGGCCTTCTGGTTGTGTTGTTCACACAGGGGGGACCAGCATGGTTTGGCGATCGGGCGGTGGCAGCGAACGTCCCAGCAAAAACCGAAGTCGAAACGAGTAAGGCATCACCGCTCGGCCTGACGGCGATGACGGTCAACGGACGCATCCAGCCACATGAACTACCGACCCGGTACTGGTTCGAATACGGTACCTCGACCGAGTATGGCTCAACAACAACGAAACAGAACCTTCCTCCCAAACTCGCGGCCTATTATCACGAAAGTTGGAACTCCGGTATTGCGGGCTGGCAGGGAGGAATGACGGGAACCGATCTGGTGCATCACGACTCGGGAGGTTCGACAGGAGGATTCGTGCGGTTTTCAGAACCGAGCGGCGACGATCCCAATCATGTCGATGGCATCGGTACGTTGCATTTGACATCTTATTTCTATCCCGGATCGCATCCCAACAGCGATGGGCAACTCGTCAATTTTACCGGCGGGGATCCCGATTTTCGCGATGCCCGCGTCTCGCTCGCCGTTCGAGGAAACGAGTTTCATCCGAACGGTGCCGAATTCTGCTGGTGGACGCAGAGTGAAAACGATATCACTCAACAATTTACTCCCGACTGGCGTCGTGCCAACTGGGCCTACACAGGTTTTACCCTTACCGATGCACTTCGTTCGGGAGAATGGGAACATGTCACGTATCGTCTAACGAACGATTCGCACGCCTGGACGTACGGCGGCAACAATCTGGCTCAATTGCGGCCGAACTACGAATACGCCTCGATCAATCATTCGCTTGGGCATGTCACGTGCGATTTTTTTCATCTGCTCGCGTTTGTCGATCCGTCAAATCGTCCTGTCGGTTCGATCGACATTGACGAATTTGAATTGGCGTATCGCAACTATTCGCTGGTTCATCCCGCAAATGGAGGAAAACTGATCGCGTCCCCGACAGGAGGGGGCGAACCGTCGCGACTCACCGATGGCTGGCGCAACGGTCAAGATAAAATGTGGGAGAGCAGCGAAAACCCAGACCACCCCCAAGAGTTTGTCTACGAATTCGATCGTCCTGTAACCGTTAACATCGTACAGATTCATCAGCATACAGATTGGCCGAGTCGAGAGATCGAAGTCATGACGTCGCAGGATGGCATGACGTGGAAATCGTTAACGACCGGTGAAATTGCAACAAACTCAACCGCCGGACCAGGCTTCGTCTATTTTTTGCAGAAAGACCTCAACGCCGAAGCGCAGTATGTCAAAGTTCGAATTTTATCCGGCTATCAGCCCGAATGCTGGGGACTGGGGGAAATCGAACTCTTCGGCACGGGGGCCGAGTATACGACGGATGACGATTGGTACCACGTCAATCTCGATGTGGACGAGCTTGCCCCAGGTCAGACGTATCACTTTCGCCTGGTTGCCGAGAACGAACTCGGCACAACCTATGGCGACGACGTCGAGTTTACCATTCCCGCCGACGCCAAACCCCATGTGGTGACGGGAGCAGCGAAACGTCTCGCCGGTTCGTCGGCCACAGTGACGGGGCGGTTGACTCCGCTGGGGAAGAAAACCGTGTTCTATTTCGAATATGGAACCAACACCCGTTACGGCAACTCGACCTCACCGCAATACGGCGGGTTACAAATGACGCCGCGACTCGCTTTCGCCGCGATTGACGGACTGAAACCAGGGACCACCTATCACTACCGCCTCGTAGCGGAGAACGAATCAGGAGTCACTATCGGCGACGACGCCACGTTTGAAACCGTGTCGGAATAAGGGTTTAGATGCTTGCCCGCTCGATTTGAACGCCGTCGAACAGTGACATCCGTCGATCGTGAATTCCGTGACGGTTCGTGTTGACAGAAATCGCTTCCAGGCATAATCTTCCGTCGACCGTGCAGGATGCACGGCGTTGTACTTCCGACCCATCGAATTCGGGTTATTCCAGGCGAAAGGAGTCGCGTAATGACCCAGCCGATTCAATCAGATTCCGTTCCGTCATCTCCCTCTGTTGCTGCCGTGCCATTGATCGATCTGGTCGCCCAGCATCAGACGATTGCCGACGAAGTTCAAGAGGCTGTCGCTCGTGTATTTGCGGCCCAAAGTTTCGTACTTGGTGACGAAGTCGCCGAGTTCGAGTACGAGATTGCCGAATACTGCGATGCCCGCGATGCCATTGGCTGCGCATCAGGAACCGATGCTCTCATTCTGGCGTTAATGGCTCACGATATCGGACCGGGGGACGAAGTCATTACTTCCCCTTTTACATTTTTCGCCACTGCGAGTTCGATTTGTCGAGTCGGTGCCAAACCGGTGTTCGTCGATATCGACCCGGTGAGTTTCAATCTCATTCCCGAACAGGTTGAAGAGGCCATTACCAGCCGTACGCGGGCCATTATGCCGGTCCATCTGTTTGGGCAGTGTGCCGAGATGGAACCTCTCTGGCGTATGGCGGTGCAGCACGGCCTGGTGGTGATCGAAGATGCCTGTCAGGCGATCGGTGCGGAATACCGAGGCCGACGCGCCGGTGTGCTCGGAACGACCGGATGCTTCAGCTTTTTCCCAACCAAGAATCTCGGCGGTGCCGGTGACGGTGGAATCATCACGACCGACGATCCCGAAATTGCGTCGCGGTTACGACGCCTGCGCGTGCATGGAGATACGGGAGGATACCGGCATGTCGAAGTCGGACTCAACAGCCGGCTCGATGCGCTGCAAGCCGCCGTGCTTCGCGTCAAACTTCGACATTTGGACGATTGGACGGCAGGACGTCAGAAGAATGCCGGGAGATATGCACAACTCTTCGAGACATACGATATCGACGACACATTGCAACTTCCGCAGGTTTTGGGCGAGCGCCGCCATGTCTTCAATCAATTCGTCGTCCGTGTGAAAAGCGACCGTCGCAACGAAGTTCTGGCCTCGCTGCGCGAACGGCAGATCGGCGCGGCGGTGTATTATCCTTCGCCGCTGCATCTGCAGAAATGTTTCGCGTTTCTCGGTTACGGCGCAGGCGATTTTCCGCATGCAGAACTCGCATGCGAAGAAGTTCTCGCACTCCCGATCTTTACCGAACTCCGCGAAGATCAGCAAGATCGCGTCGTCGAAGGCCTCGTCGAGATTCTCGAACTCAGTGAGAGACAGTCGGTCCGCCTGAAGCAAACGCGCGCCGCATAAGTGAAACAGACCGGTTGGCATGGTATCATGATGCACCATGACATCGCCGACGCCTCATTCCGATCCCCCGACTCTGAACGACATTCAACGCTGGATGCAGCAGATCATTCTGCATCCAGCGGGTGTTGTCGACGGTCTGGAAACAGGAATCGCGAATGATGTCCTTGCGATGACCCCGGAAAATCTCGAAACGGTCATCGAACGATCGCGTAATCTCTCGTCGGTCGAGCGACTGCAGATTTACAATCAGGCCTATTTTGCCCGCCTGATGGAATGTCTGCGCGCTGAATTTCCCTCGCTGTGTCACGCGCTGGGAGATTCAGTCTTCGACGGCTTTGCGTTTGAATATCTCAAACGCTATCCGTCGAACAGTTACACGCTCGGCGAACTCGGCAGAAATTTTCCTCCCTTTCTTGCTGAAACACGCCGCGAGACGTTCGAGGGATCGGCCGACGCCGGTTGGACCGATTTCATCATCGATCTGGCCCGACTCGAACGACTCTACGCCGATGTATTCGACGGCCCGGGGATTGAAGGTCAGCCCCCCTTTTTGTGGGATCAATTTCGATCGATCGACCCCGACGACTTTCCGCGCGTCTACGTTCAACTCAACCCTGCTTTTCGAACGATCGAACTGAAGTACCCCGTTCAGCTTTATATTACGGCGGCGAGGCAATTCGACCGTACCCCATCGAAAACGCCGCTGCGCATTCCCGATCCTTGTGTCACATGGCTTGCCGTCACACGGCGCGATTATGTTGTCCATCGCGGGCCGCTGCTGAAGAGACAATACGTGTTGCTGCAAGCGTTACAAGAAGGAGTATCGCTCGACACGGCAGTGGAGCATCTCTTCGAGACCGATGTGGAATTACCGGAGAACATCAGCACCGCATTGCACGACGATTTTCGTGAGTGGACCCGGCTGGGGTATATCTACGGGCTGAAAATCGAATGACGTGGATGTTACGGTTGTGCGGGTGCTTTCCGAACGAGAACAGGATCGACGAGATCGACGTGATCGCACACGTCACCGAACGGTCCGAATTCAACGACGATCGTCAACTGTTTCGCCCCGTCGAGGCGATCGACGAGAATCTCCTTCACGCCGTCCGTCCCTTTCAATAACAGGCGTTCGATGCGAGGCTTGCCATCGATGAAGACCGACAACCATGCCTGTCCCCGATGATCTACGCCATCGTCGATTCCCGCCTTGGCCTGAAATCGCGAATAGCGATCGTCGAGATCGTATGTCAACCGGCATTGCGAGTGCAGCCCCAGTCCGTGGACGTATTCTCGGTTGTCGACGCGCAGCGGTCCCCCGGCGACATTTGTATCGACCGCATACTTCCATTGCCGCGAAAAGTAGGGAGTGAACTCATACGCAACCGGCTCCAGGTCCGACAACATCATGGTCTTCCGATTGAGAACGTAGAGCCTGTGCAGATCACCAATGGGAATCGTAACGGCCTGGCCGTACGTTGTTGCCGCGGTCAATCGAACATGTTCCGCTTCTGATTCATCGGATTGAAGATCGGTCAACGTCAGGAACGATCCATCAGCCAGTATGGTCAATAAGCGTTCGTCGAACTGTCGCGGGATGGCCATCAACTCGGGGTTCATCGCGAACGCTTCGATCCCATCCTGTGGAATCTCGATAACGCCGGTACTTGTTTCGATGGTAAATGTGCCGTCTTTGAAGTTTTGAAGTTCTCCGACGATGTGGTCGCCATTGGTGAGCGACAACACGTCGGCATTGACCCCCTGATCGACCATCGTACGACCCGCAAACGCGGCGGCATGCGGCGATCGTTCGGAGTCGGCGTAACCGCGCACCAGTTCCAGTGGAATCGTCCATATCGGTTGTGCAGAAACGCTCAAAACGCGAACCGTAATATTGACGTCATCGAGTGTCATCAATTCGACAGCGATCCGGTCGCCGTTTGCCAGCCACAAACGGGGGGCTGCTCGCTTCACTGGTTTTAGAGAAGCGGTATCCGACAGACGGTATGGGAGAGGTTCATCCGTCGGACGGTCCGTTTGCGGAACAACCCGCTCCAGCAGAATGACATCGTCGAGACGCCGGATCAATTCTTCGGGGGTAAGTAGCGTGAGACTGTCCGGAGTCAAAGCTTTGATTCGTCCCACTGTCGGCGTTCCATCAACCGACTGCACCGCGAATAACAGTGGAGGACCGGCGCGACCTTGAGCCGTCGCCACTGTCGAAGGGGAAAAATACAAGCCTGCTATCAGACAGGCGAAGATCGCAATTCGTGCGGGCATACCATCGAAGCCTATGGAAAGAACGAGAGGTGCTTACCGCTGAAAAATCGGAATGTACTGATTCGGAATCTGTAGAATGATGCAGGCCATCGCGGTGCCGTATTCGGTGCAGATTTGAGGATCGTCCCAACTCCCGTTCGCATATTGCTTACGGACCAGTTCGTCGCGGATCGCCGGATACCATTGCTCCCATTCGCTTCCCCCGGCCTGCCACATCGCCTGTACACCGTAATAATGTCCGTAGAAATAATGCCCTTCGTAACGGACAATTTTGGGGTGCGGCAGATATCGCATCAGATGATCGACGCTGCGCTGCAATTCGGGACCATCATAAATTCCTGAACTGTTCAGGGCCACAATACCGGCGGCGGTCAGCGGGAACAGGCTCTCCGACTGTTTGATAGACTGATAGCGAAATCCACCATCGCTATTCTGACATTTTTCCACATATTCGATGCAGCGATCGACCGTGTTCTTGGGGACGAAAATACCGGCGTTGCGAGCGGCTCGTAACGCCATGATCTGACAGACCGTTACGGATAAATCGGCATCCTTCGATTCGGGATAATACCGCCAACCCCCTTCTTTGCTCTGCGTCTGAATGATGAGCTTAACCGCTTTTTCCAACTTTTCGCGAACTTCTTTTTGTTCGGTCATGCCGTAGACTTCTGCCAGAAACATCGTAGCGAAGCCATGCCCGTACATCGGCCCGTGCGAAGGGCTTTCGTCTTGAATGATGTATCCGGAGGCTCGCGTACTTCCAAGAATAAAAGCGACAGCGCGATCTACAACGTCTCCATATTTCCCTCGGCCGGGAGTATGTCCCGCGGAGATAAATGCCAGTCCCGAAAGCGACGAGACCGCTACGTTTCGCTGATAGACGCTCCCCGACCCGAATGAACCATCGGTGTGTTGCCGCGAGGCGAGAAATTCGAGTCCTTTCTCGATACTCCCGATCGTCACCGGCGTCATCATCGTTTTTCCGCTGGTTTCCACCGAATGGGATTGTGGTCGTTTCGAAGGGACGTCATCTTGTGCGTTCACGAATTGTAATCGGCTGCACAGAATCGAAACGATCCCCAACAGAGACCAGACGGCCCTGCGAAACCGTGCATCTGATGTCGTAAGCACCGACCGCGAATGCGACTGCTGTTTATAGTTTCTGACCACGATCGATACTTTCACCACGAGAGATTTCGTCGTTAGCAGCCTGTTGAATAAATGGTGGCACTGCCGGCTTGTCCGGCAGTGTAGTTGTGAGATATCGGAATAACACGGGTGGATAAGCCACCCGTGGCACCATCCCTCATTTTCACGGGCTGTCAGGATCGACGAAATTCATGATAGCGTGAATTTTCGCGGGTCGACAGAACAAATCGTTCACATCAGAGACATGGCCGAAAGATTTCTCGCGAAGCGATTACGGCTGGACGACGTATGGATAATCCGAGCCGAGGTTGGAATTCGGCGTTCCCAGATCAGGACCGGGGTTGCCGGGATAAACGGGATATCCGGGAATCGACGAGGGGCGTCGCTTCTGATTGAATTCGATCGCTTGCCGGCTTGGTTCCCGCTGTTGAGTGAAACCGCGCGGCCGAGAAAATGTGTTCGGTCCGGTCGAAACATCGGGGAAGGGATCGAATTGTTCGTACGCTTTTTTTTCTGCTTCGGGGGAACCGATATTCCAGGTCGGAAGCCGCGTCGTCATCGGATTGAGGCAGCCGCTCAACGCGCACACCCCAAGCAGCCATCCGATGTGCCTTCGCTGACCTCTCATGATCTACCCGTTCCCCCCGGTTGCCTGACAGTTCGTGGAATAACTGAAACCAACGAATGTCCCGCACGAAACGGAGAAATGTATCACAACGCCGATTTTCAGAATAGGCCGATCTGAGGCCAAGACGGCGAGGGCGAGTTAACGCAACCTGTCTATATGTAAATAGTTGCGGTGAGGCAGTTCGGAGTGTTGTTCCCGGTCTCTGGGCGGATTTCGTTCACCGTGCGAACCAGCGACAGGCCAATCGCGTATCGAAATCACGGAATCGTCGCGTCATGGGATCAAGCCGGCGAACGACGCTCTGGCCATCAGATCGCAGAAAGACCCAGCAGAGATCCCATCCTTGTGAATCGTATACAACGGGAATGCCCGGTTTGACGCGGACAATCGGATGCGTGCTGCACGCATAGACGCGCGGTCCGCAATGATAAAACCCCGAGCCAACCTGCGAAAAAACTTCGTGGTCGATGTTCGTGTTCCAATCGGCATTCAAGTTGCGAATGCCGACTTTGATCTCCCGTCCCGCCAGTTGTGCGTTCTCGATCGCCTCGACGTTGCCTGTTGTCGGTGTGCCGTCGACGTCGTGTGCGTAAATCAATTCCCAGTCGTCGCGGACAAAAAACCGGTAAACCTCCATGTCGTAAATGAAATTGCGTCCTGGCCCGTATGTGTCACCGTCGAAGACCTGCATCGCACTCATCTTGAGCATGTCGGCGGGAGGGGGATATGTTTCGATCGCTCCCGGTACCGTTGCAAGTTGGGAGTCGTCCAGCACCATATTGGCACACGCCTGTTGGCCATCCATGTTGTACAAAAAGAACGACATCTTCGGCTGTGTTCCATTGAAACCGAATGGAGGATGCAACGGTTGTCGCTGCGTCGTCACCGCGGCGGTGTGTTTTCTATCGATCAGCATGGTTTGTCGAAAGTCGATGACTTCGCGAATGAGTCCGTTCTGATTCGGATCCCCTTTCCAGTTCGGTTCGATATGTTCTTCAAACAGGAACTCGGTGTAAATGCGCAAGTCGGCACCGCACTCGATCGCCGCACAAAGGGCAACGTCACTACCGGCGGTGACACGCCGGTCGGGTGAAAGTTCCAGGGCACAATGCCACATTGTGAATCGGTTCCTTTAGCGAATTTTCAAACTCGTTTTACGACGATCGTGCGAATGTCGTTCACACTATAAACCCAATCGCACCCAGGTTGCCTGCATGCAATCGGCTGTTCCTTCGTAATAGGTCACCAGTACGTCGCCGTCGGGTAACGCCGTGGCAAAGGGGAGTCCATAATTCCACATTCCCATTTCAACCAGCAAGTCGCCTGTGTGTCCTTCTCCTTCTACGGTCTTGCTCGTGGTCTTGAGTTCGTACAATACGGCCTCCGACTCGGCGGTAAACGGTGCATCGGGTTGTCTGGCAAGTCGCGCACGAATCGAATGTGTGTGAAATCGATCGACCCAGGCAAGTACCATGCGGCCGTCGGGCAATATCGCCGGCACCGACGCCTGATCGGGAAATCCCAGGTCTTCGGGTTCGGTCCACGTCGCTCCTTCGTCGCTGCTGATCCGCCGGGTGATATTCAAATACTTGGTTGTTTCGCGATCGTACGTCCAGCTAAACGTCACGACGCGGCCGTCGGGGCAAACGCCTGCCCGCTGGTCCCAGTTGAAAATGCGGGCGGTCGGATCCTGGCTGACCGTCACCGGTTCGCCCCATGTCTGACCGTTATCGTCAGAATAAACATAGACCACGCGCTGAAACCACTTCGACGTGTCTTCGTAGTTCTTGTTGGTTTCGATGCTCACCGCGAGTCGGCCGCTTTTCATTTTCAAGACCGGACTCGTCAAACTCGGCGGGCCGATATCGTCCGGAACCGCGACGATGCGCCACGGCGACCACGATTGTCCTTGATCGTGTGAATCGGCAACGAGCAACGCCATCGGCAGGCAACCTTCGGTCTGGTCGTTGAACAGGTTCTTACCGGGATACGCCTCTCGATCGATCCACAGCGAAGACGCCATAATGTGATTTCCGCCGAGCGGCGTCAGATAGACAGTTTTTAACGAGCCCCGTTTTCCGTTGATCGTGTCGGCGAACGGTGACTCTGGTTCGCT
This sequence comes from Planctomycetota bacterium, assembly GCA_027618475.1. Classification (GTDB taxonomy): domain Bacteria; phylum Planctomycetota; class Planctomycetia; order Planctomycetales; family Planctomycetaceae; genus JAQCEJ01. The sequence continues at coordinate 529 of JAQCEJ010000040.1, read as the reverse complement.
CCAGGTTCTGCCGCCGTCGCTCGAACGGCGGAGTTCGACTTTCTCGTCGTCACCATCTTTTTTCGACCCGACGCGATAGGTTGCCAGTAACGATCCATCGGATAACACGGTCGTCGTGGGATACGTCGAAAACGCCCGACACGTTCCCGGTTCACCGCGATTGAGAATTCCTCGTTCTTTGATCTGCATGTTGACCTCTTTCGATATGCGCCGCATGTCATGATGACACGATTCACTTCAATGGGACGATGACGGCATGCTACCGGATTTTTTGCCAGGTTGCGATGATAGGGCATCGGCAAACGAGTGGCTCCGTTAAATAGTGTGGTCTATCGGCCCGAAGGGCCAGCCGTTCCTATAGCCAGGTCCGCAAGGGCCTGGTCCATGTGGTGTGTAGACAATGTCTTGAAGGCCCAACGGGCCGGGCATTCCATTTGCGAGCGGTGTTGAGCTAAGACGAACGGTCGGCCCGTTGGGCCTGAAGAGAGTTGACGTGTGGCCTTAACCCCGGCTCTGCGGACCGGGCTGG
>JAQCEJ010000039.1 GCA_027618475.1 Planctomycetota bacterium | reverse complement strand
GCCACGGCTGCAACAACAGTTTCTCCATTGCCGCGTCGGAAATCGCGAAACGCTCGGCCACTCCCGCCAGATTGAGAAAATGCCGTGCAAGCACCGGTATGTCTTCCCGCCGTTCTCGAAGCGGCGGGACTTCGATGCGAAAAACGTTCAGCCGGTAATAAAGATCTTCTCGCAATTCACCGGCGGCGACCATTTCTTCCACGTCGCGATTTGTGGCGGCAACGAGACGAAAATCGGTCGTCATCGACAAATTCGACCCGACGGGGAACACGGACTTTGTTTCGAGCACGCGTAACAACTTCACCTGAGTCGCAAGCGTCATGTCTCCCATTTCATCGAAAAACGCCGTTCCACCATGCGACAAATTCAGCAGGCCGGTCCGCTCCGTCTCGGCACCGGTGAAAGCGCCACGGACATGACCGAACAATTCGCTTTCGATAAGATTCTCGCTCATGGCGGGAACGCAAATGGGGACAAACGGGCCGGCAGACCGCTTTCCGTAGCGGTGAATCGCCGTTGCAATCAATTCTTTACCCGTGCCGCTTTCTCCCGTGATCAGCACCGGAATATCGCGTTCGGCGACAAGGGCGATCTGACGGAAGATCGTTTGCATCGGTTTGGAAACGCCGAGGAGAAATCCTCGATTCGCATCATCCGTCGTGGTGTCTGTCCCCCTTGTTTCCATGGAGTGAATCGGTGCAAGCGCCCGGCGGATGATTTCGACCGCAGCGTCGAGATCGAACGGCTTCGTCAGGTACTCGAACGCACCGTGACTGACGGCGTCGACGGCCGTTTCGAGATTGCCGAATGCCGTCATCACAATAACCGGGGTCTCGGCGAATTTTTGCTGGAGTTCTTTCATCACCGTCAAACCGTCGTGACCCGGCAGGCGAACATCCATCAATACAACGTCGGGCTTCGTCTGTTCGGCCATGATGAGCGCATCTTCCCCATTGGGAGCCGTCAACACGCGATGGCCGTGATCGGTCAAGGCTTGTTCGAGTGCCCAACAAATGGCTGGTTCGTCATCGACAATTAAGACGGTAGACATACTCGCTTGTTTCTATCGGAAGTTTATCGCGCGGCCATCACGTGGCACGTACCGAATCGGCAATCCCCTGAATTTCAGCCCGGCTGAGTGTTCCATCATTTGTAACCATCGGTTTCAAAGTCAATCGAAATGTGGTCCATCCATCAGACTGGTGTAGAGATAACGTCCCTTTGCAATCGATCGCCGCTTGCCGCGCCAGCGCGAGTCCGAGGCCGATTCCCTCGGATTTCGTCGAGAAAAAAGGTTGAAAAATCTCGGTTTCAAGCTCGGTGGGAATTCCGGGGCCGTTGTCGCTAACCTCGATCACCACCTGGTCCGACACTTCCCGTGACACGACGTCGACTCGGCCGTGAGGCCCGCACGCCTCGATGGCATTCATAATCAGATTGAGCAAAGCGGCACGCAGAGCGTCGGCATCCGGCACTTTCGCGGCGATGGTTTCTCCGCCAAACTGCAATTCGATTTTCTTGTGCAGGCAAATCGGCGCAACCATCGCCAGAATTTCTTCGAGAATTTCGCCGACAGAGGCCGCAAACGCTGTACGGGACTCGCCGCGCGTCAGCCGTAGGAGGCCTTTGATCTGTTCTTCCATCAATGTCAGTTGTTTAAGCGAGACGTCGATCGCTTCATCATCTTGTTTAGGACACCGTCCACGATGAACTTGCAACGAAATGCGGGCGCCGGTAATTGCATTTCGCAATTGATGAGCGATCCCGCCGACGATCTGCGATACGAGTTGCGACCGTTCGGTCTCGCGGAGCCGATCCCACGATTCTTCGAGTGCGATGCACATGCGATTGACGCTGAGCGACAGGTCTTTCAGCTCGTCGTCAATCGACGAAATGTCGATCGGCTCGAAGTCCCCGCCGGCGATGCGCGAGACCTGGTGCTGCACGCGAAGAATACGGTTCCCTAACTTACGTGCGATGGCGACGGAGGCAACAAACGTAAGGAAGAGCAAGCCCGCACCGATGGTCAGCGGGGGAGACAACGCCTCCCAGCGAGCCATCTCCCAGCTTTTTTCGGGATAGAGCACGATCACCCCCCCCGCATTGGCTCGCCCTTTCAGATTCGCTTTGCCGACGAAGAATCGCTCACCGTTAACGGTCACAACGTCGTGACGCAATACATACATCGCATTCGCTTGCTGGTTGTTGGCGATGATCTCTTCGATTAAGCCGGTTGAAATTCCCGTCAGAGTTGCAGAAAGAACATGATTCTGAGAATCGAGAACGACATAATCGGCCCCCGAGAGAGGATGAAGTTGATCGAGAACCGTTGGCGTTAAGGGAAAACTCGAGGCTTCGAGTGTGTCGAGCACATTATTCAAGCGAATGTTGAGATCCTCTTCGACCTGCCGGACCGCGATCCACGCCGATGAACTGACTATAATTGCCAGCGACGTACACTGAATGACGACAAACGGAATCAGGATTTGATTACGGATCGGCCAGCGCACGAATTCATTACCTCAAGTGAGCAACGATACGGAAGAGCATTTTCGCTCGAATCTATTCGGTGTGTACATTGAAATCAGGTCATTGCTGATTTCAATGTACCGCCCCTCCGAAGAAGACGCCACCTTCAGTCACAGTGGCGAAAGTCTCGCCGAAAAAGACGACTATTTCGCCACCAGAAACGTCCCTCAGTGCAATGGATACTTGAAAATGCTGAATTTTACGAAAACTTAACGTGGGAACATCATTTGCAGTGGACCATGGATCGTGATGGCCGACCATTCTAATTTCCAGCCTCCATCACCAACACGAATGAGAAACCATGCCTTGTCCCCCCTTTTCCCTCCGCCGGAGCGGGTTCACGCTGATCGAACTGCTGGTGGTCATCGCGATCATTGCGATTCTGATCGCACTCTTGTTGCCTGCAGTGCAGCAGGCGCGTGAAGCGGCACGCCGAACCCAATGCAAAAACAATCTCAAGCAGATTGGACTGGCGTTGCACAATTATATCGATGTGCATAACTTCCTGCCTCCCGGAGCCTGTGTCGACGTGTCGGTGACGGCGACAGGCAATAACGGATCGTGGGGTGTGACAGGCCGTATTCTCCCCCATCTCGATCAGGGCAACCTGTTCAACGTCGTCGACCTGACCGTCGCCTGGGATTTTCAGCACGCGATCAGCGGTCTGAAAATCCCCGTCTATGCCTGCCCCAGCGACCCCGGCAGCGATTTATCCCGTGATCCCGGCGGGGGAAAGCCGATACTTTTCCCTACCAACTATGGCTTCAATTACGGCACATGGTTCGTCTATTCGCCAACAACCGGCAGTGGAGGGAACGGTCTGTTCTACCCCAACGCGAAACTCACCTTCCGAGACGCGACCGACGGGTCATCCCATACGTTGATGGCCGCAGAAGTCAAAGCCTGGACACCGTATCAACGCAACGGCGGCCCGTCGACGGTCACGATACCCTCGAATTCCAGCGAGGCCGCTGCGATCGCCGCGTCAGGGGGAGAATTCAAAAATACCGGACACACCGAATGGCCCGACGGTCGTGTGCATCATACGGGCTTCACCGTCACGCTGCCTCCAAACTCACAAGTGCCATTGACGGTGTCAGGAATGACCTACTCCGAGATGGATTATAATTCGTGGCAGGAAGGTAAGAATGGATCTGCGGGAAGCCCCAGTTATGCCTTCATCACTTCGCGAAGCGCTCACGAGGGAATCGTGCAGGTTGTCATGATGGATGGGTCATCCAAGTCGATCACCGAAAACATCGACCTTAATGTCTGGCGGGCCCTGGGCACACGTGACGGTAGAGAAGTTCTCGGTGAATACTGATCGCGAAATCGGTGATACGACCGAATGAAACGCTGCTATTTCCCGGTCTCATCGGGCAAAGGGACTTGCTCAGCGCCAGCAAGATAACCGATCAGGTCGCGAACTTCGATTTCCGATAATTTTCCGAGCATTCCTTCCGGCATCATCGAGACCTGAGCCTGCACGCGCTCATCGATATCCGCCGTCGAGACTATGATCGTATCGTTCGCGGTCAGCAGTGTGATCGTATTCGGCGACTCCTGCTGGACGACGCCGTTCAAGACTCGACCGTCGGTCGTGACAATAATATTCAACAGGTACGATCGGCTGACATTGGCACTCGGATCGAGCAGGTTGGTGAGCAGATAATCGATGTTGTTGCGCTGAGCCCCCGTCAACTCGGGGCCGACGGCCCGGCCGGTATCGAAGAGCTTGTGACATCCCGCGCAAGTTTTCGTAAAGACAGCCCGACCGTTGGAACGATCGGCCTGCATCACCACGTCAGGAGTCAATTGCGATTTGTACTGAGCGATAAGCTCTTGCTTTTCCTTCGACGTATCGCGCAAGTCGCCCCAGACCTCGCTCAACAGTTTCTGAATTTCAGCGTCCTTCAATTCATAAATCTGCCGGGCCGTCACCGTGCTGATATCACGTGGGGGAATTGTCTTGTTTTCAACGGCTTGAAGTAACATCCTCGACCATTCGGGACGGACGGCAAGCGTGTTAATGGCATCCTGTCGTTCTGCATCGGAATACGAGGAATATCCCTTCAGAATAATCGTGGGAATGGCGGCATCGTCATATACGGCAAGACCTCGCAACAGTTCGCTGCGCAGCGTCCCCCGTTTTGCCGAATTCGACTGTTTGAGCAACTTCTGCATCAGCAGCGACGTCTCGCGATCGTGCTTGCGAACGAGCGTTTTCAATGCACGTGAACGCGTCTCGGTGTCGAGCGATTCGTCGGCGACGCGCGTGCGAAGAATTTTCAATGCCCGAGGATCGCCGAACGTAACCGAGAGCGTCAGGGCCGATTCTTTGGCAACGTCGGACGAACCCGCATCGATCGACTTCACGAGCGTCGACCACGACGCCGGAATCGGTACGTCGCGCCGGCCTTCCAGCGCTTCGGCTATCCCCAACAGAGCATCACGTTGAACATCCGGATTGTTTTCAGACGCGAGAAATTTCACAAGTCGATTGAGTGGCGTTTCATGGGAATCATTCTCGGCTGTGGCAGAAAGCGTATCGATCGTCATGCGGCGGGCGATATGTTTTCTCAGGAGTGGAATCTGCGACGAATGCATCAAATTCATCGCGCCGTCTATATCCGACATCACCATCGGCTCGACGCCATACCACAACATCAATGGCAGATTGTGATCGTCGATATCTTCTTCATGCGTCGATAATCGTCGTACGAGTTCCCGGCGCTGATCGTCGCCAAGGCGCTGCATCCCGCTGGCGAGTGCGAGCCGGACCAGCGGCGACGGATCGCTTTCCGCCATCTGATACAGTTTTTCGATGGTCTTTGGCGACGCATCATGATCTTCCAGTTCGAGCACGACGGCCCAGTAACGAATGTGCTCGCTCTCATCGTCGAGCAGTTCGGCCAGTTTTTCCTGAGTGCATCCGTGGGTGACATGCAAAGCCCAGAGTGCTCTCAATCGCTGCGGTAGTGGAACTTCGGATGTCAGCTTGGCATGGAGAGCTTCATAGACATCTCTTCGAAGCGTTCGAGTCACGGCCCGTTGCTGCAACTCGTGACGTGCCTGACGAACGAACCATTCATTAGTGTGCCATTGAAGTTCTACCAGTTCGCTATCGATGAGACTCGAAACATTGGTCTTGGCTGGCGTTGGTTCACCGTACGTAATTTTGTAGATCCGACCGTTGTCGCGGGCAATGTGGCCGTCGTAGTCGTGGCATTCGCCGATGTCCGACCAGTCGGTGAGATAGACACTCCCATCGGGTCCGTATTTCATTTCAAGGCCGCGATACCACGGGTCGGCAAATTTGAGGAAATCCTTGCCGTGGTGAGCGACGTATCCCGACCCATCGCGTTCCAGAATGTCGTTATTCAGACGCTGGCCGTGAATGTTGCAGGTGAATAATGTGTTGCGATATTCCGCCGGCCAGTTATCGCCGAGATAGACCATGCAACCGGCGTGAGCATGACCTCCGCCGGGCCCATCGTGTTCGCCGATACCGCCGCGCGAATCAGTCCAGTGCCCTTCGCCCCAGTGACGATGGTCGGCACAACTTTCGATCAGCGAATAGACATGCGAATTGACTCCCTGCCCGAACATGCGGTCGTAGTGAGCGCCGGGAACGACATGAAACAAATGTTTGATGACGCAATTCGTGATAAACATCTGCCCGTATTCGTCGAAGTCGAGTCCCCAGGGGTTAGTCGTCCCGTGTGCAACCGCCTCGACAATCTGTTTTGAGGGATGATACCGCCAGACGCCGCAGTTGAGTTCAACGCGGTCGTCATCCTGCGCATCAGGTCGTCCTACTTTCGAGTTCGAGAGAATGCCATTGCAGCCGTAAAGCCAGCCATCCGGCCCCCAGCGCAGCGCGTTGAACATGTTGTGCCGTGCTTTTTCGTCCCAGCCATCCAGCACGACTTCAGGGGGTCCGTCGGGAATGTCATCTCTATTGCGATCGGGGATGAACAACAAATGCGGCGTGGCACAGATCCAGACACCGCCGAAGCCGAGTTCGATACCAGTGAAGTTCATTCCTTCATCATAAAAGACAGTTCGCGTTTCGGCGTGACCGTCGCCATCTTTGTCTTCGAGAATAATGATGCGGTCGTGCAGCGTTCCGCCATCCATCCAAGAGGGGTAGGTCATTCCTTCCACGACCCACAATCGCCCCTTACCGTCGAATGTGAAGGCGATCGGCTGGACGACGTCCGGTTCTTCGGCGACAACGGTGGCGTGAAAACCTTCCGGCAGAGTGATCGTCCGTGCCGCTTCTTCAGCGGGAAAAGGCTTCTCACCTTGTGCGAACGAGGTTTTCGTCCGGCATGCCATCGCAATCACAAAGCAAGCCGTCACAACATTGATGAAACTTCTGGTCGAAAATGACATGAATAACTCCACGCGAACGGTAAAAAGACTCTGGAGGGATATTAATCGATGACAGCGAGCAATCTTATTTGAATGTCCCATTCTGATAGGTCGCGAGTCTATCTTCAAGCCATGCCTGAGAATCGATTTCTAACAAACGAATTTGGTATCCCTTGACATCCACACGTCGTCGCGCCACGCTCGCAGATCCGGACGACCAACTGATCGCCCCCGTTCGACAAGAATAAAACGATCTTTATACGCTAAAGAAAAACCTACCATGAGCCTTGTCGCGATGTCTGAGAAATTCGATTCGCAGCGACGACGATTTGTTGTTTCTGTCATCTGGACAGCGATCGTGATTGCTACACCAGCATTTTACGATGTTCCCGCATCGGCCGGCGAAGAACCAATACCCTTGACGATTGAAATGCGTCGCGAATTTCAATCATCGTTGAATCAATTGCGCGATATGCTCATCACCCCCAATCCGCAGAAATCGGATTTCTGGGCGGATGTCGATATTTTCCGACGCGCGGTCCAGTGGGGACTCGATTATAACGATACGTATACCGAAGCCGATCGACGAGCCATTCAACAAGGTCTCGATCTCGGAAAGGAACGTGCCGGCCATCTTGCCAACGAAAAATTCCCCTGGACCGATCGAAAAGGCAAAGTCATTCGCGGGTTTCGTTCGAATATCGACGATTCGGTTCAGCCCTACGGGGTAATCGTGCCGGCGTCGTACGACCCCTCGACACCAATGCGATTGCACGTTGTTTTGCACGGCAGTGTACGTCCCGTCGGAATGGTCGAGTTGCGTTTCATGCAGCGATTTATGGGAGAGGATCCCCCTCCCGACGTGAATTACATCGAACTTCATCCCCTCGGCCGCGTCGAGAACTGTTATCGCTGGGGGGGAGAAACCGACGTCTTTGAGGCGATCGAAGCGACCTGCCGCAACTACAACATCGATCGCGACCGCATCGTACTGCGGGGGATGTCGATGGGAGCCTCGGGAACCTGGCATCTGGGACTGAAACACCCTGACAAATTTGTCGCCATCGGCCCCTACTGCGGCTATGTCGATACGCGCGAATTTTCGAAAACGCCGCTCGGAAACTTCATCGTTGTGAACGAACTTCCCGAATATCAGTCGCGCGTCCTGCATATGCTCGATTCGATCGATTACGCCGCCAATGCGGGAGTCGTCCCTGCCATAGCGGCGATGGGAGAAAAGGACATTTTTTTCGATGCCCATGTGCTCATGAAAAATGCGCAAGCCCGTGAAGGGCTGACGATGACCAACTTGATTTCTCCGGGGACCGGACACGTCATCGACCCCGCTGTGCATGCCGAACAGTTGCGCCTGATCGGGGAATATGAGGATAAGGGGCTCGAACATCTCCCACAAACCGTTCGATTTGTCACATGGACACTGAAATACAATCGGTGCCATTGGATAAAACTCCTGCGGCTACAGAAGCATTACGAGCGAGCCGAAATCGAAGCCGGGCTGGAAATTGACGGCGACCGGGTGACGGTGGTCGTCACCTCGTCAAAAAACATCGATCGCCTGGCCATCGATGCCGAGCGAATTGGTAAACCACTGGATCGAGTCAGAATCGCCGGTCAGACGCTCGAAATCACGCCGGCTCCTCACGTGATATTATCGCGGAACGAACACGGATGGCATCAAATCTCCAATGACGATCCCGCATTGAAACAAGGGAAACGCCCCGGCGTGCAAGGACCGATCGACGATGCCTTCGCGTCACGATTTATCTGTGTGCGCGGCACCGGACAACCGTGGTTTCCGCAAAACACAGCCTGGGTCGACGCGAGGTTAATGCAATTTCGCGAGACTTGGCGGCAGTATATGCGCGGCGACGTGCTGATTGTGGATGATGTAGATGTCACGGCAGAAGATGTGGCCGGCAGCCATCTCATCTTATTTGGCGACCCCGGCTCTAATTCATGGATCGCCAGGTTGCTTCCGCAATTGCCGCTAAAATGGACTGAAGACACACTGCAAATCCGCGACCATACGACTCCTTCGCAAGGGCATGTCCCCGTCCTGATCGCGCCGAACCCGTTGGACGAAACGGGAGAGCATTACATCGTTCTTAACACGGGCCATACGTTCGGCAAAGCTGAATTCTCTGCCGTGAATTATCTGCTCTTCCCTCGGTTGGGCGACTGGGCGATTCTGAAGGCGGACATCAACCTTGTCGAACGGACCGATCCCCATCTGTTTTTCGACCCGGCGGTCGTGTTCTGTGGATTCTTTGATGAGAACTGGAAATGAGAACGAGCATTTTTCACATTCCTGTATCGATTGGTTTTATGCTATTCGCAGCAACGTCTTTGCACTCCGAAGAGCGTTCGCAGAACAAACGGGAACTCGTTCCGTTACCACGTTCTATTCCCTCGCCCGAGGATAACCCTTTCACCGAAGCAAAAGTGTCGCTGGGAAAACAATTATTCTTTGATCCCAGGCTCTCGGGAAACAATACGATGAGTTGTGCGACATGCCATTTACCCGAGAAGGCATTCGGTGACGGCCTCGCACGAGCCAAAGGTCATAATGAAAAGAGGTTGGCCCGAAATACACAAACTGTTCTCAATGTCGGGTTCTACACGCGGTATTTCTGGGATGGGCGTGCGGAAAGTCTCGAAGCGCAGGCGTTGGAACCGATCGCAAGCCCTGACGAAATGAACCAGAATCTCGATGACCTCGAACGAGAGCTGAACGATATTTCCGGTTACAAGCGTCAGTTTCAAGACGTCTTCGGTACAACGGTCACACGCGACGGAATTGCCAAAGCACTGGCTGCATTTCAGCGAACGTTGATCACGAAACCGTCACCATTCGACCGTTATCTTGCCGGTGACAAAAACGCTTTGAAGGCCGACGAAATTCGAGGGTTGGAACTCTTCAGAGGGGCGGCCGGCTGCATTCGATGCCATCATGGGCCGCTTCTCAGCGACAGCAAGTTTTATCGACTTGGCGTTTCGTTTCGTGATGTCGGACTCGCCGGGGTGACTCAGAACCCCGAAGACAAGGGTAAATTCCGTACTCCCACGTTGCGCAACATCGCCGATACCGGCCCGTATATGCATAACGGATCGATGGAGACACTCGATGACGTTGTCACGTTCTATTATCGAGGCGTACCAAGAAAAACACCGGACGAGCTTCCACTTGATATCGTACCTATCTCCGGTCAAAGCTTTTCGGAAATTAGCGACATTGTGGCATTCTTAAAAACACTTTCAGGAGATCCCCCGCTTGTTGAACCGGAACAATTGCCGTAGGAGCCTGAGTCTTGTCGCATCCCTCAACTGAATCATCCACATCTAAAGAACTTCCCCGCGTCGTCGGCATCGTCGGGGCAACGATGATGGGGTTGGGCTCGATCGTGGGAACCGGAATCTTCGTCAGCATCGGCAACGCTGCGGGTGCCGCGGGATCGTCTGTCGTTCTGGCGATTGCAGTCGCGGCGGTGGTGGCAACATTGAACGGTTTGAACAGCGCTCAACTTGCCGCAGCTCATCCGATCAGCGGCGGCACGTACGAATATGGATATCGCTGGTTGCACCCTTCGCTTGGTTTTACCGCCGGCTGGATGTTTCTGTGGGCAAAAAGTGCATCTGCCGCGACTGCGGCGCTGGGATTCGCCGGTTATCTGTTGAACCTCGCCGGCCCCGAATACACCGAATGGCGTATTGGTGCGGGCCTTGTTTGTGTCGTCGTTTTAACACTTCTTGTCTTGAGCGGTATTCGTCGTTCTAACGAGTTGAATATTGCGATCGTTTCGATCACGTTAATCTCGCTTTTGGCCTTCGTCATCGCTGGATTATCCACGACGACGCAGACAGGAACCGACCCGTTAACGTGGAATGAGCTCAAAACGTCGATCACATTTCATGGCTGGCCAGGATTTCTTGAAGCGTGTGCGTTGATGTTCGTTGCCTATACAGGGTATGGCCGGATCGCCACGCTGGGGGAGGAAATTCGTAATCCTCAGCGAAATATCCCACTGGCCATCATCGTAACGCTTGCCGTGTCGATGCTGTTATACATTTCGGTCGGTTACGTCGCGATAGCGTCCGTGGGTTCGAAATCGCTTGCCGCCGCGTCGCAACAACAGGCGGCACCACTCGAAATCGTGGCGCGTCAATTCGATGTTAACGGCCTGGGCATTGTCATTGCCGTAGGAGCGATGACGTCGATGCTGGGAGTGTTGCTCAACTTGATACTTGGACTTTCACGGGTGATGTTGGCGATGGGAAGACGTCGAGATCTCCCGTCACGATTGGGTAGATTAAATCATGCGGGGACGACACCCTCCGCGGCTGTTGTCGTCGTGGGATTTATCATTGCCGGACTGGTGCTGCTGGGGGATGTGAAAACGACGTGGTCGTTCAGCGCATTTACCGTGTTGATTTATTATGCATTAACCAATCTGGCAGCCATGCGTATGAGCCCAGAAGAACGTCGATTTCCCCGCTTCGTTGCCGTCCTGGGGCTGATGTCGTGCCTGTTTCTTGCTTTCTGGGTCGAACAAGCGGTCTGGATCGCAGGAATTTCCCTTATCGTTGTTGGTCTGATTTGGCAACAGGCGGCCTTACGCTTTCATCAGTTAAGAGCGAAAACCAGCACATGATCGTTCTCTGGAACCAAGCCATCGATTCGATTGGAGTTCTGGCGTCCGCCCGGTTGCTGGTTCCTCTTCTGACGCTGATTGTACTTTGGTGTTGGGAGTTCTGGCGTCCGTTTTTTGATCAACGGGACAAGAAAATTCGACACGACCTGCGGAATCTTTTTATTGGATTTATGAACGCGTCCCTGCTTGCCTTTACTCTCGGGCTGATCACAATCGTCATTGCCGAGCTGGTCGATCGAAACGGATGGGGATTACTGGCACAGTTCACACTCGCTGATACCGTTCGATGGCTGCCGGCTCTCGTTCTGCTCGACGGTTGGATGTACTTGTGGCATCGAGCCAATCATCGAGTTCCCTTTCTCTGGCGATTTCATCGGATGCATCATAGCGACCTCCAGATGGATGCCACGACGGCGATACGGTTTCATCTCGGCGAAGTGGGACTCTCGGCTGCGTTGCGCTGCATCGTGATTCCTGTGCTCGGCATCACCGTCTGGGAGCTGGTGTGTTATGAAATTCTGATGCAGATCGTCGTTCAGTTTCATCATGCGAATATCTCGATCGGACGATTCGATCGCTGGTTACGGCTGCTGATCGTGACGCCCGATATGCACAAGATGCATCATTCCCGATTACAAACGGAGACCGATTCGAATTACTCATCGGTCTTTTCGTTCTGGGATCGACTGGCCGGTACGTGGACCATGAGGCCGGAGACCCGATCGATTGAATTCGGCCTTGCCGAGTTCAGCGACGAGGCGTCTCAGACAATCGGCGGGATGTTGAAAACACCGTTATGGCCTGGTAAACGATCGATTACGACATCTCACAAGGGCCACTCACCTGAAATGATTGAGCATCGGAACATGAAACAATGACGCCACAAAAATCGACCGTTGACGAAATTCGTGCCCGCTTTGATGCCGATGTCGATCGATTCTCGAATCTTGAAACGGGTCAATCGGCGACAGTCGACGCCACATTGGCGATGTCACTCGTCGCACAAGCCGCCGCATTGACGACACCTCAGGCGCAATCAGTCCTCAACATCGGATGTGGCGCCGGAAACTATACCTTAAAACTGCTGGAGTATCTCCCCGGCGTAAACGCCTCACTGGTCGACCTCAGCCGTCCGATGCTCGACCGCGCGGTCGAACGTATCTCGTCGAAAACCAGCGGCAGTGTTGAACCGATTCAAAGTGACATTCGCGACCTCGCCCTTGCCGACGAGCATTACGACATCATTCTCGCAGCGGCTGTGTTGCATCACCTGCGATCAGACGACGAATGGAACTGCGTGTTTCGTACATTGTTTCGTACCTTGAGACCCGGCGGATCGTTATGGATTTTCGACCTCGTCGAAAGTTCGATTCCCGCAGTTCAGGCCATGCAGTGGCATCGGTACGGCGAATATCTGACCTCATTTCGCGACGATACCTATCGCGATCATGTGTTTGCGTATATCGATCGAGAAGACACGCCGCGTCCGCTTATGTTTCAGCTCGATCTTTTACGACAGGTCGGCTTCACGCGAACCGATATATTGCACAAGAATTCGTGTTTCGCCGCATTCGGTGCGGTAAAGTGATTTTTTCGTGATCTTTACGCGTAGGGCATGACACCAATGACAGAAGCTGCGTACGGAACCGATCTCGCCTACATTCACGATTCAGGTTACAGCGCATTCGCCAACGGTGCGGCGCCCGGTTTACTGGAGATCATACAACAGGCCGGATTCGATACGGGGCTTGTCGTGGATCTCGGTTGCGGCAGCGGTATCTGGGCGAAATACCTTGTCGAACATGGCTACCACGTTTGTGGCGTCGATATTTCCCCGGCGATGATTGCTATTGCGGGCGAGCGTGTTCCTTTCGGTCGTTTTCACGCGGCGTCATTGACCGACTTCGAAATTCCCGAGTGTCGTGCCGTGACGGCACTCGGTGAAGTGCTGTGCTATTTATTTGATGCACCCGAATCGAGACAGTCGCTGTCAACGGTATTTCATCGCGTTTATCGCGCACTTGAACCGGGGGGAGTTTTCATCTTCGACATCGCCGAAGTCGGTTTGAATCGCGAGACGCCTCCGACGTTTCGTGAAGGGGACGACTGGGCATGTCTCGTACGATTCGAGTACGACGATGAACAGCAGCGACTGTCAAGGCATATCGTCACATTCCGCAGGCAAAACGAGTTGTATCGTCGTTCACAGGAAACGCACACCCTTCAACTTTATGAAGCAGAGGCCATCGTTGCGATACTCCGCGACATCGGCTTTTGTGTGCAAGTCGTGCGACACTACGGGGAGTACCCGTTACTTCCGCAACGTGCTGGAATGATCGCGCGTAAACCGGGATAACGAATGCAATGACATGATGTGCAACGTGTGAAACGGACCCGCGAAGACTGTGTGGCATGACGAATATCCTCCCTACACATCACCGCCGCCTTACTGTAAGCTGTGAACTCGCAGCTATTCTCTTCGCTGTCAGGAATCAAGACCGACGATGAGCGTTTCCTACATCCCGCGAAAATTAAACGACACCAATTCGCTGTTTTTTTCGGCGTGGTGCATCACGGCTGCATTTGGAACGTACTTCTGCATGTATGCGTTTCGCAAGCCGTTTACTGCGGGGACATTTGAAGATGTCACCTTGCTGGGGGTCGGTTATAAAACGGTTCTCGTTACGTCGCAGGTATTTGGATACGCATTATCGAAATACATCGGCATTCGTGTCGTCTCCGAGATGAAACCGTCGCGGCGCTCGGTCACAATCGTCGGTCTTATTGTCGCTGCTGAGGCCGCACTCTTCTTATTCGCGATCGTCCCCCCCCCTTTTAACTGTGTCATGTTGTTTCTGAACGGGCTTCCGCTCGGAATGGTCTTCGGGCTGGTGCTGGCGTATCTTGAAGGTCGTCGCGTCACCGAGGCCCTGTCGGCAGGATTGTGCGCGAGTTTTATCGTCTCGTCGGGAGTCGTCAAATCGGTGGGACGATTTTTGATTCTCGACGGCGGCATTTCAGAATATTGGATGCCGGCGCTGACAGGACTGTTTTTCTTTTTACCACTTTGTTTTTTTGTATGGATGCTCAATCAGATTCCTGCACCAACAACGACCGATTCAGAACTCCGTTCGAAACGGACACCGATGTTTCGCCAGCAGCGCTGGGATTTTTTTCAACGACACAAGTGGGGCCTGCTGGGGTTAATGACAACGTATGTGTTGCTCACCGTCGTTCGCAGCTTTCGTGACGATTTCGCCGTCGAAATCTGGCAAGACCTGGGCGAAGCCGGGAAGGCCGAAATCTACGCACAGTCGGAAATGCTGGTTATGTTTGGCGTGGTGCTGCTGAGCGGTGCCTTCATCGCCATCAAATCAAACCGTTTGGCCCTGCTGAGTTCGCTCGGATTATCGATCGCAGGATTCGTCCTCGTAGCCAGTGCGATCGTGGCCCAGCATCAACAGTATGTGGGGGCTTTCCCGTATATGGTCTTGATGGGGCTAGGGATGTATCTACCATATGTTGCGTTTCATACAACGATTTTCGAACGTTTGATTGCGACGTTTCGCGAGCGGGGAAATATCGGTTATTTGATGTATCTCGCCGATACGCTTGGGTATCTTGGTTATGTCTTTGTCATTCTCTTACGGCACGCCGTATCGCGTGCACAGAATCACCTGTATTTGTTCAACATCGTATCGCTGTTGATCGCCGGGGTTTCGATTCTATTGCTGACCCTGGTGTGGCGGCATTATAAACGATTGACTTCCGAAATCACGTCGATAACAACCATCCACCGGTTAGATGAACCCGTAATTCAAGAGGGATGATGATGAGCGGTTCTCGGCATCCCGTGCTCTGCGAAATCGAAAGATTGTTTGCCGAACAGGGTGACAGCATGTATGCGGGCGAGCCTGTGACCCAGACCGAACACGCCTTGCAGTGCGCGTGGGCCGCAGAACAGGCGAACGCCGCACCATCACTGATGACCGCAGCGCTGTTGCACGACGTAGGACATCTGTTGCATGACAACGGAGAAGATTGTGCATTGGAGGGAATCGACGACAAGCATGAATATCTCGGGGCGAAATGGCTGGCATCGTATTTCGACGATGCCGTACGCCAGCCGGTAAGACTGCATGTCGCGGCTAAGCGTTATCGCTGTGCAACCGATGTCACCTATTATCGACAGCTATCTGCCGCGTCGCAGTTGAGTTTGTCGCTGCAAGGAGGCCCCATGTCGGCGGAGGAAGTCTCGTCATTTCGAGAAGAACGATATTTTAACGAGGCCGTGCAATTGAGACGATGGGATGAAGCAGCGAAAATTCCAAAGTTGACGACTCCTTCGCTGTCGCATTTTCTGAAGATCGTCGAACTCTGTGTAACGAAAGGTTTGGTGTGATGACAGGTACGAGTTCAACGTCGCGAGGCCCGATTCGGCTGGCCATTTTCGATTTGGGAGGGACCGCCATCGACTTTGGCTGTCTGGCTCCCGTTGTCGCATTCGTTGAAGCGTTCAAGCAGTCGGGGATGGACCTAACGATTGAACAGGCCCGTGGCCCGATGGGATTAGGCAAGCTCGATCACATCCGCGAGTTGTTTCGACTTCCCGAATTGACTCAGCAATGGGAGACACTTCATCAGCGCCCGTGGACCGAAGACGATGTGCGTTCTCTGTACAACACGTTTGTGCCGATGCAGGGAGCAATTGCGCTCAAATTCACCGATTTCATTCCCGGAATTCTCGAAGGGATCGCCGCGTTTCGTCAGCAAGGTCTGGCTATCGCAACAACGACCGGTTACCCGCGAGCAGTCGCTGATCCGATTCTTGACGTCGTGGCCCGGAACGGATTCCGTCCCGACGTATCGTATTGTGCCGACGACCTTCCTGCAGGAAGACCGGAACCGTGGATGATTTTTCGATGTATGGAACAATTGCGGGTTTTTCCACCTCATGCAGTGGTCAATATCGGTGATACCGTTCCCGACATGGAAGCCGCACGTAACGCAGGTGTGTGGGCCATCGGTGTCACCGAAAGCGGCAGCGAATTTGGTCTGTCTCAGGTCGAACTGGCGAAACTGTCATCACAAGAACGGGATGAACGTCATCACGCGGCTACGAAAAAATTGACCGCGGCCGGCGCACATCTCGTCATAAGGTCGCTGTCCGAACTCCCGGGTGTGCTCGGCCGTCTTCCGCTATAACATGAAGGATTCGCCCGCGTGAACGATTCGCTTGCCGCCGTATTTGTCGAACCAGGACGCCCTCTGGAGTTGCGGCGTCTTCAGATTCCTGCGCTGCAAGCGGGCGAGATGCTCGTGAAAATCTCGGCGTGTACGATTTGTGGCAGCGATCTGCATTCGATCCGCGGTGCCCGTCAACTTGCCGGTTCGATGATTCTTGGGCATGAAATTATGGGAACGATCGCGGCGACCCCGGCAGACGGAACCATCCTTAGCGACGGCCGAGGCACGTCATTGAAGATCGGTGACCGTGTGACGTGGTCGATTATGGCTTCGTGTGACCGTTGTCATTTCTGCTTAACGGGAATACCGCAAAAATGTGAATCGTTATTCAAGTACGGTCACGAAGTCATCAGTGACCTGACACCACTCAGCGGCGGACTCGCAGAATATTGCATCATCAAGCCGGGGACACACCTGGTGAAACTTCCCGACGAATTACCAGACCTCATCGCTTGCCCGGCGAACTGTGCAACAGCCACGGTGTCAGCAGCGATGCGCGTCGCCGGCGGTTTTGGCGAAAAGAGGGTCGTCGTACATGGCGCCGGAATGCTGGGATTAACCGCCGTTGCGATGGCGAGTCATTATGAAGCACAACAGATTGTCGTAACCGATGTGTCTTCAGCGCGACTGGAACTGGCACGAGAATTCGGTGCATCACATACCATTCTGGTGACTCCCGATACGAATGTCATCGCAGAAATCACAAAATTCACAGCCCCATATGGGGCCGACATGGTGTTAGAGATGTCGGGATCATCAACGGCGATACAACAATCGCTGGAAATCCTTGCGATCGGTGGCCGATTGATTCTCGTCGGCTCCGTCTTTCCGGTACCCGAAGTGACATTTCTGCCGGAACAGATTGTGCGTAAGTTGATTCGCATCGAAGGGGTTCACAATTACGTGGTCGTCGACTTGGTACATGCCGTCGATTTTCTGCGTAAGACATTCAAGATCTATCCCTATGAGAAATTATTCGGCCATCCGTTTTCACTAGCCGAGATCAATGCCGCCATCGAAGAAGCACTGAGCGGACGTTCGATCCGTACGGCTGTGATTATGGGTTGAGCGATTAAACTCCCCATAGGCTGTCTGCCAATCCGAAAGAGAGCGTCATCCCTGCACCGCCGAGGCCGGTGACGATTTTTACGCCAGGGTAAGGATCGTGAACGAAGTACGCTTTTTCCGGGTGTTTGGCGTAGACGCCGAACCACCGCTCACCGATCGTCCAATCTTTAAGTGTAATAACCGAGGCGAGTTCATTGAGAATCAATTGATCGATCTCACCACTGCAGACGGGGGTAAAGACATCGCCATATTCGTGCGAATCGCCGATGATGACTTCCCCCAGCCGATTTTGAGCGGCCATCACGTGTATGCCAAATTTATCGAGCAACGGCTGTTCGTCAGCAATTCGATGCTTGACGATTTCAAGTGACGGACAAACGGAAAAATTCGCGTAATGGCGCAAGGTCAACCCGCTGGCAAGATGCGGTCCGATCCGCCAGTCTTCCGGTTGAGGACGAGTTCTCAGCATTTGCAGCTTACACTTTTTCAGCGACGATTTGGCGAACAACTCGGGAAACAACGTTTCAAAGTCGCTGCCGTTGGCAACAATAATCTGTTCGGCACGCCAATGTTGTCCGTCTGATGTTTCCAGTTCCATGCCGTCAATCTGTCGAACGGTCGTACCGAAGCGAAATTCGATCGCAACGTTTTTATGGAGATACGCCGGTAGCGTACGCACCGCTTCACGCGGGTCGACACATAATTCGGTAGGGCTCCACAATCCCCCCCGCAATCCATCGGGATTGGCTGCCGGAGACTTGGCCATGACTTCGTTTGGCGTCAGAAGACCAGTTTCGTAGCCGAGCGAATCGGCCAGTGCGTGAAATTCCTGCAACACGTTCCATTCGTCGTCGTGATGTGCGAGGTGAACAGAGCCGCATTCCTGAATCCAGAATCCTGCCTCGGCCGCTATCTTTAACCAGATGGCACGACTGCGCAGCGCCATGCGATGGCGTTTGCCGCTTGGCTGACCGACTGGCCAGATCATCCCGAAGTTGCGGATAGAGGCACCGATCGCCTGCGGATCGCGATCGAATACAACGACCGAGACTCCCCGTTGAGCAGCAGCGTACGCTTGAGCCATTCCGACTATCCCTGCCCCTACCACGGCTACGTCGGCCTGATGCATGGATGAGAATTCCTTCTTGGTTCCAGGTAAAAATCCTGACGGTCAGAATAAGAAGTAAAATAACGAATGTGGCGACCGAACACGATCGTCCCATTCAAGTTGGTCGCCATTCGTTAAGGTGCGTTTCAAATTCGATGAATCGACGGACATTGTATAGACCATCGTGGATGCGTGTTGTAAAATGACGTCATGAAGAAATTGCACTCCCCCATTGGTTACCACCCGCCTCTGAAATCGCAGGTATTTCGTATTTTTTTGTGCTGCGCGATGATTTCGTGCGCGAATGTACTGTTACCGAACATCATCGCCGACGATAAGTCGGCGGTCGATGAGAATTTTTACAGTAAAACGATCTTGCCACTGTTTCGCGATCGCTGTTGGAAATGCCACGGGGATGATGTCCAAAAGGGGGAACTTAATCTTTCGATCCGTGAAGGCGTACTGAAAGGTGGCGAATCGGGTGCCGTCATCGTGGCTGGCAAACCTGAAGAAAGCCCGTTGTATGAAGCGATTCGCGACCATTATATGCCTCCTGAAAACGAAGGAGAACGCCCCCTCACCGATCAGCAGGTCGAATTTGTGCGCCGCTGGATTGCCGCGGGGGCATCGTTCGGGACAGCTGGCGACTCCGCGACAATCACTCAACATGACGTCATTCCCATTCTGTGGCTGCGATGCACGGTCTGTCATGGAACACACGTGCAAGAAGGGGGACTCGACCTGCGGACCAAGGCGTCGATGCTCAAAGGGGGTAATTCCGGTCCGGCGATTGTTCCCGGACAGCCCGAGGAGAGTCTGCTCATAAAGAAAATTCGATCGGAAGAAATGCCCCCCCGACGAAAAGTTGTCGACGTCAGCATCAAACCGATCGAACCAGACGAAACAGATACGATCATCGCGTGGATCGCAGCCGGCGCACTCGAATCCGACATACCTCCCGATATTGCCACGACCGATCCCGACCCCTTGGTAAGCGATGAAGACCGCGATTTCTGGTCGTTTCAGCCGCCTCAATTGCCGACGGTGCCGTCGGTAGTACACACCGATCGTGTGCGAAATCCCATTGATGCATTTGTGCTTGCAAAACTCGAGGCAAAGGGAATGACTCTGGCTCCGGAAGCCGATCGTCAGGTTCTGATGCGCCGTTTGTTTTTCGATCTTACCGGCCTGCCGCCGACGCCGGAAGAAACGTCTCAATTTATGGAAGACGACTCTCCCAATGCCTACGAAAAGCTTGTCAATCGACTGCTCGATTCTCCTCACTATGGCGAACGATGGGGACGTTACTGGCTCGATCTGGCTGGGTATTCGGACTCGTACGGCGTGCAACATGCCGATGTGGTACGCAAAAATGCCTGGCGATATCGCGATTATGTGATTCGGGCCTTCAACGACGATAAACCGTACAACCGATTTCTGACCGAACAGATCGCCGGTGACGAGCTCGCCGATTATGAACATGCTCCGGTAATAACTCCTGAAATCTACGACAATCTGGTCGCTACCGGTTTTCTGCGCATGACGCCGGACGGCTCGACCGCGAACATCACCAACTTCGTACCGGATCGGCTGGATATTATTTCCGACGAACTCAATGTCCTCTCCTCAGCGGTGATGGGTTTGACCCTTAAATGTGCACGGTGCCACACTCACAAATCCGATCCGATTCCCCACCGCGACTATTATCGACTGTCGGCGATCTTCAAGGGAGCATTTGACGAACACGACTGGTTGAAAGCCACCAAAGAGACCGATGCCCGGGGGCCGTGGGGCGAACGAAAACTCAAATTCGTAACGACGGAAGAACAGAACGAATGGGAGGCAAATGAAAAGCGAATCGCTGAAGAAAGCGCCAAGCTTCGCGAATCGCTCGCATCCAAAGAATCGGAGTACAACAAGAAGCAATTAGAAACGAAGCTCGCAACGCTTCCCGAGCCACTGCGAGATGATTTGCGCAAGATGCTGACGACACCTGACGAACAGCGCGACGACATCCAAAAATATCTCGCCACAAAATTCGAAGCGGAATTGAAATTCAATACCGATGAACTAAAAAAGCTTGAACCCGAATTTCAAAAGCTCGCCGACGAGATCGATCGACAAGTCAAAGCACTGAACGATCAACGTCGTCCTGAACCCTATATTTTTGCGTTGTGGGATCGCGGCGAACCGTCACCAACTTATATCTACAAGCGGGGCGACTACAAGAAATTCGGCCGCGAAGTCGGACCGGGCGTTCTCTCCGTGCTCACCGATGGCAAAACGCCGTTTGTCGTTACCCCCCCATGGCCGGATGCCAAACAAACGGGGCGTCGATTGGCATTTGCCCGCTGGCTCACCGAGCCGAATCATCCGCTCACGGCTCGTGTCATGGTCAATCGCATTTGGCGTCATCATTTTGGTGCCGGCATCGTCCGCTCTCTCGATAACTTCGGCAAAACCGGCGATCTGCCGACGCATCCAGAGCTGCTCGACTGGCTGGCTCGAATGTTTATCGACAATGGCTGGAGCATCAAAGAGATGCATCGACTCATGGTCACTTCGTCCGCATATCGGCAGTCATCGCGGTTGACGGAGGAGATGGAACAGCAAGATCCTGAAAACATGCTCCTCTCGCGAATGCCGATGCGCCGCAACGAAGCCGAGATTATTCGCGACAGTCTGCTCGCCGTGGCCGGACGGCTGGATGTCACTCCATTCGGACCTCCTGACGCGGTCGACTCTCATCCTTCGGGGCTTGTCGTTTCCCAAGGGACCGACCTCGGCTGGCGTCGGACGGTGTATATCCTGCAGCGACGGACACAAACGTTGACGATGCTTGAAGATTTTGATTTGCCGCAGATGCTTCCGAACTGCGTCGATCGACCGATTTCGACCGTCGCTCCGCAAGCACTGCATCTAATGAATAATCAGTTCGTGCACAAGCTCGCCGAGCGTTTTGCCGCTCGCGTTAAAGACATCGCCGGAACAGAAACGCCGGCCCAGATTGAAGTGGCGTGGAAACTCGCCTTTGCCCGGAAGCCCACAATCGAAGAAAACCAGATTGCGACAACCGCCTTGAAAGAACTGTCGGATCAGTGGTTGTCTCAACTTTCTGTTGACGAAAAGAAGTCAACGGATGCTGCAGCCGAAGCTGCGGAAAAGGCGCTGGTCAATCTTTGCCACGCTCTGTTCAATTCAGCGGAGTTTATCACCATCGACTGAGATTTGAGGTTATGTGATGACGTTTGAACAAAGCCAGGGTGTACTTCAACAGGTATCACGTCGGGGGTTTTTCGACCGGGTCGCCAGTGGCGTCGGCGGGGCGGCTTTGGCGTGGCTGTTAGAACAGGATCTCACCGCAAGCGAACGTCGAATTCACGATCTATCACCTAAAGAACCGAACTTCAAACCTCAGGCCCAGGCCGTCATTCATCTCTTCATGAACGGCGGGCCGAGCCAGATGGATTTGTTCGATCCGAAACCCGAACTCGATCGAAGTCATGGCAAGTCGTACTTTGATAAGATCGCGGGCGAGGTCGAGTCTCCCGATTCCGCCGGTCTGCTGATGCGTAGTCCTTTCAAGTTCAAAAAGTACGGTGAATGCGGCATGGATGTTTCCGATGCGATGCCGTATTTCTCTGAATGCGTCGACGATGTCGCATTGATTCGTTCGGTACATACCACAAATCTTACTCACGAAATTGCTTTGTTTCAGGTGCACAGCGGCCGAACGCTTCCCGGCTATCCCTCGTTTGGTTCGTGGGTGACGTACGCATTGGGAAGCGAAAACCAGAATCTGCCGGCCTATGTCGTGCTTGACGACCCGGAGGGCTTGCCGATCAATCGCACGCAGAATTGGCAATCGGGATTTTTACCGCCGGTGTATCAAGGAACGCGCTTTCGCGCAACGGGGGAGCCACTGTTGCACTTGAAGCGTGAATACGACGAACCTGATCGTGTTACGTTCGAAGAGCGACAATTGCAGCGTTCTCTCGATCAACTTCATAAAGACCGCCGGCCGTTTCAATCTCAGCTTGACGCACGTTTGGCGAGCTACGAACTCGCCGCGCGCATGCAGCTCTCGGCAGTGGAGGCACTCGATTTTTCGCAGGAAACTGCCGAAACGTTAAAGATGTACGGCATTGACGAACCAGCAACCGATTCCTATGGCAGGCGTTGCCTGATCGCACGCCGGCTTGTCGAACGGGGTGTACGGTTTGTGCAACTCTTCATCAACGGGCAGATCTGGGACAATCATAACGAGATCAGCTCGACGCTCAAAAGTGCGTGCGAGAAGACCGATAAACCGATCGCAGCGTTACTGAAAGATCTCAAACAGAGGGGATTGTTCGACCACGTACTCGTACTTTGGGGAGGTGAAATGGGACGCCTGCCGATCGCACAACTTCCTGGCGACAAAGACGAACGCAAGGCGGGACGAGATCACAATAAGAATGCGATGGTTCAGTGGCTCGCCGGTGCAGGAGTCAAATCCGGAACGATTTACGGCGAGACCGATGAAGTCGGCCTGGCCGCTGCGGTCGATAAGGTCAGCATTACCGACTGGCACGCAACGGTATTGCATCTATTGGGTTTCGATTACAAACACCTGTCGTATCCGCGCAACGGTCTCGAAGAACGTCTTACAGGCGTAAGTGAAGCCCGTGTCGTGCAGGAGATTCTGTCTTAGAACTGGTTTCATACCCCGGTTGGCGACGAAACGATCGTCCAAATGGCCCTGAAAGACCCGGCGTCCAGAGAGTGATGAAACGGCTTGAAAAGAAAATCTCTCAATTGAAACCCGACAGTTCATCGCTCGATTCAGACGAAGATTCCAACGAGATGACATCCGATTTTGAGTTGATCGAATCGTGACTCTTTAAGGTGCGTCACACCAGTTCCTTGAGTACACGCCCGGCATCGAGCAGATATTGCGGACGACCATGCGGATCGGTGAGCGTGGTCGAGAGAGCGTCGATGCCGATCGTATGGTATAGCGTGGCGAAGATGTCTTTATAATCGACGGGACGCGATGTCGCATAACTCGCCGTACTGTCCGTTTCTCCGATCACTTGCCCGGTGCGCAGTCCGCCGCCGGCAAGAATTACCGGACCGACCCGCGGCCAGTGATCGCGACCGCCGTTCTTGTTGACGCGCGGCGTTCGACCGAATTCACCCCAGGCACATATGCAGACGTCGTCGAGCATGCCTCGCTCATCAAGATCGGCAATCAGTGTCGCCAATCCATAATCGACGATCGGCAATACGCTTCTTAAGCGGGGAAAATTGTCCCTGTGCGTATCAAAATCGCTTATCGTGAGACTGACGATGCGAGACCCCGCTTCGATCAATCGGCGGGCCAGCAAGAATTTGCGGACCGCCTGAGGTCCGTCAGCCGTTGAAAATTTCGTCCCGTCCGACGATTCAGAGAACGTATACCGGGCGAGAACGCGTGGGTCTTCTTTTTCGAAATCCAGTGCGTCGGCCAATCGGCCCGAGGTCAGAATTCCTACGGCTTGCTGTTCGAACTGGTCCATTGCGTCCATCATGCCACTGGCGTCAACATCGTGGCGAATGCGATCGAGCTGCGCCATGAGTTGACGTCGGTTGTTCAGGCGATCGAGTGTAATGGCATCGTTAAGAGTTAACGCGATGCTATGATTTGCCCCCAGTCGGGCAAGTTCTCCCTGCATCCCTTTTTCGAGTTCTCGTTCGAACATTGTCGAAATATCGGGACGAAAAGGCTTGTAGCTCGGGCCGAGAAATCCCGGGCGGGCACTGTTGCGAACGAGCGGACGTCCTTGCATCAGATCGATAAATGCGGGCGCGGGATCGGCTGGTGAGCCCTTCAAACGGGCAACGACCGACCCCAGTACCGGTCGTCCACCGATACCCGAAAGGTCTTTTTCGTCATAACCCGATTGACATTGAAAGGCATCGTGCCGCCCGGTCGATCCGACCAGCGAACGGACAAACACAAACTGATCAGCCGCCTCAGCCATGCGAGGGAGCAGCTCGCCGATTTGAATTCCCGAAACGTTGGTCGCGATTGGTGAAAACTCTCCGCGAATTTCCACAGGAGCAAGCGGCTTGAGATCGATCATGTCCATCTGTGGCGGACCGCCGTCAAGATGCACGAAGATGATCGACTTATGAGAGGAACCAAGCCCCACGGCGGATTCCGCGCGCAGCAGATTGGCAAGCGACAGACTTCCCAATCCCATCGCTCCGGCGGTTAGAAACCCACGCCGGGACAGGCCATTTGATTGTCCTTCGCCGTCGATCATAGAAATCATCGGCTGGCTCCATAGTTCGTCAACTCATTGGATGTGATATCGTCAATCACATCACGGTTCGTTTATATTTATAGTTCAAAATCGAGCGGAACTCAATGTTTTATGGAGTATATTTGAATGGTCGCCAAAATATTCGGTTTTTGGAAAGGGATCAATGGCATGACGGGCCGAGGCGATTTTGTCGGTGCAATTGACGAATTCCCCAGAGTATGGCATTTTGGATTGATCGTACGATCGGTTTCGATAGAAAATCGCATCTTAACGTTGAACATTGTCGTGCAATGTGGTTACTCACGATTGTCGTCATCATCATCGCTGCGCTGTTTGGTCGAGTGCATTTCCGTTTCGCGCCCCCGCCGAATGTGAATACTCTTGTGAAGATTCGCTCGGGGTCGATCCATGTCACGCGCGGTGCGCTTACCTCACTGACGAAAGAGCATATCGCCGGCATTGTGAACGAAACTGGCATTGTGCACGGTTTCATCGCCATCACGCCGAGCCAGCGTGTCGTCTTCTCACGCCACATCCCACCGCTTGTCCAACAGCAGATCCGGAATGTGCTGGTGAATCAGTAAACTTGGGACTCGCGACTTGTCACCGCGTTGACGTCGGCCGATTGGGAGACGCCGACTGCGGGGGGCTCTGCCGTGGTTGGAACGGAGGGGCGAATGTCGGCAACCCGGGAAAGACGTTTGTTCGCGGCACAGGACGGTTGGGAGTTGTCAGTCGAGGTGACGGATAGCTCTTTCCAGGATCGAATGCCCCGAGAAACGTCTTGAGAGCCGTGTCGAGGTTTTTCAAGGGTTGAATTTCGGCGTCGGGGTTGCCAACTTCGCCGGTCACTTTCACTCCCACCCAGCCCTTCGTCGCTTCACCGACGATCGCACTCAATATCGGAATCGACATCTGGTTCTGCGACATCATCGAATAAAAGTCGAGATCGAGCTTTCCATCCAGCGTCGCCGTCCCGCGGCCGCGCAAGCTGACGGCATCACCCACCAGATCGATCTTATTAAATTCGACGCGTTGATTGATCAGGTTGAATTCGAGAAAAACATATTGAAACGCTGCTTTTTCGAGCGGGCCCGGGCGGAGCAACTGTAACGTCCGAATCATCACCGGTAACTCGTAGATTGCTGCCGGACTGATCCGCAATTGACCAAACCCACGTAGCGACTCTGAATCGGAATTTGTTCCGTTCAAGCTCAACCAGGCGTTGATCACGCCTCGCAAATTCTTTTTGTCGGTGAGGTACTGCTGCGCATAGGTTTCGAGCCTGCCTTCGGAGAGCGTCAGCACTGCATTGTAATTGCCCGATGTTTCTTGTGGCGGAGGAGTCCCCGCTTCGATCACCGAATCGAGTGTGATAACTCCGCCGATCGTTCTGCCGGCGATTCGTTCTTCAGAGGGAACCGGTGTCTGCGGCAATGATGAACGGATCGAATTGACCATCTGCGGCGAGCCAAGCATGAGCCTTTGATTATCGAAACGAAACGGACCTTGCACCTGTGTGATGTAATAACCGTGTGCCAGCAGCGATTCGAGATCAATCGTGCCGATCATTTTACATTGGTAACCATCCCATGTTCCTGAAGTGGTGACGCGACCGTAGATGTTCTTGACTTCGACGCCAACATCAATCGCATTGCCGGTGAGTATCGTTTCGACGTCGAATGCCGCTGACATCGGCAACAATGTTTCATCTTCGACTTTCTGTTCAAAGGTCACCTTGCCCGACATCGACAAAGGCTGCTGCAGATCGACGGAGTCGACAGCCTGTTTGAGAGCCGGCGACAATGCCCGACGAAAACTACGCCCCGGTAGCAGGTCATCGACAAAAAATGGTTCCAGATGCAGGTTCCATCCACCGTCGTCCATCAGTCGCATCATACCCTTCGCACGCACCAACGTATCATCGTGACGGCCGCTGAACGAATGAAAATGAACCAGCCCGTCGTTGTACCGGAATTTTGAACGGACTTGCTCGAGAGGATATTTGAACGATTCCAATCGCAGGCTTCCATTGGTCACTTCTACGGTTGGAAGCGTAATATCCACCGCCTCATCGGGATTCCACAACACGATGGCCGAGATGTCCGCTGTGCCGCGAAGATCCATGAACTCCCAGGCACGTCGAAGTCCTTCGGGAAGCGCCTGTAGCAGATTTCCATCGAGGGGAAGCTGTTCGGCTTTGAGATTAAGCGACAGTTCGTGGCTGTGTGCAGGAGAACGAAAGTGTGCTTCTCCTTCGATAATCCCCTTGCCTCGCCTTGCATGCAAATCGGTGACCGACCAGCGGTGATTTGAATTTGAATAGATCAGATGACCGTTGAGGTCGATCATCCGCAGTGGAAATTTCTGGAATTGAATCGTTCCGTCGGCAATATCGGCATCGACGAAAATCGACCAGAGCCGATGACGGCCCCCCGGTCGGACAACGTGAACGGCACCGTCCATTGTCCCGGTCAGTCGTAAGTCGTTGACGGTCGGTTGAATGTCGCTCGGCAACGCCGCGATCAGAGTTTCGTCGATGGAAATCTTGTCGACGACAATCGTCATGTCGACTCCGGCATCGATGCCCGGATTTTGGATCATCCCTTTTGCGACAACAGGCCGCTTGCCCGCCATCCCCTGCAGTGAAACAGACAACTCCCGATCTTGTTGCTGAATTTGACCGCTGATATGGTGAATCGGATACGGGAACTTAGCCAGCATCATCGACGCATCTTTTACAGTAAACAACAAGTTTTCAACTTCCCAGCGGCGCGGCGTTGAAGACAGCGGTGTTTCCGGCGCGCGCGACGCCGTGTCAATTTCCCTCCCTATTGGCAGAATCGAATCGAGGGACGCGGCTTCGTCGGCCGAAACCTCGTCTAAAGCGACGTGTACTTCACGATTCTCCTCGATCGATGCCCGTTGAATTGAAGTCACGTCCGTGGGATGATTCTCTTTGAGATCGAATACCAGGTCGACGCTCCCGCGCGGTTGAATGGCGTCGAACAACCGTGCAACACCGCCGCGGAGGACATTACGAAATTGCTGATCGAGCACAAGCCCTGTCATTTGCACATGCCATAGACTCGAAAAACTTTCAGCAGTTTGTGCGCGCTTTCCATGCAATAAAAACTGAGTCGCACCGTGAGTCGCCTGCATATCACGGATTTCGAGCGAGTTGTTATCCCAGATGACAGTACCGAACAGTTCATTCAGATCAAAGGGCAAATCGGGATGGGCCAAGCGTCCCTCCTGCACCTGCACACTGACTCGAGCCCGGGGAACTTTGTAACTTGAACTCGATGACAATTCGAAACCCACATCGAGCGACGCAGATAACCCTTGCCAAAGTCTTTGCGAAATCGATCGTGCAGAAGCGGACGAGTCGCTTATTCCTTCCGCCTGCCTCGTATCACCGGTCCACAGTGTCGAGACACGTTCCGGGTCACCAGAATCAGCCGTTTGTCGAACCGAATCGATCGAAGGCGATGTAACAGGAGTTTGAGCAGAGGATGCCTCCGGATGGTTTTCCGAAAAAGTTACATCACTAACGGCGTCGACGGCGTTCTTGCTTTCGTCGAGTTCTTGCTGCTCATTATCCAACTCATCATCATAGGCAGCATCGGAGAATGTTTCAGAATTCTCTGCCAACAATCGCTGCAACTTTTCGTCGAACTCGGGGAATATCGTAGAGATGAGTTGCCCCAGTTCCGGCCCGGCCTTCAGCCCCTTCCATTTGCCGATCACGGTCCACGAGCTGCGTTCGAGATTGAGTTTCCCTTCGAGGTTTACTTTTCCGGAGAAATTCACATCCCCGGCGGCAGTCACATGAAACTCTCGATGTCCTGAGGGAATCAGATGCAAATCGACGTTTTGCAGCGTGACAGACGTATGCTGCACGCCCGAAGCAGGTTCCCAATGCAGCGTAATGGTCGCCCGCTGAATTTCAAATTCGGGCAAGCTATTGTCACTCGCAGGAAGCGGCCAGATCGACTGCCAATTCCATGTGCCGTCGCGCCGTAACACAAATTCGAACGTAGGTCGTTCGATAGTAACTTTATGGACGAGAACACGTTGTTCGCGTGCAAGCAGATCGTTATCGATCTTAAGAATGATTTCGGGGATGCTCACCATCGGCGGCTGGTCGGTTTTCGGTTTTAGTTCTACGTCGTACAGACGAATGCGTCGACTGAGATCGAAATGAGCTGTCCCCAAGCTGAAATCGCCTTCGGGAATGATCGTATTGGCCTGAGTGATGATCGTGGCTTTCAGCAGTTCGTCTCCCTGCATCCAAATCCAATATCCCACGCCCCCACCTGCCATCACCAGGAGGAAGAGAAAGATCGCAGTCCATTTGAACGTTTTGCGGAGATTCATACAGAAACTTTTCACGCGGGAAGCCGCTTCATAACCCTCTGGACTTCGAGTATTTCAGGACCATTTGAACGTCTTTTCGGTCGCCAACCGGGTTATGAAACCAGTTCTAATAAAACAAATTGACCTAACGTCAATCGATAACTCTCCCCGACTCTTCATGAACCAGCCGGCGTTAATTCGGTTGACGCTGACTTTTCCACCCGACCCCGACTTGTCCAGTAAAATGCGGCAAGGAGAGTCAGTGCATATTCACCAGGTAGCCGATAACGAAGCGAACTCACAAACACCATATGTATCAGGCAAAAGTAGATGACGGGCCCGGCGAGCAGCACCAATGCCCAATGGCTGTCACGCAACGTCCATCCTCCCGCGATAGCGCTACCAATTAAAAATGAAAAACCAATGAGAGTCCCCAGTATTACGGTCATGTTTCGAAAGACGGTTGCATTGGGCCAGGGTTTCCAATATCGCACGAACTTGTAATAGGCGAGTGTCATGGTCTTACCGGGATTCGCTTTGACGAACTCCCACGCCGCGTTTCGGTAATGTCGATCGATTTCGTATTCAGACATTTTCAACGGGAGCTGGTCGCGCTCGAAGAATGACATTTCGCTTTCGCCGGTTGCCTGCGGATTCAAGCCGTCATATAGACTCGCCCCCATCCAGAGCGTCATAGGAACGAACTTGTCGGTCACCAGATAATTTCGCCATGCCCAGGGTGCGAGACTGACAATCATGCCGGCGATCATGACAACCCCTTGCAGCGCGGCCTGACGACTGAATTTCCGGCAGATCCACCACACGGCAGGAAATATGAAACCGACAAGAATCCAACTCGGTCGGACATAACTGGCAACAGTCACAAGTACGCCGCCGATGAAGGCCCAGCACAATATCGATGCCAGCGAAGCGTTCGAATTGCACTTTCTGAGAAAGACCGCAAACGCCCAGAGATTGAGAAGCATGAACAGGGCAAACAGCGTCTCGCTCAGCATCACCACGCTGAACAACACAAATGTCGGCATCGCGGCTGCAATGGCTGTTCCGACAAGAGCCGCGCGGTCGTTGAATAACTCGCGTCCCAGCAGGTATACCGCCGCGCAACCCAACGTGCCGAAAAATGCCAGGACGATGCGAGCCGCAAAAAAACTGTTTCCAAAGAGGGCGACCGATCCGGAGAGTACCAAGGGAAACCCCGGCATACGAAGCACTCGTCGAGGAGGATCGTAGACGGAATAATCCTGACCGGCTGCAATCGATTTACCGAGTTCCCAATATCCTTCAGCATCGCCGGGAATAAAGAAATCTCGTTTCCAGACGTGGTCGAGTTGGTATTGAAGCATCATGGCGGCGAGAATCCTTGCCAGGAACGCCAAAGCGAGAACGATCCACAGCCAGCGTGAAGTGGCTTGCCATTGTTTCATACGATAATCCGCTCGCCATCATCCTCTGCACAAAGGGGGGGGAATCGTACGACTACTCCCGAAATGGGTCAATACCAAGGAACCCTGCGGATGAGCGTGGGGTGCCTCCGTTAAATGGTGGTCCCTTCCGTTATGCCTCTGTCGCTAGCCTCTTTGAGGCCGGATCGAGGTCGAAGACCTCGGCTGAGAAATCCTCTTGTCGCCAGGCGACCGGGACACAAAGCTGTCCCGGCCACCCGAATGACCTCCACCATTTAACAGATGCACCCATGAGCGTGTGAACTCCCTGATTCATGGAACAGGAAGCGATGATTGCAGTTGGAATTGCAGAAATGCTGATGTACAATAGTGATAGGCCTATTCCCACCTGACATCCTCCCCCCAACAGCGGTTTCTTGACCTATGGCAGGATAATTATGAAGTTCCCGCAACTCTGCCTGATTCTGCTCAGCATCACCTCGCAAGTGGCATTTCACGCGGATCAGACGGCATATGCCGAAGATCAGAACGAGCTGTATGAGACGAGTGTCAAACCACTGCTCAAATCGCGATGTTTTGCCTGCCACGGAGCACTCAAACAGGAAGCAAGTTTACGGCTCGACACCGTCCCATCGATGCTGAAAGGGGGCGACAGCGGCCCCGCGATCATTGCCGGCGATGCGTCGACAAGTTTGATCCTCGAACGAATCTCCGCAGCCGACGATTCGATTCGCATGCCGCCGGAAGGCGAACCATTGACGGCAGAGCAAATTGAACACATCAAAACTTGGATTGCTCTAGGAGCCGCGGCTCCAGCCGATGATCTCCCGGAAGAAGACCCGCGTGACCATTGGGCGTTTCAGAAGATTGTCCGACCGGAACTGCCGGTTGTCGATTCGATTGGTGAATCTCGAAACCCGATCGATCAGTTCATCGCCGTCGAACAGCAAGAGCGTGGGCTGGTACCGCTCGACCCGGCAGAGAAACATGTTCTGTTGAGGCGGTTGTATATCGATCTGACAGGACTCCCCCCTTCTCGCGAAGATTTACATGCCTTTCTCGCCGACGATCGCATCGACGCTTACGAGCGAGTTGTCGATCGCCTGCTCGACAGTCCGCAATATGGCGAACGCTGGGGACGCCATTGGATGGACGTCTGGCGTTACAGCGACTGGTACGGTCGGCGTGCGGTTCCCGACGTCTTAAATAGTTATGCCCAAATCTGGCGGTGGCGAGACTGGATCATCCGCTCGCTCAATGAAGACAAAGGCTATGACCGCATGGTCATGGAGATGCTCGCCGCCGACGAAATTGCCGGCGAAGACGATGACAACGTCGTCGCCACCGGTTTTCTCGTCCGCAATTTTTTTCGCTGGAATTACAACACCTGGATGAAGGACAACATCGAGCATACCGGCAAAGCGTTTCTCGGCTTGTCGTTTAACTGCTGTCACTGTCACGACCACAAGTACGATCCGCTCACGCAGGAAGAATACTTCAAATTCCGCGCGTTTTTCGAGCCGCTTGAACTGCGACACGATCGCGTTGCCGGCGAAGCTGATCCTGGGTTGTTTCAGAAATACACCTACGGAACATCGTACAAACCAATTCAAAGCGGAGCGATTCGCATCTTTGACGAAAAACTCGATGCCCAGACGTTATTCTACACTGGCGGCCGCGAAGATAGCTTCGTCAAGGATAAACCACCAATCGAACCCGGCCCGCCGGCGTTCCTGAATCACGATTCCTTCGCGATTGTGAAAGTCGATCTCCCGCCGCGAGCGTGGTATCCGGGGATGAAGGATTTCATTCGGCAAGAAGAACTTGCAAAACGTCAAGAAGCCATCAGCCTTGCCTCGCAAGAACTCTCGACGGCGAATACGCAATTCGCTCAAGTTCTACCGGAACTGGAACAGTCTGTTGCTCAGGCACAAACCGCGAGAGACGTCGCTGCCGAAGCTGCCAAATCATCGTCCGTACTCGTGAACGCACTCTCGGGGGGGCAATCGTTATTCGTTGACGCCTCTCAAGGCCGGCGTTGTCTCATCAATCCCCTCAATGGACTTAAGCAGGTCGACGACCAGACCACATTTTCGTATCGATTGCAGGTCATTCAGGATGGACACGCCGATATTCAGTTGTCTCTGAGTTTGACGAAAGGTGCGACCGCCGGTTGGGTCTGCTTTCAAAATGGCATCATCAAATCGTACCGTCCCGGCGGGTGGGAAGAGTTCGAAATCGGCAAATACGACGTTGCCGCCGGGCAGATGCAATTTGATGTCTCGTACCAAATTAAGCCAAGTCAGAATCAGATGCTTGTGACTGTGAAATCGAGCGACGGCGAGACAACGTTTGCCGAAAATGTCCCGACGGCTCTCAACGGCTGGGATAAGTCGAAGAACGCCGAACACGGAATTCTCGTCGATGTTCGCACCGGCACGCGGACAGTATTCGACGACCTCATGTTCGCGCAGGTGACTGAAACGAGCGGCACGGGAGCGGAGACATCGAAGCCAACCGTCCGTTTCGACTTCGAAGCCCCCTTGTATGGCACAGAAAAAGATCTGATCGGAATCGAAGACTGGACCGAGGCACCGTTTACCGTAGCCCCGGCGACATCGGTGGTGAGCAGTCAGATGACCGATTCTTCTGAACTCAAAGCCGCCGAACTCGCGTTACAACAGGCTCAGCGAAAGCTCGATGCCGCGAAGGGACTCGTCGACGTCGCACAGCAGAAACTCGCGTCGGCCGAAATGGAATCGGCTAGCCTGAAAGCGAAAATCGACGCGGACTCGTATCGCTATCTCAATACATTACCAGGCGGAGAACCGGTTGCCGAAATCGATGACGCGAATAGCGACGCATTGATGATAGCCGCCGCTCGCTCCGAACGTGAAGCGAATTTGGCAGCCGCCAGGTTGACACAGGTGACGGCATCTCAAGCGCTCGCCGCTGCTGAAGCGATGGAGATGACCGACGAAAAACGAAGCCCCGCCATTACGCAGGCACAGGCTCAACTGACGTCGGCGAACACCGCGGTTGCCAACGCGGAAACGGCACTGGCGACCGATACGACCGAATACACACCGCTCGGGCCACAGTATCCTACACAAAGCACCGGGCGAAGAACGGCACTGGCGAAATGGATTGCCAGCGAAGAAAACCCGCTCACGGCTCGTGTCGCCGTCAATCACATCTGGTTGCGGCATTTCGGGCGTGGCATCGTCACCACCCCGGCAGAGTTCGGCCGAAATGGTGCCCGTCCGACGCATCAACAACTGCTCGACTGGCTGGCGGCGGAACTGATCGCCAACAATTGGAAGATGAAACCGATTCATCGGCTAATCGTCACCAGTCAGGCGTATCGGCGGAAGTCTTACACCGGCATGTCCGATCATCCGAATCTCGCCATCGATCGCGACAATGTTTATCTCTGGCGTTTCAACTCCACCCGTATGGAAGCCGAAGTCGTCCGCGACAGTTTGCTCGCCAGCGCCAAACAATTGGATAGAACATTCGGCGGCAAAGAAGTCGAGCAGACCGAAGGTTTAACCAACTGGCGACGCTCGGTCTATTTCTCGCAGCACGGCGAAGAGAAGATGATGTTTCTCGACCTGTTCGATGCTCCCGATGCCTGCGACTGTTACCGCCGTTCATCGAGCGTCCGCCCGCAACAAGCTTTGGCATTAACCAACAGCGCACTCGTGCAAAAGCTCGGCCGTTTGCTGGCGCGAGATTTATCGACTGTGCCGATATCCGATGAAGACTTCGTCATCGCCGCCTTCGAACAGATACTGACGCGCTCACCCAGTCATGCCGAACTCGAACTGAGCCGAAATTATCTGTTAAAACAAAAAGCCGTCTTCGAACAGGCGGAGCCCGAGGTCATCGCACAACAGGTGGAAGGAGAAACCATTCCCGCCTCGACCGATCCACAGTTGAGAGCGCGGGAAACTCTCGCACAGGCTTTGTTTAACCATACAGATTTCGTGACAATCCGCTGAGGAAGACAGGGAGACCAGGAGACGGGGAGAGTGATGGAATCCAAGATTCGCCGTCATACGGACTTGATCGTTTATCAGCGTGCCTACACAGCGGCGATGACGTTATTTGAAACGACCAAGTCGTTTCCTATAGAAGAAAGATATTCGTTAATCGATCAAGTTCGCAGGTCGTCTCGTTCCGTCTGCGCCAACCTGGCGGAAGCATGGCAGAAGCGAAGGTACAAGGGAGCATTTATTGCCAAGTTGTGTGACAGTGAAGCCGAGGCGGCCGAAACTCAAGTCTGGATCCAGTTCGCCGTCGATAGTAAATATGTCGATCGAGAAATTGTGAAGCCAATATATAATGAATACGACGAGATCATTGCCATGCTAGTCACAATGATAAATAACCCCGACAAATGGATATTGTTTCAATGAACTCTACTGCATTTTCTCCCAGTCTCCATATCTCCCGGTCTCCTTATCTTATGGCGTCCCGCCGTTCTTTTCTCGCTGACATCGGCATGGGATTCACCGGTTTGGCCCTCGGTGCCATGTTGGGGAATGAGCAGTCGACCCTGGCTCGCGAACAGCAGGCACATATCTTGCCCGATGGCCGTTCTCATTTCGCTCCCAAAGCGAAAAAAGTGATCTGGGTTTTTCTTTCCGGCGGCTACAGCCAGATGGAGACCTTCGACCCCAAGCCGGCCCTCACGAAATATGCCGACAAGACGTACGACGAGACCGAGTACGCGAACCCGACAAAAGATCCCCTCTTTATGGAACGATCCCGCGCCGTCGTCGGCGGCGATCGTCCCCATTCGAAGATCTTTCCGATGCAGGTCGGCTTTCGCAAGCGCGGCGAAGCCGGTATCGAAATCACCGACTGGTGGCCTCACTTCGGCGATTGTGTCGACGATGTCGCCTTCGTTCGATCGATGTACACCACCGACAACGATCACGCCGCCGAATTTCAAATGCATCACGGAAGGCACAAGCTCGATCCCCCTCAGCCGGTCATCGGCTCGTGGATTCACTACGGCCTCGGCACCCTCAACGAAAATCTCCCGCAGTTCGTCTTCATCGGAGAATCGAAAGACAGCCGCATCAAGCAAGATTACTATGCCGATTATCTCGGCC
This sequence comes from Planctomycetota bacterium, assembly GCA_027618475.1. Lineage (GTDB taxonomy): Bacteria > Planctomycetota > Planctomycetia > Planctomycetales > Planctomycetaceae > JAQCEJ01. The sequence goes on along the minus strand of JAQCEJ010000039.1, from coordinate 7,650 downwards.
CTCAATATTCCGGAGTCGAACTCTCGCTCGATCCGAAGAATCCCCTCCCCTTCGGTGTGAAATCGGCTGGCGTTCTCGCCGAAGAACAGCGCAACCAATTCGAATTCATTGGTGAGATCAACAAGCTGGCCGGAGTCGAATATCCGCAGGATGACCAGCTGCGGGCGCGCATCAAATCATACGAACTTGCCTACCGCATGCAGATGTCGGTCCCCGAAGCGATCGACGTGTCGGGTGAGACGCAAGAAACCATGCAGCTCTACGGCATCGATAACAAGACGACCGAAATTTACGGCCGCCGTCTGCTCGCTGCCCGGCGGATGTGCGAGCGAGGCGTTCGATTCACGCTGGCATACGTCAGCGATTACGGCGAATGGGATTCGCACCTCGATCTCAAGAAGCTGCATGCCCGCTCGTGCGAACGGGTCGATAAACCGATCGCCGGGTTCCTCAAGGATATGAAACGCCGCGGACTGCTCGACGATACCGTCGTCGTCTTCTGCACCGAATTCGGCCGCACGCCCGGCGTCGAAGTTCGCGACGCCTACAAGGTATTCACCGGTCGCGATCACCATCCGCACGGGTTCACCGTCTGGTTCGCCGGGGCCGGCATCAAGAAAGGTTATGTCCACGGCAAGACCGACGAGCTCGGGTTCCACGCCGTCGAGAATCCGCACTATGTGACCGATATCCACGCGACGCTGCTGCATCTATTAGGACTCGACCCGCACCGCCTCGACATCCCCGGCCGCCAACGGTTAGAAATCGACCACGGCAAGCCGATACACGACATATTGTCGTGAGAGGGGATGAAGGATGTGTCGGAATGAGCGTCTTGTCTCCCACTCTCCCCATCTCCCACTCTGTTTCATCAGAGTGGTGATATTTGACGTACTTGAAAGCACTCATGAACTTCCCCCCCTCCCTTCTTCAGCGACTCAAGAACGTCCACACATACGCCGTCACGCCGTTTCGCAACGATGACATCTTGCAGATCGACGTCGCGGCACTCGAAAAGAATATCGAGTTCCTGATCTCGCACGGAATGAAAGTGATCGCCGTCGGTGGCGGGACGGGGGAGATCGAAACGCTCAACATTGACGAACTCGAGTTGCTCGCCAAGACCGCACTCGGCGTGTCGAACGGGCGGGCGCTGATCATCGCCTGTCTGCCGGGGAATTTCCGCGAGGCTCACGATCTGATCCCGCGCTACGAAAAACTCGGTATCGAACTTCTGCTCGGCATGCCGCCGCTGATTCGCGGAAAAATCCCCGCCGATCTTAGCGGCGTGGTCGCGTATTTTCGCGAAATCGCGAAAGCGACGTCGCTCCCTTTAATGCCGTACAACACGCAAGGCTGGCCGGCGGAGCTGTTCGTCGATCTCGCCGAGATCGATTCGATCATCGGCATCAAAGATCCCTGCCTGGTGCCGCAAGAATTCTTCAAAGCGATCCAGAAACTCGGCTCGCGATTCGTGTGGGTCGGCAACAAAAAGCACGACCCAGGCGTAGCGCATCTGCGGTATCAGATGGGGATGGAAGGTTTCACGTCGGGACAAAGCAACTTCTGGCCCGAGCCGGAACTCGAACTGCACGCCGCGGCTCTTGAGCAGAATTGGCCGAAGATGATAGAAATCCAAAAGCGCATCGCCCCGCTCGAACGCTTGCGCATGGCCCACGACGACGCCGCGATGGTCAAAGCGGCGATGGATATTGTAGGCCTACACGGCGGCCCCAGCCGCCCACCGAGACTGGACGTCCCGGAATCAGGCCGCGCGGCGATCCGGGAGACGTTGCTGCAGTTGGGTGTAGTGTAGTCACAAGTGGCGTAGAAATTCATGACTGTGTCAATGAAATCGTGTTGGGTTGCGGCATCCCTCCCTCACGTCACCTCATCCAGCACCGATTCTTCCACATAAATCGGCAGGTGCGGCGAGTAATGCACGGCGAGCGCGATGGCGTCGCTGGGGCGGCTGTCGAGTTCGACGATTTCGCCGTCATCTTTTTCGATGCGGATGACAGCGTAATACGTGTGTTCGCTGAGGTTGTTGATCACCACGTCCTGCACCGTCCCTCCCATTTTCTCGATGGCGTTTTTGAGCAGGTCGTGCGTGAGCGGCCGCATGGGGACTTCCCCTTTGACGCGCCGGTCGATGCTGGTGGCTTCGAAGATGCCGATCAAAATCGGAAACGTCCGTGTGCCGTCGACTTCGCGGAGATATATCATCTGCTGCTCGCCGAGTTCGCTGATGATGATTCTCACGAGTTCCATTTTGACTGCCACGGCGATACCCCCTGATGCCCGACTATTTCTGATGTGCTTCAACGTCCTAACGATAGCGGCAATTATATGTTGAGAACATCGTAAGGGAAACGGTACGTCGGGAATAACGAATGTCGAAATCCGAATGTCCAAATGTAATGTGTGTTATCGACTGACGAATGCAGGCGTATCGTCATTCGGACTTGATTCGACATTCGAGCTACGACATTCGACATTTCAATCAGCACTAAGCTGCTGAATGATCTCCTCGACGCTCTGCAGCTGCTTCTTCAGCCCGTCAAGTGTTTCGCGGACGCTTGCGACGACGTCGGCGGGGGCGCGTTCGACGAAACTGGCGTTCGACAGCTTCTTTTCGTGGCCCGAGATGAAGCCTTCGAGTTTCTTCTTCTCTTTCTGCTGCCGGTCGAGTTCGACGGTGCGGTCGATAATCCCTTCCAGAGGAATGAAACCGTCGGCATCGGTCACCGAAAAATTCGCCGATCCTGGGGGAGGGGTCACGTCGGCCCCGACCGATTCCAGCATCGTCCTCGCGAGATTATCGAATTGACCGGCGACGCCGTTGAGATCGGCAGCAACCTCTTCAGGACAGCGCACATGTAACTTCAGCGGCGTCGATGCCGTGATGTTGTACATCGCGCGAATATTCCGCACGGCGACGATCGTCTCTTGCAGCCGCGAAAAGCGGTTTTCGAGCGTACGATCTTGCCATGCCGTCGGCAACTGCGGCCACGGGGCAATCATCACACTCTCTGCAGTTTTTAGTGGATCCGGCAAACCGCGCTCGGGAGCAACCTCGTTCAACTTCTGCCATAGTTCCTCGGCGATAAACGGCATGAACGGTTGCAACAATCGCACAAGCACATCCAAAATGCCGACGACCACGCGTTGCACGAGCGGTTTCTTGTCTTCATCGCGCAGCCGGGGTTTGATCATCTCGATGTACCAGTCGCAGAATTCATTCCACGTGAAATCACGAAGAATACGAGTGGCCCCATCGAACTGATAGCGGTCGAGCATCGCCGTCAGTTCGTGCGTGAGCGACGAGAGCCGGCTGAGAATCCAGCGATCTTCGAGAGCAAGATCGGATTCATCGATCGCACCGGGCGTGTAACCTTCGAGATTCATCATCACGAATCGCGAGGCGTTCCAGAGCTTGTTGCAGAAATTTCGCCCGTATTCGAAGCGGTCGCTGACAACGCGTGCGACGGGTTCATCAGGATCGGGTTCGAACCACGGGCTCGAATACTGCGAAGCCTTCTTGCAGCCGGGGCATTTGATTCGGGGTTTTTCTCCGCCGGACGGAGTTGCTTTTTGATGTTCGAGGGTCTGAGGAATCACCACGCCGCAGTGCGGGCACTCGTAGCCCATCGGCAGTCGCACGTCTTGCGTTTCGCCGGCGAATGAAGCGATGGTGAAACGCACGGCATCGGTGCCGTATTTATCGATGAGGTCCATCGGGTCGACGCCGTTCCCTTTTGATTTGGACATCGTCTGCCCGAATCCATCGAGAATTTTGGGGTGAATGCAGACGTGATGAAATGGTACATCGCCAAGATTGTAGAGCCCTGTGAGGACCATCCGCGCGACCCACAACGTGATGATGTCACGGCTGGTGACGAGCACGCTGCCGGGATAAAAGTATTTCAGCACGGCGTTGCCATCGGAAGTAGCGGAGGGATTGTCCCCTTGCATCGGCGGATTGCGATCGAGATCGGGCCAGCCGAGTGTGGCATGTGGCCACAGTGCCGAACTGAACCAGGTGTCGAGAACGTCGTCATCCTGGCGAAGCGTATGATCCGCACCGAGCGCATCCTCGGCGAGGTCGGTCTCACTACAGATCAGCCAATAGCGATCTTCAGTATCGCGGGTCCATGTGAGATCTTCTCGCCCTGCGAAAGCAGATTTCAAATCGGCCTCAGTGCAGGTGTCGCAATACCAGATCGGTATACGGTGTCCCCACCATAACTGCCGGCTGATGCACCAGTCACGTTTCTCACCAAGCCAGTCGAGATACGTGCTCGCGTAACGGCCGGGGAAGAACCGCACGCGGCCGTCGTTGACGGCGTCGATTGCCCCCTGCGCAAGATCCGCCATCTGTACGAACCATTGGTCCGACAGATACGGTTCAATCGGTGTCTTCGAGCGGTCGCTGTGCGCCAGTTCGATTTTTCGATCTTCCACTTTGACGAAGTAACCGAGGACTTCCATGTCAGCGACGACCCGCTTGCGGGCCTCGTAACGATCGAGCCCTTTGTACTTGCCGGCGTTCTCGTTGAGCGTTCCATCGGCGTTGAGAATGTTGATCATCTCGAGATTGTTACGCAGACCACAGGCGTAGTCGTTGGGATCGTGCGCGGGAGTCACTTTTACCGCACCAGTCCCGAGGTCTTTCTTCGCGAGCAGCGCATCGGCGATGATCGGAATCTCACGGTCGTTCACAGGAATGCGCACATTCTTGCCAATAAGATGCAGATACCGCTCATCGGAGGGATGGACGCAAACCGCCGAGTCGCCGAGCATCGTTTCGGGGCGCGTTGTCGAGAAGGCGATTCGTTCGTTGCTGCCCACCACCGGGTACTCGAACGTCCAGAAGTGGCCGTCGACTTCTTCGTGAAAGACTTCGTCGTCGGCAACGGCGGTTTGCAGATAGGGATCCCAGTTGACCAGCCGTTTGCCGCGATAGATTAATCCGTCGCGAAACATTTTGAAGAACGTGCGACGAACGGCTCGCGAGCAGACGTCGTCGAGAGTGAACCGCACACGCCGCCAATCGCACGAGGCGCCGAGCTGTTTGAGCTGATTGAGAATGCGGTGTTCGTACGCATCTTTCCATTTCCAGATGCGGTTGACGAGTGCTTCGCGGCCGATGTCATGCCGTGTGAGTCCTTCTTCTTCGAGCATCCGCCGCTCGACGACCGCTTGCGTGGCGATGCCGGCGTGATCGGTCCCGGGCATCCACAAGGCCTCAAAACCCTGCATTCGTCGATAACGCGTGATGAGATCCTGCAGCGTGCCGTTGAGGGCGTGCCCCATGTGCAGTGCCCCGGTGACATTGGGGAGCGGAATCATAATCGTGTGCGGCTGCTTTGACGGATCGGGAGCGGCGTCGAAATAACCGCGAGATTCCCAAAACGGAAGATACTTCGCTTGAACCTCTTTCGGTTCGTACTGCTTCGAAAGTTCGGTCGGCATATCGGTTCGGTCCGTGATGAAGAAGGAGAGCCTTAAAATTGTGGCTGGCCAGAATGTATAAGATGAAGCAATCGATGTCCACGAGCGGCGGGATTTATCCCCGCCTTTCTGACCACGAAGAGGGCGGGGGTAAACCCCGCCGCTCGGGCCTTGTCATGTTACTGACGCTGATGCGGTCAATTTTGAATCGCTCGCTACGCCTTCATCTTTGAAGATCTTGTATTCGACGCTGTCGACGAGAGCCAGCCAGCTCGCTTCGATGATGTTTTCGCTCACACCGACGGTGCTCCAGACTTCATCGGCGTCGCGGCTTTCGATGACGACGCGGACGCGAGCCGCCGTCCCTTCGCTCGAATTGACCACGCGGACTTTGTAGTCGACAAGGTGCATTCGTTCGAGGTTCGGATAACTGGGCGAAAGAGCCTTCCGCAATGCCCGATCGAGAGCATTGACCGGGCCATCCCCCTCGGCGACGACGTGTTCGGTGTGATTGTTCACTCGTAGTTTGACCGTCGCTTCGGTCTTCGGTTCTTCGGCGGCATCGGTTTCGACATTGACGCGATAATGAATCCGCTCGAATTTCGGCTCGTAGGTTCCCGCGATTTTGCGGACGAGAAGATCGAACGACGCCTCGGCGGCTTCGAATTCATAACCGGTGTTTTCGAGATTCTGCACCTCTTCGAGAATCTTTGTCATTAATTGTTGATCGTGATTCAACTGATACTTCGTCGTCTTAGCGACAATGTTCGAACGGCCCGAGAGTTCACTCACCAGCACGCGGCGGACGTTGCCGACAACTTCGGGGTTGATGTGTTCGTAACTGTGCGACACGCGATTGACGGCGTGCACGTGCATCCCCCCCTTATGTGCAAACGCACTCGAACCGACAAACGCCTGCCCCGATCGAAAATTCATATTCGCGATCTCGTAAACATAACGCGAAAGTTCGGTCAGTCGAGCAATCCCATTGGGACGAAGGATTTCGTATCCGGTTTTCTTCAGGGCCAGATTCGACGCCACGCTGATTAGATCGGCATTGCCGCAACGTTCGCCAATTCCGTTTATGGTTCCCTGAACTTGTACTGCACCGTGATCGATAGCTGCCAGCGAATTGGCAACGGCGAGTTCGCAATCGTTGTGACAGTGAATCCCGACAGGAATCGACAGTTCGTTCTGTGCGGCTTTCAGACATTCGACGATCACTTCCGGCAGACTTCCTCCGTTGGTATCGCAAAGAATCACCATGTCGGCACCGGCTTCTTCAGCCGTGCGAATGGTCTTGAGAGCATATTCGGGATTCGCTCGATAGCCGTCGAAATAATGTTCGGCGTCATAAAAGACTTCGCGTCCCTGCGATTTGAGAAACGCCAGCGAATCGCGGATCATGGCGATGTTCTCGTCGAGATCGACGCGTAAGACTTCGGTGACGTGTAAGTCCCACGTCTTGCCGACGACGGTGATCGTCGGGGCTTGAGAGGCGATCAACGCCTGCATGCCGATGTCATCTTTCGCGTCAACGCCCTTGCGACGCGTCATGCCGAACGCAGTGATTTTTGCGTGCTTGAGATCGAGTTGAGCCGCCTGGAGAAAATATTCGGAGTCCTTTGGGTTCGAGAGCGGATACCCCCCTTCAATGTAATCGAAGCCGAGGTCGTCGAGTTTTTTCGTGATCTGCAATTTATCTTGCAGCGAAAAACTGATCCCTTCCCCCTGACTGCCGTCGCGGAGCGTTGTATCGTACATCTGAATGCGGGTCATGATTGAGTCCAGAGTCGAGAGTCAAAACGTTTGGAGTACTGGCATTTGCCTGCCGAACGGGCTTTTTGCGAATACCTACGAAAAAACCCTCAGGCTTTGCGACCTGAGGGTGGTATGGATTCTTGTGAAATCGGTCCTCACAGTCGCGTGGCGTTCTCGATAATAATGCCTGCAATACCGCATCGAGAAATAATCGTGACGACGATTCCCAACGAGGTTCCATTCACGGAATTAGCAACGAAAGCAGACATCATACCACCATTTGAACTGTGCGGACGATCAAATCGATAGTTGATCATAAGATACGATCGGACGAGTGTCAATCACGATTTTGCTTAAGGATATGCCACGGGTGCATCCGTTAAATGGTAGTCCCCCTGTTTTCCGGCCCAAAGGGCCAGAACTTCGTCCAGCCCG
>JAQCEJ010000169.1 GCA_027618475.1 Planctomycetota bacterium | reverse complement strand
CGCTGCGCGACCGGGACACAAAGCTGTCCCGACCACCCGAATGACCTCCACCATTTAACGGATGCACCCTCAGTCGACGTGCAACTGTGAAAGAGAGTCAAAACGGCAAAATGGCGGCTTTTCATCCCTATCGCCACCAATTCGTTTGAATGACCTGCACCAATTCAATTATGGAGTTCCCACTTCGGGTCATGATTCGGGAACCGGACTGATCACTCACCCAGGATTTCACTCCCACTCGATCGTGCTGGGAGGTTTCGAACTAATGTCGTAGACGACGCGATTGACGCCACGGACTTCATTGATAATACGGGTCGAAACGCGCGACAGAAAATCGTGGGGCAGCGGATACCAGTCCGCCGTCATAAAATCATCAGTCTGCACCGCTCGCAAGGCGACTGCGTTTTCGTACGTGCGATCGTCTCCCATCACACCGACCGACTGCACCGGCAGCAAAACGACAAATGCCTGTTGCACGGCTCGATACAATCCCTCGGCTCGCAATTCTTCAATAAAAATTGTATCCGCTTCGCGAAGCGTCTTGAGCCGATCTTCACTCACAGCCCCTAGACAACGCACGGCAAGTCCCGGACCGGGGAATGGGTGTCGCCAGATCAGGTCGTCGGGGAGATCGAGTTCGAGACCCATTTGACGGACTTCGTCCTTGAACAAATCGCGAAGCGGCTCGATCAAGTCGAATCCGAGTTCCGCCGGGAGTCCCCCGACGTTGTGATGGAACTTAATCGTCGCCGAGGGGCCATCAACGTTGGAACCTGATTCGATGACGTCGGGATACAACGTTCCTTGAGCCAGAAACTGAGCATCAGGAATCGACAACGCTTCGTTGCGGAAAACGTCGATAAATAACCGGCCGATCGTTTTCCGTTTTTCCTGCGGATCGACGACATTCGCGAGAGCGTCGAGAAACAGATTGCGGGCATCGACCACATGCAGGTCGGTCTTGAAGTGTTCGGTAAAACGGCGTTCGACTTCGTCGCGTTCTCCTCCGCGCAACATGCCGTTGTCGACAAAAATGCACGAGACCTGAGTACCAACGGCCTTTGCCAGTAAAGCCGCCACGACCGACGAATCGACCCCGCCGGAGAGTCCGCAGATGACCCGTTTGTCACCGACGCGATTGCGGATCGCGGTGATTTCTTTTTCGATGAACGAGCTCATCGTCCATGTACCGCGACAGCCGCAGATGTTGTTTACGAAGTTCGCGAGGATTTGACTGCCACCAGCCGTATGCGTCACTTCGGGGTGAAACTGAAGCCCGTAAATCGACTTCGTCTTGTGCTTCACGGCAGCGGCAGGACATGTCGAAGTGACCGCCAGCGTCTCGAAATGCTCGTTCAGCGATTGAACCTGATCGCCGTGGCTCATCCAGGCGACAAATTCATCGGGTAGATCTCGCAACAATTCTTCGGGTTGAACGACCTGTAAGCGGGTGCGGCCAAATTCGCGAGAGAGACCCGGTTCGACTTTCACTCCGAGAGCCTGACAAAACGCCTGCATGCCGTAACAGATCCCGAGGATGGGGATGCCGAGGTCGAAAATGGCAGGGTCGGGTTGCGGCGATTTGTCGCCATACACGCTGGCCGGCCCACCGGAAAGAATCAGTCCTTTGGGTTTGAGTTCCGCAATTCGTTCGGCGGAGAGATTATGCCGCACGAGCTGACAGAAAACCCGTTGTTCGCGGACGCGACGAGCAATGAGCTGCGCTGTCTGCGAACCGAAATCGAGGACGAGGATGCGGTCTTCAGGAAGGATGTTGTCGGGGTCAAGCGAGGGAGAACTGTGCTGATGAACCGTGGTGGTTCCCGTGGGATCATTCATTATCAAGCCTATGGGTCCGTAAAAGCGGTATCGATTTCTTCCCGGCGATAATGAGGGAGCCTCCCTTGTGACCGCGAGAGAAAACGGGTATTCTGATTCTTTCCGGCCGAAAACTCAATCGTGTCCTTGAATTTCTCTCGATCTCTCGGATTTGAACGCTTGACGAAAGTCATTTGTCATCTGAAGATGTAAAAAGAGAACGATTTCGGGCTCGCAAGCGAACCTGAGGGGGCGGAAAGCTATCTCCAACTGCGGTGGGGCCGTGTGAACCGGGTCAGATCTTAACCGAAGCAGCCCTAAACATAGTGTTTCCAGGTGCACGCGGAGATAGCTTTCCGCTTCCTCATTTTTTTGTAAGCCCATTTGACACCATTTGAATGATGGCGGTTAAAATTGAGCACACGCGTCTGACGCACCAACCGGGTGACCAATTGGCTTCCGGAGTGGTGATACCTGCCACGCATGCGACATCGAGAGCTTAATGGTCGAGAAAACCACCCTCCCGCTGCACACCGATCACCCGAGGACGTATCACGATTGCCGATACGTCTATCCGGTGTTGTCGCGGCGGAGCAAAGGGATTTCGCTCGGGATCAATCTCAATCCGGATAAAATCTGCAACTTCGACTGCATCTATTGCCAGGTCGATCGCCGCAGCGAAGCGGAGACCGACTTCGTCGCCACCGACCGGCTGATGCACGAACTCGAACTCGTGCTCGACCTGGTTGTCTCCGGTAAACTCTACGACGATGAACGGTTTTCGCAAGTTCCTCCTGAACTCCGACGACTCAACGATTTCGCCTTCTCCGGCGATGGAGAACCGACGACCTTCCGCAACTTCGACGAGATCATACAACAAGTCGCCGATCTCAAGTCTGCACGGGGGCTCGATGATGTCAAGCTCGTGCTGATTACCAACGCCAGCATGTTTCATCGACCTGTCATCGAGCGCGGGCTCGAAATTCTCGATCGCAACAACGGTGAAATCTGGGCGAAGCTCGATGCCGGGACGGACGAGTATTTTCAGCTTATCGAACGGACCAAAATTCCCTTTCGTCAGATTCTCGATAACATCACGAACGCAGCTCGGATTCGCCCCATTATCATTCAAAGTCTGTTCATGAACGTTCATGGGAATCCGCCGAATTCTCATGAAATCGATGAATTTTGCCGGCGTCTCAATGAAATCTCCAGTGCGGGGGGAACAATCTCTCTCGCTCAGGTTTACACCGTCGCCCGTCAACCGGCAGAGGGTTTTGTCACATCGCTTAGCGATGAACAAGTCGACAACATCGCCGAGAAAGTTCGAACGACGACGGGGATCGCAACCGAGAGTTATTACGGAGTGTGACGACCTGCGAGGAGAGCGTTCAATCGGACGGCAAATGTCTTACGATTTTACGCCAACCCGGGTTCATCCTTCCCCAGTTGCCGTTTCAGCTCGGCCAACTCCGATTCGATCTCGTTCGATCGAGCGGAATCATATTTGGAAAAATCAGCTAACAACGTCGACTCCGAAACCGATGGTTGCGGGTTGTCGTCACAACTGTCCAACTGCTGTTGTCGGCGACAAGCGTCAGCCAATCGGGCTTCGAGGGCACGCAGCATGGTTGTCAAATGTTCGCGGAGGGCGATCGCCGTCTGAAGTTCTTGAGACAGGCCCTCAAGAAGATCTTCGACTTCCTTTTTTCGGATCAACGAGACGCGAGCCTTGGCGTCTTCGCCGGCGGCGAGTTCGGATTTGGCCTGTGCAAGCCAACGGTCGAGATGCAGGGAGTGATCTTCGATTTCCTTGCGGATGCGACCTTCCGACTTGCGAGCCGAGCCGACGCTGCGCTCCGCCCCCGCCAGTCCTTCGCGCATTTCGGTGATAATTTGCGACAGTGCCTGCTGAGGATCCGTCGCTTTTGACAACAGTTCGGTCAAACTGCAGGTCACAATATCGGTCAATCTGCTGAAATAGGCCATGATTCAGATTTCCACAAAAAGACGGTGTTTTCGGGTTATAGCGGGCAAAAGGGGCGGGATTCAGGTTGAACGTGTGGCGAGCGTTGGCAGGTTCGAGTTTCAACGGACAACGTACTTGCGCGGTTCATTGAAGTTCCCTTCTTCCGTTTCATTTTTCAAAAAAACAGGATTTGATAATTCGGTATTCACTCCTGCGGGGTCATGAATTGTCTCACGCGAAGGTCTCCTGGTCGTTATCGTCACTTTCGGCCACATTTACCGCCAGCGGGTTCCAGCCTCTCTTTTTCAAGGCGGCTTGCAATTTTTCGCGAGTCAGCCGCAAGCGGCTCTTGCACGTGGCGACATTGGTTTCCATGGCCTCGGCGATTTCGGGGAGCGACAGGCCACCGAAGTGATGCAGCGTGAACGTCAATCGTTGTTCTTCGGGAATTTGATCGAGTAATTCATTCACAAGGGCTTCCAGTTCATGCGCTTGAGCCTGATCGTGGCTGCCGAGCATGTCGTCAGAGATCAGATCAATGAGAGGAGATTGCTCGTCTTTAGTTCCTTTTTGAGCATGAATCAGAATATCGTGTGATTGCTTGCGGATGTTATCGATCATCAAATTTCGGCCGATGCGAAACAGCCACCCCCGAAAACGGCCGCGAGGGAGGTAATCCCACGACTGATTATGCAGTCGCAAGAGAGTTTCCTGCGTCAGATCTTCCGAAAACTGAGCGTCGCGACTGTTGCGAAAGAAAAACGCCCATAACGGCCCTTGATACCGCTGGACCAGCTCTTCAAAGGCTTCGGCATCTCCGCTTTGAACGGAAATCATCAGTTGATCGTCGTCCCGTTCTCCGACTTCCATCGTCTCCCTTCCGTCGTGCCGATTGACCCCGCAGCATTGTAACGCATATATTTGCGATGAGTCGAGCGTCTTGCGATCACCTGTAACGCACAGGAGGCTGTCGCCACCTATCCGTCTGTTGAAAAATGGGTGGCACTGCCGGCTTGTCCGGCAGTGTGGTTGTGAGACATCGGAAAAACAGGGGTGGACAAGTCACCTGTGGCCCGCAAAATTTGATCATTCCCTCATTTTCAACGGGTTGCTATTCAGTCGCTTGATACCGATGTACGAATGACGTTCAGACTCAATATGACGAATTCGCCAACGACCAAATGCGGATGGATCGATTCTTGAATTTGAGTATTTGTCAGTTAAAAAAGAAGTATTGTCTGTTTTGACCACTACCAACACCATTTCGATGACATATGGAACCGAAGGGCGGCTTTCTCTTGAAGTCGATCCCGAACGGGTTGTGATGTCGCATGGAAGCGTCGATGAGATTCCAGATATCCGGTTGGCGGTCCGCGAGGCATTGGAACATCCGCTCGATTTCCCTCCTGTCGTTCAAGCTGTTGTGCCAGGCGACCGCATAACAATTGCCCTCGATCGACACACGCCGAGAAGTTCCGAGATTATCGCTGAAGTGTGGGAAATGCTCGATGGGAGGGGAGTCACCGCCGAGGACGTCTTTATTTTGCAACCTGTCGGATTGGATGGCCGCCGGTTGAGCGATCCGCGCAGTTTGCTCCCCGAGTCCGTCCGTTCGCTCGTGCGCTGGGGTGTCCACGATCCGACCGACAAATCGCGGCAATGTTATCTCGCCAGTACGTCGTGCGGAGAACGAATCTATCTTGCCCGAGAATTGGTTGATGCTGATTTTATATTTCCCATCGGTGAAATGACGTATGACCCTGTTCTCGGAATTCGCGGTACGAGCAGTGTCTTTTTTCCCGGTTTGTCGACCGTAGAGGCGATCGACAAAGCCCGCGGCGAGGGGCATTGGGAACTGGGCCCCGAAGACGACCGCCCGCTGCGACAGGCGATCGACGAAATCGGCTGGCTGCTCGGCATTCAGGTGACACTGCAAGTCCTGTCAGCATCGGGAACCGGCGTCGCCGAGGTCATTTGCGGCACACTCGATGCCGTGGGAAACGCCGGTCGTCAGGCTCTCGCGAATCACTGGCGTGTCGAACAGGACGAGCATGCTGATATTGTCGTGGTAGCCGTCGATGCCGATGCGGCGGGACACGGCTGGCAACAGGTAGGGCAGGCACTCGAAACCGCTCAGCGTCTGGTTTCCCGACACGGAACAATCGTCGTGTTGTCTCAGATCGAAGAAATGCCGGGTGATGGATTGAAGTTGCTTACCGGCCGGCGTAAAGCAAGTGAATCGCTCAGAACGTTGCGCAAGCAGTTGCCTCCCGATCTCGTCAGTACGTCTCAGCTGATTCATGCCGTTGATTGGGCTCGCGTCTATTTGATGAGTCGTCTGCCCGGCGATCTGGTGGAGGAATTGTTCGTCACTCCGGTGGAAACCGATCGAGAAGTCGAACGGCTGCTGGCGGGAAGCGGGTCGATTTCATTCATCGCGAGTGCGCAACACACCTTTGGGCACGTGGGGTCGACCGTGTGAAATCTGGGCCCATGCACACTGATCCCGATCCCCTTACTGTCGTTATCGAAGAACCGGCTGAGCAGACTCGCAACTTCATCGCGCTCGCCATGCAGCAGATCCTGCTGCGGATCGCGTGGATCTTCAAAACCGAAACAGTGATCATGCCGGCGTTTGTCGACAGCATCGCCGGGCCAGGGTGGGTTCGTGGGTTTCTACCGGTGCTCAACCGGCTCTCACAGAGTATCGTTCCCGCTCTGCTTGCCGGGCCGCTGGCACGCAAACCACAAAAGAAATCGTGGCTGACCGCGGCGACCGTGCTGATGGGCATTCCGTTCGTGATTCTTGCGCTGCTGTGGACGCAATACAGCGACACTCGACCGGTGTGGCTGGCGATCGTCTTTCTGGTGTTGTACTCCGTCTTCTTCGCGGTGAACGGGACGAATATTCTCGTGTTCGGCGTGCTTCAGGGGAAACTGCTTCGTCCGCAGGTACGCGGGCGGTTGTTGGGTCTTTCTGGTTTTCTTGGCTCCTTCGGTGCGGTGTTTTGCGCCTGGTGGTTGCTCCCCGGATGGATGGACCGCCCCGACGGCGGATTTGGTCTCATCTTCATGTTCACCGGCCTCGGATTCATCGTTTCCGGGTTGTGCGGAATTTTCATCGTCGAGGATCACGATAGGCAGGATCCCCACGCGGTCGCTCCTACAGGACAACTCGCTGAGGTCTGGGCTGCGATTCGTGAGACCCCCGACTTTCGGCGATTGATTGTCGTCACCATGCTGGTGATGACGGTGCAGTTACTGTTTCCACATTATCAGGCCCTCGCCCGCGAAAAACTCGGGGCGACCCATTCCGAGATGTGGTTCTGGGTCGTCGCACAAAACGCCGCCGTTGGGATCTTCAGTTGGTTTGCCGGCTGGGTCGCCGACCGCCGCGGTAATCGTCTGGCGATTGTGTATCAAACGTTTTGTGCCGCATTCACACCCTTGTTGGCGGTTGTGCTGGTACGTATGAACGCAACGGATGGCTTGCGTTACTACTGGCTCGTGTTTGTGATGCTCGGTTTCACACCGGTGACGATGAAGACGTTGATCAACTACACGCTCGAACTGACGCCGCGCGAACGCCATCCCCGATACCTGAGCACCTTGAATCTGGCACTGGCCGTTCCGTTTCTGACATCGCCGTTGTTCGGTTACGTCATCGATCTCATCGGTTTCGAACCGGTCTTCATTTTCACGAGCGGCCTCATCGCCCTCGGGGTGTTTTTCGCCATGCGACTGCCCGAACCGCGAAACAATCCCATATCTAAGGACCGATGATCCAGAGGTGCCATAGACTCTAGATTCGATGTCCGCTCGCGAGATTGTTGCCAGACCGTGGCATGTTTTTCATAGATCGAGTACAAATCTTCCATTCAACTCCCTTTACCGAGGAGCACGACATGCCGCATCTTGTTGAACAGAAACTTCGTAAACTGGGTTACGAACTTCCCACGCCACCACCAGCCGTCGCCGCTTATATTCCCGTCATCACGACGGGAAATCTGGTCATGACCAGCGGTCAGTTACCGTTTATCGGTAAAGAACTTCCCTTCAAAGGAAAGGTGGGGAGCGATCTGTCGGAGGAGGATGGTGCCAACGCCGCCCGTCTATGTGCGCTCAATGCACTGGCACAAATCAAAGCGGCAATCGGCGATCTCGACCGCGTGCAACAGATCGTCCGCGTCGAAGGGTATGTTCAGTCGGCGTCCGGGTTTCACGCTCAGCCACAGGTAATCAACGGGGCCTCTCTGCTTATCGGTGAGGCCTTCGGTGACAAAGGGAAACATACCCGCATCGCCGTCGGTGTCTCGGAGTTGCCGATGAATGCCTCGGTCGAGCTGGTGATCTGGGCCTCCGTCGAACATGAAATCAATGAATAATAAAGCGTGTCAAGTGCGTTGACTGGGCGTTGGATGACTTGTGATTCGCTCAGCCAGAGTTATGCCAATGACGAACCGGGGAATGTGGGTGCATCCGTTAAATGGTGGAGGTCATTCGGGTGGTCGGGACAGCTTTGTGTCCCGGTCGCGCAGCGA
>JAQCEJ010000038.1 GCA_027618475.1 Planctomycetota bacterium | reverse complement strand
AATCACTCGCTCGTCGAACACATGGAACTCATGACGCAATTGCGCCGTGCGGCCGACGCCAACGAAAAAGAAGAACGAGCCAGAGCCATCCAGGCGCTACGATATGCAAAAAGACGAGCGGAAGGTCTGATCGAATGGAATTTCCGGATCTCCGGTATCGATCGCAAGGAATTGATCACATGGGCTTACCGTAATGTCCAAAAATATTTCGAAAAGGCTTAGCCGTGGACGAACTCTTCAGTTGCCGTAACTGTATTCACAACTGCGGGCAGAGTCTGTTAATCGGGCGCGGTGCCGGGTACTGCATACAACATGATTCCGTACTGTTCCAGCCCGAACGAAGTACGTGCAAGTATCTGCATCGAAAGGATCTGCCACGTTTTGTTGTCGATGAAGGACTGCGCGAACATGCCGGAGAATTCGCGGGATTTTCCGGCATTGCCGACCTGATCGACTACAAGCCAATCGATCGCCTTCAATATAGTGAAAAATTTGTATGGGAGCACGGGCAATTCGACCCGGTTAACCAAAGCCTGGCTCAATATCACAAAACTGACCCATCGTGGATTTTTTTGCAGGCGATGTCCGGCGGTATCGACGGCAGACGACTATTAGCCCATGCCTCGCTCGTTCGTCGCTATATGGATCACTGCGGGACATGGCGTAGTTCGTATCGGTTCATTCTAGCTCTCGTTCAGGAGTTGTCGAACACGCCACAATTTCAGGATAAGGATATGAATTCCGGCGATGTTATTCCTGATGACGAATTTCGACAAGACGCTCTCTGGGATGTCTTCTTCACACGTCTGAGCGGAATTCAAGAGTACGGATTCCATTCGGGCCAGGAAGTGCTCATGTGGGCCACCGATCAATTCAACGGTGCACTCGCCGAGCTGAATTGGTCGGCCTTGATCACGGTGTTAAATGACAAAGTTCAAGAATGGACCGACCTCATCATCAGGCACGCTGTTGACGAAGGCGAATTTTTCCCACCACCGACTGCAACGGCGGCCGTGTGACGTTTGCCCTCACAACGCCAACAGCCAGGCATAGAGCGTATCTCCGATCTGGCGATAACCCGAGGCCGCGGGGTGTACGCTGTTGTTCTGCCTGAGGCCCGATCCTTCGGCTTGTGCGTTCCATTTGACCTCTGCCGCCGGATAGTTGTGTTCGCAGTCGAGATTGACATTCGTCGGGACAATGAAAATTCCTTGGTCTTCTCTGTCGGCATAACGCTCGAGCATTTTTTCTACGAGTAAGTGCGTGTTTCGCTTGTATTGCCAACGCGTCTGGCCGTTGCGGTAATTGGCACCGAAGGCATCCTGGCTCGTTGCGGGAGGAACCGGCAGCATGACGGCGACTTTCGTGAGCGACTGCTTCGACTGCAACATCTCGATCAGCCTGTCGTAATGCGTCAGCATCTGTTCGATACCGTCGTCGATGTCTTCGTCGGTGTAACGAAAGATATCGTTCGGGCCGAGAAAAATCGTGGCGATATCGGGGAATTCCCCGTCATTCACATCGGTGACATATTTCTTGAAGTCGAGTTGTTTCTCGCCGTTCTCGTCGACGTACAAAAATGGGCTCCCTCGATCTTTGTAATCGCCGGTGCGCGCGGTTTCGGTGAAATGCGTGGCGAAGCGTAAGGCCGTCCAGCCACCGTAGCCTTCGTGCCGATTCGCTTTGTCGTTTTCTCCTGTCGGATTATGCGAACCGATGAGCGTGATCTTGGGCTGCTCGGGTTGCTGGCTGAGATCGAGCAGATGCCGCGAATAGGTCGAGGCGTGAGTCAGACTGTCGCCGATCAGAAGAAGGGTGAGATCTGATTCGTCTTTGGCGTTTGCCGGGACGACGACAAGTTTGCATTCGTCGTGGGCGATGATTTCGTTCTGTTCGTTGCGGACGTCGAGGGCAAAGGTATACGTTCCGACGTCATCCGCCGAGGGGGTGTACGTCCAGAACTGCTCGAAGTGACTTCCCCGAGGGCAATCGACGTCGAAGACGTAATTCTTCGGATTGATCGTCAGTGTCACATTGTCGAAATAGACGTTCAACTCGTGCCCCGCGACCGCATACAACGTCGGAGGAAGCACCAGCCGCACCGCTCCCGGGTTATGAGTCGAATCGTCCGCGGCGAGCAATGGCACGGCACCGATCGTGATGACAATAAACAGGCACCGGCGTAAGCAAGCGACAAGCATGGTTGTTCCTCGAAGTTGAATTTGAAGGAAGGTTTCAGGCGATGGTAACGAATCGGGCCGTTTATGAAAACGAATTCGCGCTGCCGAACCCGGAATTGTTTTGACTCGCCCGTTGACTTATCATAAGACAATTGCCTGACGAGTTTCTCGTACGATCGGTTGAGGGTGCTATGCTGAACGTCGGAAATTTCCAAACCCGCGACTGTCAGGGGCTCTCTCGCCGCTCATTTCTGAAGATCGGTGCGTCGCTCCCGCTGGCGGGATCGATTCCTCTCGCCGGTCACTTGTCGAAACTCGCCTCCGCCGCTGAAGAGGCTCACGCCAAATCGATCATGCTGGTCTGGTTACTGGGAGGGCCGAGCCATCTCGACCTGTTCGATCCCAAGCCGCTCGCGCCGATGGAGTATCGGGGACCGTTTTCCACGATCGATACCAAAACGCCCGGAGTCCGTTTCACCGAACTCTTGCCGCAACTCGCCGCTCGCAGCGATCGTTTTTCGCTCGTGCGCACGAACATCAATTATAACGGCGGCCATCGCCCCGCCGGATCGATCGGCATGACCGGCGGCATCGCGACCGACGGCGGCGAAGATGGTGCGGGAACACCGCTCGGATATCCCCCCCACTTCGGTTCGATTCTCTCGCGGCATCGTGGAGACGCCGACCTCCCCGGGTTCATGTCGATCGGCCGCAATCATCCGGGGGACGGCGTCGGACTTTCGCTCGGCTACGGCGGCGGCCAATGGGGAAAACGGTACGATCCCTTTCTGATTGCCTGTTCTGAAAACAGCGAGGTGTCGCTCCCCGAACTCAAACTGCTCGACGGACTCAACCCCAGCCGTCTGGTCGATCGACAGCAGGTTCTTAAGGAACTCGACAGTGCCCGTCGCGATCTCGATTCGCGCGAGTTCGAACAATGGGACGGACTCTACCAGCGGGCATATTCGCTGCTCAATTCGTCCGAAACCATTCAAGCCTTCGATATGGCATCGGAAGCCGAAGCGACACGCCGTGCGTACGGAAAAACGACATTCGGACAAAGCTGCCTGCTCGGTCGCCGGCTGGTCGAGGCGGGTGTGCCGTACGTGCAGGTCAACTGGAGCCAGTTCGTCGAAGTCTTTTTCTCGTTTTCCGACTACGGCTGGGACACGCACTCCGACAACTTCGGCCTGCTCGCCGACTGGCATGGTCCGCTGCTCGACCGTACGTTTTCGGTGTTGCTCGACGATCTCGAAGATCGTGGTCTGCTCGATTCGACGCTGGTCGTCTGCATGGGCGAATTCGGTCGCACGCCGCGCATTAACGACATTGCGTCGCGCGATCATTGGCATCCCTGTTATTTTTCGTTATGGGCCGGCGGCGGAATCAAGCCGGGCCGCGTCGTGGGGACAAGCGACAACAACGGGGAGTTTCCCGCCGTCGACCCGGTCTCACCCGAAATGGTCGGGACGACGATGCTCGACCTGGCAGGAGTCACCACAGCCATTCGCGCCGAGATGAACGTCTTACCGACAGGACGGTTGATCGACGGACTGTTGTGACCGGTGAAGCATAAGACCCACGCACAAGAACAAGAGCCGCGCACGAAGTAAGCGGGGCTAAAGCCTTGCATGTCCGGTTTATGCTTTACGCCGCTGCGTGATGAATTCCTACTGGTTTCAGCAACACTTGATTCATTAGGTCATTGGGATTTCCTTCGTCATTAGGATTTCGTCATTCGACATTCCCTCCCTCACCCGCCCGCTGCGCGGGTACCCTCTCCCTTTGGGCGAGGGTTTTCTTCGCGAATTGGTTTTGCGATAAGGGGAAAATATGATATAAAGGAGTGTGAATGTGTGACGGAGTCGCCGTCTGTTTGCGGTGTGGAGACGTGTGCTGTGGCGAGTGGTGGAACGAAAAACCCGTTTTTGATCGACCGCCGGCAGGCATTGCAGGTGGGAGTCGGTTTTTTCGGCCTCAGTTTGCCCGAGTTTTTGCAGGCGGCTCAATCGTCCCCCCGTGGTCAGGCCGATGTCTCGTGCATTTTTCTCTTTCTCGCCGGGGGGCCGAGTCATTTCGAGACGTTCGACCCCAAGCCCGACGCTCCCGCCGAGATTCGCGGATTATGGAACCCGACGGCGACGAACGTTCCCGGGACGTTCATCTGCGAAAAGCTGCCGTTGATGGCTCAGCGAATGGATAAAGTCGCGGTCATCCGGTCGTGGCAGGGGAAGAGCGGGGGGCACGACACCGGTTCGCAGCATGTTGCGAGCGGATTTTATCCCCCTCCCGGCGGACAGTATTTTCCCAACTTCGGCTGCCTGATTTCGTCGCTGTACGGGAATAAAGTCTCGGGGATGCCGGCACATTTCGGTTTGCCCGTCGCCTGCCGGTATACCAATCCGTCGTCGTACCTGGGGACGGCGTTCGATGCGTTTAACATCAAGGGGGATCCGGCCAATCCCGAGATCAAGCTCGGAGAGATGAAGCTCGACGGGCTCCGCTTCGAAAACCGGCAATCGATGCTCACCCAGCTCGACAACCTTTCGCGATTGGGAGACGTCAAAAACAGTTCGTTCGAAGCCCACGACAAATTCTCGAAAGAAGCCCTCGACCTGCTCACCAGCGGGGCGATGCAAAAGGCGATGAACCTCGACGAAGAACCGCTCGAATTGCGGGAACGTTACGGCAACAACATTTACGGCCAACGTGTCCTTTTGGCGAGGCGGCTCGTCGAAGCCGGAGCCCGGTTCGTGACGATCAATCAGGCAGTGCAGGGGGGGCTGTACGGTGCAGGAACGACCAACGGCACCTGGGACGACCACCATCTGCTGTTCGATTCGATGATGTCGTTCGCCCATACCCCGGCGAATCTTCCGAACGGGTACAAGTGGCACCATTACGACGGGCCGGGGAACTTGCCGCAGTTCGATATGTCGCTGTCGACATTGCTGGATGACCTCGACGAAAAAGGGATGCTCGACCGGACGCTCGTTGTGGCGATGGGAGAATTCGGCCGGACGCCGCGCGTCAACAAGTTTGCCGGCCGCGACCATTATCCGAACGCCGGCAACGTGCTGATGGCCGGAGCCAACATCGCCCGCGGAGCGGTGATCGGGGCGACCGACCGCAACGGGACGGCTCCCAGTACGGTGCCGTATGGTCCCGAAGATATCGCGGCGAGCATCTACCATGCACTGGGGATCGACCCATACCTGACGTACTTTCCGCGCCTGCCCCGTCCGACGCCGATCGCCGACGGGAAAATTATCGACGGGTTGTTCACGTAAGCGGGACGAACCTACGGCGGGGTGCTGGTGTCACGTTGGCTGTGCATGAGGGGTTAGTGTTCCGCGGTGCCGGCGAACAGCGGGTTGAAAAATAGGTGGCACTGCCGGCTTGTCAGGCAGTGTGCTTGTCCGACAGATGGTTGTGAGTCATCGGAAAAACACGGGTCGACAAGTCACCCGTGGCACGCACAATTTGATGATCCCTCATTTTCAACGGGGGGGCAGACCCTCAGTCGGGCGGTTTTCGGTTGCCAAATCCAAAAAGTTTACAAATTTTGAAAATTTCCTCTCCCGAATTTTGAAAGCGGACGATATATTCGGTGATCCTAGGAAGAGTTAACGGCCTGCGTAGAAAAAATGCAGGACAGCGAAATCAGATTGAGTGCTATACTTATACGGAGTTCTGTGCGTTTACAGGACATACGGTCATAGCCGGGGAGTCATTTCCCCCTGAAAGCCCCGCCGCTTCCGACAGAACACTCCCCCATGCTCACCTGCCTTGCTTCTTCTCTGAATTCAGCCTGGTTGCCGGCGATTCAAACTCCCCCTAGGTCGCGGGAGAATCGACGTCCAGAGGGCTACGCCAAAATTTGCACAGAAAGTCACTCCCTTGTGGCCCCTTAAGACTGCCCAACGCGCCATCGTGGTCGCTGGATGTTTGGGCATGGTTTACACGCAACTGACCACCTCTCCCGCCATTATTCAATTCTGCCGCTCGCTCGGGGGCAACGGCCTGCACATCGGCATCCTCGGGGCGCTACCGACCGGCATGCTGTTTATTCAATTTCTCTCGGCTTTGCTGGCGAATCACATTCAACATCGCCGCTGGGTCTGGTTTGTGGCTTCGTGCATACAGCGTGTTCTCTACGTCCCGATGGCGCTCGCGCCTCTCGTTTGGCCTCATGTTTCAGGAGCGGTCTGGGTCTGGACATTGCTCGCCGTGATGGCCCTCGAACAGGGTTTGCTCCACTTCTCGACACCCCTCTGGCTCTCGTGGATGGGGGATTACCTGCCGCACGAAGGACTCAATAAATTCTGGGGTGTCAGACAAGTCTGGATGCAATGGCTCGCCGCCTTTTCGCTGCTCGGCGGTTCGCTGCTGCTGCTCAAAAGCGGTCTGGCGATCGGACCGGCGTTCTTGCTGCTGGCCTCGGTCGCCGCGGTGTTCGGCATTGCCGACCTGCTGTTCTTCCTCAAGATCGAAGAGCCGCCTGCGAAGCGCGATCCCAATCCGCAGATGTTTAAGGTGTTGAAGCAGCCGTTCCAGCACCGCGACTTCCGCCGGTTCATTCTGTTCACATCGTTCTGGCATGTGGCGGCGATGGTCGGGGCACCGTTCATCAGCCTGTACCTGCTCGATTATATCGGGATGAGCCTGTTCAGCGTGATGACGATCTGGACCGCGTCGTGGGTCGGCGGAGCGTTGTTCTCGCGAAAGATCGGTGCCTGGGCCGAAGAATATGGACATCGCCCGATTCTGATCATTTCAACGGCCCTCAAACCGCTCAACATGCTGGCGTTGTTGCTGATCCCGCGCGATCCGACGATCGCCATGTGCGTGCTGGTGCCGGTCTTTATGTTCGACCAGGTGCTTAACGCCGGGATCGCCATCGCGAACAACGGTTTCATGATCAAGAACTCACCGGCACAAAACCGGACGATGTTCATCGCCTCGGGAACGGCATTGGCCGGGCTCGTCGGCGGGATCACGTCGGTCGCCGCCGGCTACGGACTGAATTCGATGTCGGGCTGGACATTCCACATGTTCAATACCGACTACGTGAACTACCACGCCCTGTTCGCGATCAGTTTCGCACTGCGTGTCGCCTCGGCAGTTCTGGCCCCGTGGTTGCGGGAACCGAGCGCCCACAACGTGAAAGACGTGCTGACGCAACTGGTCGGTGTGATGCCGTGGCGTGTTCTGCGTTTCCCGGTCGGTCTCGAATTGAGCCCGCGACCGCAAAAACGCTACGTGATTTCAATGAACAGCCATACGCATCTCGCCAAATCGGTTCCGCATCATCCGCTGGCCGACTCGATCAGCAAGCCGAGCAAAGAGAAACAGCCGATGGTCGTCTCGTCGTAGCGGTGAGACGCCATCGAGCATTCTTCGCTTCGTTCTCCTGGGGCAATTTCCAGAGAGAATGGCGACGATGGTACATCATTGCGCCCGATCGAGATCCGACCGCAATTCGTAAAACTCCGTCGTCATGTTGCGGTTATCTGTGTTACAATTCCCATCGACTCGAAACCGATTCGATGGGAATGTCATGCTCGACCAGCAACAAAGACAACAATCTTTCGCCGTGGCAGCTGCCGTTGTTTCTACAATCGCCACCGGTTATTTCATCCTCAGGCAACCGAGCGCGATTCGCGATGAGCCTGGCGTTGTTTTCTTGTTGGAAGCAATGCAAGCGCACCATAACGAAGACTTACGATATCCGATAGAGGTGCAGCGAAACCAACAAGGGCAAATCGATGAGATCTGGTTCTACCTCGACAAAACCAGAGATGATTTCACAGTCCGGTACATTTTTCGTGAAATGACGAAGCTCCCTTCGCTCGAAAAACTGGTCATCACCGGCAGCGATGTCAATGACGACGACTTGCGATGGGTTCGCAACATGCCGAGCCTGAAGAGTCTCTCTGTTCAATGGTCGCCGATCACCGACGCAGGGCTGAAACACCTCGAAGAATTGCCGAACCTGCAGGAAGTGGGGTTCTATTCGACCGGTGTCACCTATGAACGAGCGCGCGAATTCCATGCGAAAATGCCGCACTGCAGGTTTCTCGACTCGTGGTGCTGTGGATGTATGACCATTGAAGCGGAACGCTGATCAATCGGCGAGAATACAATAGTTTTCCCTATTGTAGCTGACCTCTGTGAGGCCGGCTTCAAAGAGACTAACGGGGACCACGATGGGTTCGTTGACGTCAGTCGTGAAAATTGTTCGGAGAACGACAACCCTCGAATCATTCGGTCGACGTGTCGTTCTTTCGGTGATGCAGGCCCATTTTCAGTAACGAGATTTCGAGAGGCGTCAACCGCGTGAACAGCTCGACGTCGATCTGATGGCGACCGTCGTCGAGACGGGTGACCTGGCGAACGACGCCGCGCACTTCCTTGCGTACTTTTTGCAGGTCGTTGATGAGCGTGACTTTGATCTGCTCGCCGAGGTCCATCGGGTCATCGAGAATCATGCCGATCGCCGAGATCGAGACATCATCCAAATCCCCTTCGATGCCCCAGCGCATCACATCCCCATCGCGATAGATCGCCGCCCTCGGCTCGCCGGGGGATCGAGGCGTGCGGCCGTGTACTCTGGCCGATGACGCTTCGGGTGGCTCGGCATTCGATTCCGACCTGTCATTCGGTGGTGTGGGACGCGTCATAATACATTCTGACTCGATGCGGTTTCATTACAGGTCGTGTGATGAAACCCGTTCTTACAAGGGCCTATTCTTCTTCGTCGACATCCTCGTCGACGGGCTTCTTCTTCTCTTCTTTCGGTTTCTCGGCGCCGTCAGCAGGTTTCGCGTCGCCTTCCGCTTTGGGCGTTTCTGCGGCGGGTTCATCGCTGCCGAAGAGCTTTGCCATATCCTTCGCGATGGTTACGCGAACCGCTTCGAATTTTTCGGCATCGGCGGCATCTTTCGTTTCGGTGAACTGGACCAACAGTGTCGCTTCTTCATCGATGAGTTTGAACAATGCCACGGCGGAATCGATGAAGTCGTCATCTTCTTTCGTGAGCGCCGTCCCCTGCAAGCGGCGGAGCATGCGAATGATATGCCGTTGCATGCCGCGCATTTCGTCCATCAGCATTTTGACCCGTTCGGCATCATACACCTGATTTCCAAAACCGTCGGCGGTGGTGCCGACGAGGGCGTAACTGGCATGAGCATAACCCGCAATCAGGCCTCCGATGGCCTGCAGCTGGATGCTTTCGACCTCCTGCGCCGAAACGGGTGAGGAATTGTGGATCGTCCCGAAAAGTATCAGACCGCCGGCCACGACAGACGAGTAGAGCTTTGATGCACGGGACGTTGAGAGTGACATGGAGATCGACCTTTCTTCATTCAAGTCGTTTCATCACCCGCTGGACGAAGGATGTTTTAGGGCAATTTGAACGTTTATTCTGTTGCCAACCGGGTGATGAAACCAGTTCTAGATGAGTCTGAACGCATTCGACAGGACGAAAGTTATGATACGATCGCTGCTGCTTCGCGGAAAGAGCAACCCGTCCGCACAGGGAAGAGAGGGGGGGATTCGTTAAATAGTGGTTCCCCTCTTTTCCGGCCCAAAGGGCCAGCACTTTATCCAGCCCGGTCCGCAGGGCCGGGGAGAAGATCCCACGTAAACTCACTTGTCAGGCCCAACGGGCCGGCCATTCCATTTGTGATCGGTAAGGAGTTATGAATATTGAGGAACTGTCGGCCCGTCGGGCCTTCAATACAAATCAACACACGGCATAGACCAGGCCCGGCTACCCGGTAGACCATCACCATTTAACGGAGGCACAGGGAACAGAGGCATCCCCTCCGCATGATCCGATGCCGAATGATGCAGGACGTCGTCACATCGCTTTTCGCGTCCGTCGGCCTTTGATGTAACTCGACAAGACCATCTGAGCCATGTTTTCGGCATTGCAGGTGGCGGAGATCCCTCCTGTGACGCGAGCCAGTTCTTCGACAAAATTCACCAGATCGAGATAGAAATAATCTTCAATCAGGGCGAAGCTGGCGACATGCACTCCCTCGTTGGCAATTCGCTTCGCTTCGCGCAGCGTGATCTGAGCCGTGATTTCGGCGGGAGGATAAATCAACATCACGTCGCGGCCTTCGACATGGGCCGTCGGTTCGCCGTCGGTGATGATAAGCATCTGACGGTTTTGGAACGGTTGCCGCGAAAGAATTCGCCGGGCGACCTGCAAACCGGCGTGCAGATTCGTGAAATGTTCGGGGACAAAACCGGAGGGACGATCGAGGGGAATCCGCAAGCGGACGCGCGGATCGTAGATGCTCACCGGTTTGGGTGCCGACTTGAGCAACTGCCGTTCGGTCAACGGCGTCGCATACGTATAGAACCCGACGATCTGCAAAAAGTCGGACGGATATTTCGCACGAATCAATGCCTGCAGCGCCATGGCAATTTTCTTGGCCTGCCCGTATTTCCCGTAGCGTCCCATGCTCCCCGACATATCGAGCAACACCACCGTCGCACAGGCGGACTGGTATTGCGTGTCGTACAACACAAGATCCTCTTCGGAGATCTCGACCGGCGTCTTGCCTCCCTTGCGCAGCAGGGCGTTCTTGAGCGTCTCATGAAGATTGAGCTGCGACAGAGAATCGCCGTATTCGTACGGCTTCCATTCGTCGTGCATCGTCTGGCCGGCACCGCGATGTTCGGTCTCGTGCCGGCCGACGGCGTCGCAGTTCGTCACATTCAGCAGCTCTTCGAGGGCTTTCGTTTCCACCCGGCGGACACCTCGGGGTGTGACGACGTACCGGCCCTCTTCATCTTTCTCGATGTACCCGCGCTTGATGAGCATTTCGAGCAGTTCGGGATTCTCTTCCCCCCACTCTTCGAGAGCGGGCATCGCATCGTCGCCGTAGTGCAGCAGATATTCGCTGATCTGGTCGAACAATTGATCGGCCGACTGCGGCGAAAACTGCTGCGAACCATCCCAGCGGGAATATTCAAAACGAGCCATGGGTTGTCCAATGAGAATGGATAATTGACAATTGATAATGGACAATGAAAACCAATTCGAGTCGGATCGTCGCAACCACCACCACTTTCTTGCATTATCAATTGTCCATTGTCAATTATCCATTCTCTAAAGCTTTCTCTTCTTGCGGCGTCGATTGCTCGAGGGTTTCCAATACTTGCCAGATGCGCTGGATCAACTGGGGAAGTCCTTTGCCGGTGACGGCGGAGATCGACAGGACTTCCTTACCCAGATCTTCTTGAAGCAGTTCGAGTGCCGCCTCGGCGTCGGGGAGTTCGCATTTGGTGACGACAATAATTTCGGGCCGTTCGACGAGTGTCGGGTCGAACAGGCGCAGCTCTTCGCGAATCTGACGATAGTTTTCGATGGGGTCGGTCTGATCGAGCGGTGCCGGTTCGATCAGATGCACGAGCACTTTGGTCCGTTGCACATGTCGCAGGAATTCGTGCCCTAATCCGATCCCCGAATGGGCTCCTTCGATCAGACCGGGAATGTCGGCCATCACGAATTGCTGGTCGTACCCGATACGGATCATCCCGAGGTTGGGATACTTGGTCGTGAACGGGTAATCGGCGATTTCAGGGGTGGCTCGCGAGAGTCGACTCAGCAGCGTCGACTTCCCGGCGTTGGGTTTGCCGAGCAGGCCGACGTCGGCGATCAGCTTCAATTCGAGAGCGATATGGCGTTCTTCGCCCGGCTTGCCGCGCTCGTATTCGCGCGGCGTGCGATTGGTTGCGGTGGCGAAATGTTTGTTGCCGTGTCCCCCTTGTCCGCCGTGGGCGATGATGATCGATTCTCCCTCTTCGACGAGATCGCGCAGTTCGATACCGCGTTCGACGTCGCGGATAATCGTACCCGGGGGAACGTAGATAATGATGTCGTCCCCCTTTTTCCCCTGCTTGAGCGCTCCTTGGCCGGGACGTCCTTTGTCGGCATACCAGAATTTGTGACCGACGATATTCGTCAGGCTGCCGATGTTGCGATCGACCTGAATGATGACGTGCCCGCCGCGGCCGCCGTCGCCGCCATCGGGGCCGCCATAGGGGACATGGGCCTCGCGGCGCATACTCATGCAGCCGTGCCCCCCTTCGCCCCCTCGACAGAAAATTTCTACACGATCGACAAACATGATTTTCGCCGTTCTTAATTCGTCAGTAAGGTTTTGCGCATTATAGGCCGCTGGTCGCCAACCGTCGGGAGAATTCGTCGACATAGCGATGAAAATCGCATTCATCGTTCGCCCGCCGGGCGTCGCTCAGCAGGTTGTCAATCGACCATCGACGGATGAATTCTTTCTGCGGCCCGTCGGCCAGATAATCGACGGGGCTTTTTCCATCGACGCGAGCCAACAGGCACGCCGAGAGATGACGCAACGAGCGTCGGGTGAAATCGGACGACAGGTCGTGCGTTTCGTCGACCCGATCGTCAAATCGTCGTCCTTGAGTGTATCGATCCCAGAACCTCTTCGCCAGCAGCACGAACTCTCTCGACCATTGCGGGCGACCGACCCCCTTCAGCAGAAGATGACTAAGAAAGAACCCGAGATCGAACGCCGGGTCGCCAAAATGACCGGTCTCGAAATCGACGAGGGTTAATCCTTTGTCGTGCAGCAGGATGTTTTTAGGACTGAAATCGGCGTGAACGACGCACAACGATTTCGACAGCGTTTCGTCGATCAGTTCTCCCAGCGTTGGTGCCAGACAGGGGTGCATTCGCTGTAAATACCGGTAAAACGGATCGAGCCGAAGTTCATCGAAGACCGCACGGTTGCCGAGTTGTTCGCGCAAATTCTGACAGCCGGCGGTCGATTGATGGATCTCCGCAAGAATCGCCCCAAGATGCTCGGCGAGCGAGAGATCGATGGTTCCTGCGAGGAGTTCTCCCTTCCAGACCCGGTGATCGGCGGGAACCGCTTCCATTGCGAACAGATACTGCGAACGATCTTCGAATTCGATCTGAGGGATTGTCCCCGGCGGAAGCCGCGACGACAGAGCACGCATCACATCGACTTCGCGAAAAATGCGATCGGGTCGGCTGAACCAGTCGGCTTTGGTTCGCAACTGCGGACGTGATTGCTTGACGACAAAATCAGGACGGTCGAGGGAGTCGATGCGAATGACGACGTTCGAGACT
The DNA here is from genome assembly GCA_027618475.1 of Planctomycetota bacterium. Classification (GTDB taxonomy): domain Bacteria; phylum Planctomycetota; class Planctomycetia; order Planctomycetales; family Planctomycetaceae; genus JAQCEJ01. The sequence continues at coordinate 31,223 of JAQCEJ010000038.1, read as the reverse complement.
CCCCACGCCAGTGCTGTGGCAGTAGCCCGCGTCGCGTCGGCGAGGATCCCCCGCGAGACGAGATAGTCCCGAATATTGGTTTCATCAAACTCGGAATAGGGATTATGCATGACGGAACAGCTCTATCGGCATGATGCCCGAAGTCAACGCCGGTCCGTCGGCGGTGTAACGAATCCTAAGTGTCTAAAGCACGGCGAACGTTCAATAGCGAAACGTTTCCCATTTTGTGAGATCGCGGGTTCGGCAACATCTCGGGGGAAGAGACTCACAAGAGGGTCTTCGTTCGAGCCCGCCGACGTATCGTTTAATTCTATGCTAGACACCGGGTTACACGAAGTCAAAACCGTTGATGTGTCTTTGGTCGCCGTTGTGCGTCAATCGTCTTGCCCCGGCCGTAACAATCGGGTTAACGAAAGTTTTCTTCATTCTCCGGGCAGGAAAACCCTGACGGTTGCAAGCCCGCCGAATCGGCCATAATAACCATTGCATCTCTGTGATCGCGTTTTCTCGTCGAATTTTACCCAGGTCCGGGTTTCATATGGGATCGCTTTGATCTCGACAGCCCTCCCGTCAGCCGGGGTTTTTTCAGCGGAATCAGAAAGTTTATGTTGCAATCCGCTCGAAAAATGGCATATCATCAATAGAAATGCGAAGATGAATTGTCGTGATGAAAGACTTTAACGGTCTTATCGCGTAGCCACTTTGCGGTTCACACTTTGACCCGAATTTCGAAACAGACAATTTCCCTTGAATCGGGCTTTGATACACTGAATCCGTTCACAAACACGTTCAGCCCTATTTGCCCTGAACCAGGAGCACGATCATGATGACCCCCAACCGTTGGGTGAGAATTGCACAAGCCGTCGGATGTTTAACGCTCTGTTTGATGCTGGTATCGGCGACTCCTTCCGACGCCAATTCGCGTTCGAAGAAATCGAAACGCCCCATCACCAAACCGAAGTTCGACCCCGATGCCGAGAAGGTTGAACTGTTCCAGGGGATGGAAGAGGGCCAGTTCGAAGCCCGCATCATCGCCAAGAATGCCCTGCAAGGTAAACTGTTGATCGAGAACAAAACCGATAAACCGTTGACCGTTCAACTCCCCGAGTCGATCGTCGCCGTCCACGTCCTGAAGCAATTCGGTGGCGGAGGCATGGGCGGCATGGGCGGCATGGGTGGCATGGGCGGAGGCATGGGTGGCATGGGCGGCATGGGTGGCGGTGGTATGGGCCAGTCCATGGGTGGTGGCATGGGTGGCGGCATGGGAGGCATGGGTGGCGGCATGGGCGGCATGGGTGGTGGCATGGGTGGCATGGGTGGAGGGGGCGGTGGCTTCTTTTCCATCCCCGCCGAACAGACCATCGCGCTCCCCTTCAACTCGGTCTGCCTCGAACATGGTCGTCCCGAACCGAACTCCAGCATGGTTTACATTCCGGTCCCGACCGATCGATACACCGATGATCCGAACCTGCAAGCCTTAGTTCGTCTTGTCGCTCGTGGTCGGCTCAATCCGCAAGCTGCACAAGCGGCTGCCTGGCACATCTCCAGCGAAATGAGTTGGAGAGAACTCGCGTTCAAGCATATCGACAGTTTCGGTGGTTTGCCCCCGACGCCGTATTTCAGTCGGAATCAGTTGTTCCAGGCCCAGGAAATTGTCAACGCTTCGGTAGAAAAGGGTAAGGAACTCGCCGCACAAGCAGAGGAACTTCCGCCGCGCGAAGGGCCGACGCTGCGAGAAATTATTCGCGAAGGACGTCGCACAGAAAAAGTGTCGTCGCGATAACTCCTCGGTAACGAAGAGATCAGACGTCGTCCAACACAAGCAACACAGCCCTTCCCCTGGTGAAGGGCTGTGTTGTTTTGAGGGGTTCCCCATCGAGCCTACTGCGGTGCGTCGGAGGTCTCAACCGGCCCGACATCGCCAGGAACGGCAGGAGCATCGGGTATCGTCTGAAACGTGAGCGCTTGCTTGATCGCCTCTTCAAGATTCCCCGGCATTTCACTCGTCCAGACCACCTGTCTCTCGCGACTGACGACGTATGTCGCCGGTATGCTGTGTGCATCGAGTTCGAGCATGACACTTTCGGCACCGTAGCCGATTCGCCAATCCATGCCGGTCTGAGAGGCGAACTGCGCGAGTTCGTCGCGGATATCTCCCTCTTCGTTGGTCAGCGAGAGAAAGATAACGTCCTGATTTTCGAACTGGCGTTTCAACGACGCCAGATACGGAATATATCGCCGACACGGCTCGCACCAGGTGGCGAAGGCCTCGATGACAACGACTTTCCCCTTCATCGAAACCGGCGTCGGCGGGTCACCATTCAACCACCCTTCGACGAACAGATCGGGCACCGGGCGAAGATTCTTCAAGACCGTTTTCTCCGCCGACGTTTCCATCTTCTGGTTACCGATAAACAGCGCAAAACCGATCGAAACCAGTCCCACGGCGACCAGAACCATCGGAAATCGGCTGGGAGATCGTTCGACATTCAATTCGTTGTCGTGCATACATCGCTTTCTGTTCGTAATGCCCGATGGGCGTCGACACACGGTCGCACTTGCCAGGCGAGACGATTAAATCATACTGGGCTTCGCATTCTCAGGATAGCGGAATTTGACCGGACGATGCAGAGTGGCTTGTTGAATCGCAGCCGTTTGTGGAATACTACAAGTCGATGCATCACCCGTGTGCAGTGGTCGAAACCGAACCAATTGATAAGTAAATAATCAAACAAGGCGAGCCGGTGGCATACGCCTCCGGTCCCCCCGATTTTCGACAATTCCATTTCGACAAGGCACGTAAACGAAGCGGAGCTTCGAAGGCTTGTGTTCCCAAGCGGAGCTTGGGAATAAGAAAGAGTATTCACCATGAAAATTACATCGGTCGAAGCGATCCCCTGCGATGGGGGGTATCCGACCCGCAACTGGGTGTTTGTCAAAGTCACGACCGATGAAGGGGTCGTCGGCTGGGGAGAAGGGTACGACTGGCAGGCCGCCGAGTCGCTCGCACTCGCCATCGACATTGTCGGTCGCGAGATCATCGGGCAAGACCCGCGGCGCATCGAATGGCTCAATCAACAACTCTGGGGGTCGGGACGCTGCGGTCTTCCAGAACGGATGAAAGTTCTCGCCGCCATCGATATCGCACTGTACGACATCAAGGCGAAGTGGCTCGGCGTGCCGGTCTACGAGCTGCTCGGCGGTTTGTATCGCGACAAGATTCCGCTGTACTGGTCGCATTTCGCGAGCAATCGAGCGTTGTTCTCGGCCGATATGAAAACTCCCCCCGCCGAAACGCTCGAATCGTGGATCGCCCTCACCGACGACGTCGTCAAGGCGGGTTACAAAGTCCTGAAGACGAATCTGCTGATTCCCGGCAGCCCGGTCCGATTGCCGGCGACGCGCGACGGGGCGATCGATCGCTCGTCGATTCACGCCGCCGAAAATTTCATCGGTGCGCTGCGCGACAAACTCGGTCCCGATTTCGGGATCATGTTCGACGTCGGCCAGGAATATCGCATGGGAGGAATCGTGCAGCTCGCCCGCGCGCTCGAACCGTACAATTTGTACTGGCTCGAGGCGGAAGGGTTCGATCCCGATGCGCTGCTCGCCGCCCGCAGTCAAACGCGGACGCGGCTCTGTCACGGCGAAAGTCTGATTCGCCGCGAACAGTTTCGTCCGTTTTTCGAGAAACACGTCACCGACGTCGTGATGCTCGAAACGCTCAACAACGGCCTGACCGAAACGCGCCGCATCGCCGAGATGGCCGCACATTACGACGTCATGATCTCGCCGCACAATTATATGAGCCCGTATTCGAATCTTGTGAACGCCCATTTATGTGCGGCGATGCCGAACGTTGAAATTCTGGAAGTCGACCCCGACGACGTGGCGTGGAAGCACGATCTCATTTCGCATCCACTCGACATTCGCGACGGGATGCTGCACGTTTCCGATCGTCCCGGTTTTGGTGCCGACGTCGTCGAAGAGGTGCTGCGCGCGCATCCTATCCGTACGGTAGAAGGCAATGCGTGGGCCGATCTGCATGGGGAATGATCGCTTCGTATCGAAACCGATGCGTCAATACAGCAACTGCTTGTCGATCATGTTGACGAGCGGCAAGCCCGACGCATGACGACGCAGATTTTCGATCAGCACGTCGGCGGCGTGGCGGTTGTAACTCGTGGTGAATGAACCGATGTGCGGTGTGATCATCACGTTTTCCATCTTCCATAACGGGCTCGACGCCGGCAACGGTTCTTCGGCGAAGACGTCGAGCGCAGCCCCGGCGATTTGATGTTCGTGCAAAGCCTGAACGAGGGCCTGCTCGTCGATCACCGTTCCGCGACCGATACTGACAAGCCACGCCGGTCGCGGCAGCGACGCGAATTCATCGGCACCGATCAATTTGTCGGTGTAAGGTGTGGCCGGCAACGTGCTGACGACCACATTCGATAATGCCAACATTTCGCGGAGCCGGTCGACGCCATAAATCGCTTCGGGAATGTTTCCTTCAGGATCACCGGTACCGGGGAGTAAATACGAATCGTCGGTACGCACATCAGGATTGCGTTTGCAGGCGAGAATGGTCATTCCGAATGCTTGGGCGACGCGGGCGATCTGACGGCCGACGCTGCCGTAACCGACGATCCCCATCGTCAGCCCGTACAATTCTGTGCCGGCCCACGGCGTGTATTCGCTCGGCCAGCGGGTGTCGCGTTGCCATTCGGCGGCACGTTTGATGTGGCGTGTGAGTGCCAGCAGTGATCCGATTGCACACTCGGCGACCGCCGTGCTGAGCGATCCGCCGGCGGTACAAATAGGGACCGAACCGTTCATGATCGGTCGTTCGCACAACCCCGCCACCGACGCGGTATTCGTCTGCACCCACAAGAGTCGAGGTGCCTCCGCCGGGTCGAAATTGGCTTCTTCAGTGAAAATGACGTCGGCCGTTTCGAGCCATTTGCGCTCAGGCCGACCCGAAAACGCAGTCACACGAAGATCAGAAATAACCCGCCGTATCGCAGCAAGCGATTCATCCGGCAGGGGAGCGTCGTGGAGGAGATGCATGGGGAATTCTCGTTGAAGACAGCGACTTAGAGATATCGTAATATTATATCAACGATCTTAAATCGCAAAACGGAACAATATATCAATGTATTGATGAGTCCCGTTTTCACCCCCAGACTTGTCGAATACCGGGGCGTTATGGAATACTGGACCAATAATAAACTTGCCTCGTGAACTTCCCTCCCCGTTAACACCACTCTTTTCAATAAAAGGTCTGTCATGTCGCTTCGCCCGTTTCTCCGTCGTCTCTTCGGTCCGTTGATGGTCGTGCTGGTGCTGTGTGGTTTTGCCGGTTCGCTGTGGACGTTCGCCGCGAACGAAGCCGAATCGAAAAAAGACGAAGACGACGCCGACAAAGACTACGCCGACGAGTTGCCGCGGATTCCTGCGACCGAGCCGGAAGAGGCACTCAAGACGTTTCAGCTTCGTCCGGGCTTCCAACTCGAAATCGTCGCCTGCGAACCTCTCATTCGCGATCCCGTCGCCATCGACTTCGACGAACAGGGCCGCATGTACGTCTGCGAGATGCCCGAATACAACCAGTACGCCAACGAAAAAGGGTACAAGGGAAAGGGCTCGGTCAAACAGCTCATCGATACCGACTGGGACGGCCGCTATGACGAAGCCCGCCTCTTCGTCGCCGAGATCGACTCGCCGACGTCGGTGCTGAGTTATGACGGCGGCGTTTTTGTCGGCTCGGTTCCCGATATCTGGTACTTCAAAGATACCGACAACGACGGCGTCGCCGACATCAAAGAAAAAATCTTCACCGGCTTTGCCCGCGACCCCGCCGGCGAGGCGATGCTCAATTCGTTTCGCTGGGGGCTCGACAACAAGGTACACCTCTCGACGAATCTCGCGGGGGGGGAGGTCAAAGCGGTTGCCGATGAAAACGCTCAACCGGTCTCGGTGCGCGGGCAGGGCTTCATTTTCGACCCGCGCGAACGGACGTTTGAACTCACCAGCGGTGGCGGACAGCACGGCCTCGGCATCGACGACTGGGGACAAAAATACGTCTGCGACAACAGCAACCCGGCACAGGTTATCACCTACGACAATCGCTATCTCAGGCGCAACCCTTATCTCGCGGCTCCGAACGCGGCGGTGAATGTGACCGAGGGAAAATTCACGCCCGTCTTTCGCATCAGCGACGTCGAGCCGTGGCGAAAACTTCGGACGCGATTGCGATCGAAGGGAGTGATCCCAGGTTCCGATGAAGGAGGCGCACCCGCCGGATTTTTCACCGGTGCGACCGGCGTGACGATCTACCGCGGCGATGCCTATGGAAAAGAATATCATGGCAATCTCTTCGTCGGCGAGGTCTCGGGAAATCTCGTGTACCGCGCACGAATGGAGCGTGACGGGCTCACAAATACGGCGTATCGCGCCGATGAAGACGTCGAGTTTCTCGCCTCGACCGACAACTGGTTCCGTCCCGTACAATTCGGCCAGGGGCCCGATGGCTGCCTGTATGTGATCGATATGTATCGCGAACTGATCGAAGGAGCCGCATTTCTCGCCCCGCCGATCTTAAAGCACCTCGACGTCAGCAGCGGCATCGATCGAGGACGGATTTACCGCATCGTGCCGGAGAATTTCGAACGACGTCCCCGACCGGAGTTGGACAAGGCGACGACGAAGGAACTGGTCGATTCGCTTCTCCATCCCAACGGTTGGACGCGTGATACCGCGTCGCGCGTGTTGTACGAACGCCAGGATCCTGCCGCCGTGGAACTCCTCAGACAGAGGATTGCATTTTCCACGGCATGCAATCCGCAGCTGTATGTGCATGCCCTCTATTCGCTCGAAAGCCTTGGAGCGTTGGAGCCGAAGGATTTAATTCCTGCGTTTGATCAAGTATGTTCGCCGTGGATCACCGTCCATGCTCTGCGTCTCGCTGAAAAGTATGTTGCGAAATCTCCAGCGTTGCGCGACGCGATGTTGCAATTGCTCGACGCGAAAGACCTGATCGTCGTTGAGCAGTTGGCCTATTCGCTGGGGGCGTTTCATACGCCGGCTCGTGATGTGGCGTTGGCGACACTCGCGAAACAATACGCCAGCGAGCCGATGATCGCGTTGGCGATTCAGAGTTCTCTCGCCCAGGGGGCCGGTGATGTCTTTCAGGCGTTGATCGCCGATGACGAGTTTCGTCAATCGACGGCGGGGCCGGCGTTTCTGGCATCTCTCGCGGGATTGATCGGCGCGGCGAACCAGACCGCCGATGTCGCCACCGTGCTCGCAGGGATTAATGGTCTTCCCGAAGAGGCCGGCGATCTTGCACAGAATCTCGTCGCGGCGTTGGCGAATGCTCAGCCGGAAGCGGCTCGTGCTCAGATCACCGGTGCCGGAGGAGGCAAAGCCGCCGCCCTCGTGCAGAAGATGATTGCCGACGCGAAAGAGCAGGCCTTCGCCGAAGAGGCCGAAGTCCCCGCGCGGGTCTCGGCGATTCGCACCTTAGGGTTAGCCTCGTTTGACGACCTCGAAGAATCGCTCACCGGGCTGCTCGATCTGCGGCAGCCTCAGCCGGTGCAGTCGGCGGCGTTAGAGACACTGGCGAAGTTCAAAGAGTCGGCGGTGGCGACGATCTTGATCGACGCGTGGCCGACGCTCAGCCCGCAGTTACGGGCCAACGCGACCGAGACGCTCTTCTCGCGTCCCGAGTGGGTTCAATTGTTCCTGGACGCCGTCGAAGCGGGGACGATTCCGCCGAACGAGATCGATCCGGTGCGCGTGCAGTTGCTCAAACAAGATCGCAACGAAGAGATCGCAGCGCGAGCGACGGCGTTGTTCAAGGAAACGCTCAGCAAACGGGCCGATGTGGTGGCGGCGTATCAGGACGCACTGAAGATGAAAGGGGACGCTGCCGAAGGGAAAGCGATCTTCAAGAAAGAATGTTCGGCGTGCCATAAACTCGAAGGGGTCGGGAACGAAGTCGGTGCCGACCTGTCGGCGGTCCGCAATCGCGGCCTCGACGCCGTGCTGCTCAACATTCTCGATCCGAATCGCGAAGTCAAACCGCAGTATGTCGGTTACGTGCTCGTGACCGATGAAGGTCTGACGGTTACCGGCATGATCGTCGAAGAGACGGCGAACAGCGTCACCATCCGCCGAGCCGACGGCACGACGGCCAGCGTACTGCGGGTGCACATCGACGAACTGCGAAGCACGGGGTTGAGTTTCATGCCCGAGGGGTTAGAGAAGCAATTGGACGTCAAGAAAATGGCCGATCTACTGGCGTATTTGAATTCGATTAAATAGGAGCATTGTAGGTTCTCGTTCCCAAGCTCCCGCTTGGGAACGCAAGTCTTCGCAGCTCCGCTGCGCAATCGACACGAATTAACATGACGCGACCCGCAACAAGATCGTCGAGAACGAATACCCTTATTTCGTAACGTGTACGATGTCGACGATCCGCTGCATTGGCGTTGGTCGAGTGCGAGAAATTACGCAGGGCAGCCGGGGTTGATTGACGTGATTACCGATTGGAAGTGAAGACAGATATGCCGGATTCCAGACACGATTGGCGAAGCGGAGCTTCGAAGAACTTGCGTTCCCATGCGGAGCATGGGAACGAGGGTAAACAAAATGGCCGATTTACTCGCGTATTTGAATTCGATTAAATAGGTCTCGTTCCCAAGCTCCCGCTTGGGAACGCAAGTCTTCGCAGCTCCGCTGCGCCGAGCGCAGGTAAAACTCCATGACGCGAACCCGCTACAAAATCGTCGAAAACGAATACCCTTACTTCGTAACGTGTACGATTAACGGCTGGCTTCCCGTCTTCACGCGTCCCGAAGCGACCGAGATCATCTTCAATTCGTGGAAACACCAGCAGGACAAGCGTGAGCTGAAAATATTCGCCTATGTGGTAATGGAAAACCATCTGCATCTGATCGCTGCGGCACCCGATCTGGCGGATGTCTTGCACCGGTTTAAATCCTACACGGCATTGAAAGTCATCGAATTATTGAAACATCACGGGGCTGCAGTTTTATTGAAGCAACTGCATTGGCTGAAGAAAGCACATAAGACAGACAGCGAACATCAGATCTGGCAAGAGGGGAGTCACCCGAAACAGATACAGAACGATGAGATGATGTGGCAAAAAATTGAGTACATTCATATGAACCCAGTGAAACGGGGCTTTGTTGACGATCCGCTGCATTGGCGTTGGTCGAGTGCGAGAAATTACACGGGGCATCCGGGATTGATTGACGTGATTACCGATTGGAGATAGTTGATGGCACGCTCGACGAAGCGGAGCTTCGAAGACTTGCGTTCCCAAGCGGAGCTTGGGAACGAGGGGGGGCGTACGCTCCACTGGGAAGGCGACCCCTTCGGGGCATTGCATCTGCTCGATCAGACGTTACTGCCGATTGAAGAACGCGACATCGTTTGCGCGACTGTCGAAGACGTCTGGGAAGCGATCAAGATGCTGCGCGTGCGCGGGGCACCGGCGATCGGTGTCACGGCGGCGTATGGCGTCGTCGTCGGAATGCAACCCACGATGAAATCTTCGCCCGAAAAATGGCGAGAACGGCTTAACGAGGTGTGTGAGTATCTCGCCTCCAGTCGACCGACGGCGGTGAATCTGTTCTGGGCGCTCGATCGCATGAAACGCATCGGCAGCGGCTGTACTGTCGATAACGTCATGCCACGACTTCTCGAAGAAGCCCGAAAAATCGAACACGAAGACCGCGACATGTGTGCGGCGATCGGCCGGCACGGGGCGGCACTGCTCGCCGAGGGGAAGAGTTATCTCACGCATTGCAACGCCGGAAGCCTTGCTACAGCGGGCGATGGCACGGCATTGTCGGTCTTCTATGCCGCTGCAGCACAAGGAAAAAACATTCACGTCTACGCCGACGAAACGCGACCGCTGTTGCAGGGGGCCCGGTTGACGTCGTGGGAACTCAAGCAACGCAACATTCCCGTGACGCTCCTTTGCGATTCGATGGCGGGCTGGATGATGAAACAAGGACGGATTCAGGGGGTCATCACCGGGGCCGATCGCATCGCGGCGAACGGAGACGCCGCGAACAAGATCGGCACGTACTCGGTCGCGGTGTTGGCGCGGGCACACGACATCCCGATGTATATCGCGGCACCGTCGAGCACGTTCGATTTCTCGCTCGCAAGCGGTGCTTCGATTCCGATTGAAGAACGCGATCCGCAAGAAATTACGAACGGTTTCGGGAAACAGACCGCTCCCAACGGGATCGCCGTCGCCAACCCGGCGTTCGATGTGACTCCCGCTGAATTGATCACGGCACTCATCACCGAACAGGGAGTGATCTCCCCTGTCACGACCGAAAACATCGCGCGCGTACTCCGTGATGACGCGAAGGGAGCCCCCTGACGTGTCGCGGAAACAAAAATGGCGTTGGGCCTTGATGGGAGAACACCCTCTCATCGCGACAATCGCCGATCGACTGATCGCCGACGATCGCTTCGTGCTCGCCTACGGCGTCAGAACGTCGCAGCTACAGAAGCACGACGGCACAAACATCGCCACGGCACGATTCAGCGATCACTGGGACGAACTGACCGGCGACAGCGAACTCGATTTTATCGTTGTGGCTTCCGATCAAACCGAAATGCTCGAAGGGGCGAAACTTTTGGCGACGATGGGGCGCACGTTGGCGATTCTCCCTCTCGCTGAACTGGGAACGAGCTGGATTCACGAGTTATCGCTCGTGCGCGACGACGAAACGGCGACACTGGTGACGCTCTGGCCGTTGCGGGAACATCCCGGTGTCATGCAACTCAAGCAACGTCTTGCGGGTGGTGAAATCGGCCGCATACTGGAAGTGCAGTTTCAGCGCACCGTGAGAAAACCGGCGTCGCAGGGGGTTCCCGGGCTCATTCCGCCGCGCGAACTCGACGATCTGTTCTTACACGACGCCGACGTAATCTGTTATCTCGTCGGCGAACCGACGCATCTGACGTCGGTCACGTTGGGGCATATCGAAGGAGCGGTGTCGCGTGCCCTGACGACCATCGGATTAGGTCACGATGTCGCCGCCTCCTGGAGCGTTTCGACGGGAGAGACTGCCGATTCATGGCAACTCATCGTACGCGGCGAATCGGGCTCGATCGAACTGAAGGGCGATGCGAACGGACAATCGGCCGTGCTGTCGGTTGGCGAGAACACAACAACGTATTCCACCGAACAGATCGACGAAAAGATCGGCGCACGGCTGACCGATGTCATTCTGCACGATGCCGTCGGACGACCGGTAGAGGCCGCGTCCCCCACGGTGCCGAAACCGCAATCAGAATGGGCCACGACGCTGCGCATATTCGAAATGCTCGACGCATCGCATCGTTCGCGTCGCCGTCGGCGTACGATCGATCTGTTGGGAGAAACGCCCTCCGAGCGATCGCAGTTCAAAGCGCAGATGGCAGCCGTCGGTTGCGGCCTGCTGATGGCGACATTTATGGGGGTGCTGGGATTACTGTTACTGGGAGCGTTCGTCGATGCGCCGAGTCCGCATGTGAAGCTCGCCGAGCAGCACGGCACGCTCTTCCGCGAACACGAGTTTGTCGATGATGCCGTGCCGCTGACCGACGCGGGAGAAGACCATTTCAAACAGGTCTTGTCCAAAATGCGTCAACAGCGCTGGCCGCTCGTCATCGAAGTTCGTCAGGACGAAGGTGCTCGTCGTTTGCTTCAAGATCAGCGTCGATCACAATTTGTCGAACGCCTGACGGCGGCCGAAATTCCTCAGCCCGACGGTCGCGTGTTTCTCGAACCGGTCAAATCCCCCTGGTTGCGAACGCTGTTGGCGTGGGGACGAGTGCTGGTGTTTCTGCCGCTGTTTGTGTTTCTGGCGTTGCAAGGGTTGTTCGTCTTAACCCGCCCATCGGCGGAAGACCGTTGACGCCTCGGCCGGTCAGTTCGAGCAATTAATTGACGCGACCATTTGGCCCGGAGAGTACCGGCGGTCGAGAACCATAAGCGGGGCGCATCGGTATTGCATTCCGCACGGGTGCAGCGTAGCGAGGATCGTATTCCTGTTCGTATCGCGGATCATAACTTTGATCATAACCGGGTTCGACAGCGTACTGACCTCGATCGTCATAATAGTCGTCGCGCGGTTGCACGTACGATTGGCGATAGATATCCGAAACGGCCGGCTGTTGTCCCGGTCGCCGGGGATCGGCGGGGGTCGGATAGTTCGGAAGGTGTAACCGCATCGAACTCATCGCTTCGTAGCGATGCCAGAACTGCTGAGAATACGCATGCTGTGGCGAGAAGCCCCATCCGGCGGAAACCTGGCTCTGCGCGAAGACATGTTTGTAGTTATGCGGACGGAAGTGGGCGTATCCGCCGTACGCCGGAATATCCTGAAAATAGCCGTGCAACCACGGTTCGGGTCCATCGTACGGATAAAGAGGATCGCCGCTGCCACCGATTCCGGAACCGGCTTCTTCGTAAATCACCTGACCGTCGTTCGGATATGGTTCGTAAATGACCTGTCCGGTAGATAGTCCCAGTACCACAATCCATGTTCCAAGTGCGCTCGACACGAGAATCTCCTTCACTCCGTTTCCGTGGTCTCACCGGCAAGGGTCGTCCACGATGCGACACGATTTCCGTAATGTTCGTCGTACGATGAGGTCATCGTTTCGGTGAACATTCCATCCGCCATTACGGCAGAATGGGAAACAGGGGCGCAATATCTGAATCAATCGACATAAGCCTTAGAATAAGTATCGGCCGGATAGCCGGTAAATCCTCCCCGCGCATCAAAAATCTTGTGACAGGCGAGGTTTTTTTTGTAGGAATAACCAACTGCGTCAACTGGGTAATCTACCGACAGACTGTGAAATCGACTTGGTTCTCCCGTCCCAGGGGGTAGAGTTGAGGAGAGACAATATGCTGAACCGGATTCGGCGTCCCCGATACGACAGCCCCCTTCCCAACCCGAGGAGTGATGAATGATACGTAAATCTGTATTTCTATTCTGTTTGGGAATCCTGTCGATCGGTTCCTTCGCGTTCGCTCAAACGGATGCGACTCCTGCTCCTCCGGTTCCTCAGCCCGATCCAAGTTTCCAGGCTCCGCCGACCAATACGCCTCGGCAGATTCCCCGTTCGCAGACCTATCTGAATCGCAAAGCCCAGGAAGCGTACGGCACTCCCTACGGAACCATCAACGGGAAAGAATACCGTCCGCAACCGATTGACTATTACACACGACCACGGGCACTGCATCCTCAAGCGGTCAGGGGTTGGGGTTACGATCCCAACGCGGCGAATTACGGTCCCGATTACGGGGCAGGGGTTTTACCCGCCGATTATCCTGTGCCTCAGAAGGGTTCGAATGTGACCTTTCGCCTGCCGGGAGAGAACCCTCCATCGGCTCCTGTCAGTCCGTCGTCACAATACGTTCCCCACGGCACGCCAATTCATGGCTACGCAGGTGCTCCGGGAACAGAAAGTTGTGTACGGCAAGAAAGGGGAGTCGGTTTACCGGTCGATGTGATGGGAGGATATCCGGCGGTGACAACGTATGGTGGCGGTCCCTCCTCATATTATGGATCTAATTCGCCGTCGTATCTGGCGAACTATAATTATCCGAACGCTTCGACTCAGGCGTTGGTACCGGCGGGGTCCGATCCAAAAAACTTCCATTTTGGAGATGGTTTACATCGATCGGGCGTCTCCGGCCATTACCGTTTTCCGTACTACAGTTATCGTAGACCGTGGTATTACCCCGGCGAAGCGAGCTTTCAGCGAAATACCCAGTTTCCGTGGTAGCCGCGCGTTGAAAAATGGGTGACACTGCCGGCTTGTCCGGCAGTGTGCTTATGAGGCATCGGAACAAACACGGATGGACAAGCCACTCGCGGCACACAAAATTGATCATCCTCATTTTCAACGGACTGGTAGTTGCCTACAGACAAAGATCCAGGAGAGTACAGATTTGACCGGGAGCCTGTTTACCCATTCCACGTATTATTCCGATAGCCCCTTGTCGGAAGTGTTTTGTTCACCGGCACGACCGTCAGATGTGTTAGATTTGTGATCTTTGGAAAATCGGGCTCGATCGGATCAACTCCGATTTCCGATACTTCCTCCACAGTGAATCTTTTTACTGAGGAAGTATCGCGCATGTTGAAACCGAATGCCCAAAGAGAAGATCGCTCGGCACACCGAAAGGGCCTCCCCAGGTTCCTTTTGATGCTGTGCTGCCTGTCTATCGGGGCATGGTGCAGCCCGGGAAGTCCCCTGATTGCCCAGAGTCGGCAAACGTCTCCCCCTCCGTCTCGAACGTTCTCGCCCCGGCTCCCGTCACGGGAACCACGCGATGCGAATCGAGCGATGCACCGCGATCGAGCGGAAAACCGCGATCAGCAATCGCGAATTCAACTGATACAAGCGACATCGAGCTACGAAAAACCGTTGCACCCGATGATCGAAAAGCTTCCCGACATCGAAGACGAACTGGAAGTCATACATCATCGCAGTCAGTTGATCGTGGCCCGCAGCAACATCTTGCGGACGGCAATCAGCGATACGGCGATCATCGATGTCGTCCCGTATAGCCCGAACGAAATCGCCGTTCTCGGACTCTCTCGCGGTTCGACGACGCTCACGATCTGGTTCGAAGACAATACCGATCCGGTCGTGTTCCTGATCAAAGTCATTCGCGATCCCAGTTTTGACGAACAACGCCGAGTCGATTTCGGCAAACTCGAACAGAAACTCGCCGTGCTGTTTCCCAACAGCAGCGTGTATCTGATTCCTCTCTCGTACAAGATTATTGTCCGTGGCCAGGCGCGCGACAGCGAAGAAGCGGCCCAGATTCTGCAGATCATTCGCGGCGAAGTGATCACGCAGAATGGGGGCACTTTCAATGGTCAGAACGGCGACTTCGGAGCGGGCGGGGATGCTGGATTGGGTGATGCATTGGGGGGTGGCGTAGGAGGAGTCGGTCTCGGTGGAATCGGCAACGGCCTTAACAACGGCATTGGCTCGTCGATTATCGTCAATATGCTGGAAGTCCCCGGTGACTTTCAGATTATGTTACACGTCAAGATCGCCGAGCTGAATCGCTCGATGCTTCGTCGACTCGGCATCAACATCGATGCCATTTTAAGCGACGGATCGCAAGCGATCGGCTGGATCGCCGGCGGAACTCCCGCGAACATCACCGGCCTCTTTGAGAATGGTGAAATCTCGGTCTTCATCAACGCCCTGGCGGCGAACGGCACCGTGAAATTTCTCTCCGAACCGACGTTAACCGTTATGAGCGGACACACCGCCAGTTTCATCAACGGCGGTGAATTCGCCGTTCCGACCATTGTCGGCGTTGGCGGAGCACAAGGAACGAGCACGACCTTTCGAGGATTCGGTACCTCGCTGTTCGTCGTTCCCGAAATCATCGACAAAGATCTGATCCGCATGAGAATTACGCCTGAATTCAGCCAGACGACTGAAGAAAACTCGGTCGGCGGCATCCCCGGATTGTCGACGCGCCGCGCTTCGACCACCGTGTAGATGCGCGAAGGCCAGACGATTGCCATCGCCGGTTTGTATTCGAGCGAAACGGCGACGCAGAATAACCGTGTTCCGCTATTGGGTGAGTTACCTCTCATCGGGCCCTTGTTCTTCAATGCCAAACGAGCCACGAACGACGAAACCGAACTCTTGATTCTGGTCACCCCTGAAATTGTTCGCCCGATGGAAGCCGATGAAGTTCCTCCGGTTCCCGGTCATGAGGTCACGCTGCCGAACGATCCCGAACTCTATCGCTGGGGTATGACGGAAGGGGCACCTGATACGGAAGTGTACCAGCTTGCTCCGTACGGATACGGCTCGGGAACGGGCAATCCGGTCGGTTATCACCTCTTCAACCCCGGTCCGTCACAACCCGGTTACGAACCGGCACCGGCGGCACCGATTTCATCCGCTCCCTCGATGCAGAATCCGTATGGTTCGCGGTATTCGCCCGCCACGGCGATTCCCGGAGCAAACGGCAGGGAAGGCTGGAACACGATGGGGCCCCCCACCGGTCCCGCACCGCGACAGGAAGGCTGGAGCTACGAGCAGGGACCGGCCGGCCGGGCGCCACGACAGGAAGGTTGGCAACAGGTCAATCCTTCGCCGCGAATGCCTTCACAGATGAGTCCTCAATATCAGCAATCGCCTCCGCCGCGACTGGCCCCCGGACAGCCGTACGGTCCCGGGCGTCCGGCTCCCCGATTGAATTCACCGCAGGTTTATCCGATGTCACCCCCTCCCGGGGCGAATTATCAGTCGCCGAATACGGACTATCCGACGACGTCACAAACGGCACCGAATCGGGTTCCACCGGCACGCAACGGACGATACTCCGCCGTCTCCCCGAAATCTGTTTCGAACGATCAACAGATCCAGCCGGCGTCGTTCTCCGCACCCGAGCCGAATCGTGGGACAACGTATGCCCGATAACACGATCGCCATAAACATTTTTCTGTGACCCAGCGAGCTTAGACATGGACCGGTTGGCCTTTCTATCACAATTCACTCGTACCGGCCGAACTGTTTCCCGGTCTCCGGCAGCGAAGCATGTGCTACGACTCTGCGGGAAGGGACGTCCGGCGAAATGGGCCGCGTGCGCCTTGTTATGTCTCTGTTCGGCAGGCTGTGGCGGCTGGTCGATCTGGAGTTTGCGTTCGATGGCGATCCCCGAAAGATACCCGCTCGGAAGCGTCGTGCGGGCTCATTATCACACGATGCACACCAACGGCGAGGCGAGTGACTTTATTCTCTATCGCCACGATTTTCAGGAGAGTTCCGCCTATCTGACCTCCGCCGGTAAAGATCGACTTCTAGAGATGGCCGCCCGCATGCGGAGTGCACCATTCCCGATTATCGTCGAACGCAGCATGAATAACGACGACCCCGAACTCGACGATTTGCGACGACGGCTTGTCAGTTCGGTGCTGACCGATCTTGGCAACAACGACGCCGAGCAACGCGTCTTCGTTTCGCAGGCGTACGATCCGGGCATCAATTCGATGGAAGCGGAATCCGACTATTATCGATTCATCTTCACCCGCGGCGGTTTGAACAACAACCAGAACGGTGACAACGGCAATAACGGCGGGGGTGGTGGAAACGGCGGCGGTATGTTCTAAGTCTTGCGGGTGGGCGTCCTACGACGCGTCGCGTGCGAGATTCCCTCCACCGAACCAATCGCTTGAGGATTGCACATGGTGTTGACCAGGTTAGAAACGAAGGTGTTCTTCGGACTGCTCCTCGTTGTCGGGCCATTCATTTCAGTTTCCATAAACGCCGAAGAATGTGCCGCACCGACCTCGCGAACGCTCTCCGATTTCTGTAATGCCGATGGCCATGCGCCTGACGGCACCGATTCAGACCGTGATGATACACCGGCACTGTTGTCGGCCTTCGCCGAAGGACCAGGGGTGGTCTCGATCGGTCCCGGCTATTACCGCTTTGGTGATGTGACGATTCCCGAGGGAGTGACGGTGACGGGAGCCGGACCGGCGACCATCATTCGATCCAACGGCGCCAAGAATGTCTTTCTTCAATCCGATGTGCATCGCTGGCGTCTCCGCGACGTCACGCTCGACGGCGAAGCAGAAGGTTCATGGGAAGAGCGATTGGACGATGGCGCGGTCGGACTGCGCATCGAACGCTGCTACGAGTTCGAAGTCTCGGGGGTCATCGCTCGCGGTTTCAACGGGGCGGGACTGCAATTGAATCACTTCGGTCCCGATTCCCGGGCCAACGGCGTCGGCAGCCTCGATCGCATCAGCGCGTACGAAAATTTCGTCGGCATCCGTTTCGACGAGCGGGCCGAATATGTCACCGCCAGTCAGCTGCTCTGTTTTCGCAATGTCATCGGCTGTGCCATTCATTCGGGTAATCTGAAAATCACCGCCTCCAATTTCTGCGACAACGTCACCGGCATGCTGATCGAAGACAAAATCAACGGTTCGCACGGTTCAATCGGAAATTGCATGTTCAACAACAATCTCGAACATGCACTCATCTGTCGCAACGTCGAACACGGAATGGCGATCACTGGTTGCCAATTCGCCTATTCGCGTCTGCTGATCGAAAACTGCAAAGGGGTCAACATCACAAACGGCATTCTGAGTCTGCCGATCGTCGTCAGCGGCGAACATGTCAACCGCTTCGCCGGCAATTATGTTGTCCCGAAATATACGACGTATGAATTTTCGCCTGCGACGATTGTCCAGGACAATTTCACCGCCGACGGGCTGTGGGAAGCGAACGGCAAATAGCGGGGAAAACTCTTCGCTACGCCGCTTTGCTTACCGCCGCTGACGTCTCTCGTGTGAAGAAAAACTCGCGCTGGTCTCCGGTTCCTTGACGGTTGGCGTCATCGGTCCAGCGCCGGTAATCCTCCAACTCCCGTCGCGAGAAGATCTGCCGTTCTTTGCGGTCGGCGTTTCCTGAAATCCCGCGGCGATACAGTTCGCTGCCGGTAAACTGTCCCGCCGTCGCGACCGATCGCGACAAACGCGTCTGCAGACCCCAGCGTTTGGCCAGCAATTCCATCCCGGTCGAACTCGGAATGAACAGGTGCCGTGGTGCATCCCACTCGACCCAGTTCGTATCGAAGTAGCGTCTCGCGAGGCAATCGGCGACGGGGAGCCGCACGAGCAGCGTTCCGCCGGGGGACATCAGCCGCACCGCCGCCCCCATCGTTTCGTTGGGATCGGGAAGGTGTTCGAGCGAATGATGAAACATGATCAGATCGAACGAGGTCGGCTCGGTTGCCGCGAATGTCCGCACGTCGCATTTCTTCAGCGATAATCCGGTTTCGAGCTGTCGATCGTCGGCGAGAAACGGGTCGATGCCGGTGCAGTCGGAAAAGCCGCCGAGCCTCATCCGTTTCAGGAGTTTTCCCTCGCCGCATCCGACATCGAGCACGCGGGCCGAAGTGTCGAGACCGGCTGTCTGTGTCCACGAGACATACTCCAGCGGCTTGCTGAACATCGACGCGATGCCGCCGATCAGATTGCGCGAACCGAGTTCGTGCCGCACACGTTGCGAGTCGATCAGCCGGCGCACGAATTGTTGTACGATGTTCTCGCGGCGGCGAAATGCAAAATAATGTTGCGGGTAATGCCGGGCGAGATCGTTGGGAACGTCGACAATTTGCAGCGATCCGCAACGGGCACATTCCTGATAGGGGAATTCTTCGCGCGTGCCGAACATCATCTCTTTGACCGCATACGTCGCTGCGATTCGCAGTTCGCCGCACGCCAGACAGGCGGGTCGCTCGGGGATGTGCTCCGTCGAGACAGGGACCGGTGTCATCACGTTATGCCGCCTTGTCTAAGGTCTTCTGTTGTTGCGAAAGGTGTCGAGCGAACCAGCGGTCGAGAATCATCACCGCACAGCGGTCGGCTTCCGACAGAGTTTCTCGCGAGGGGGTCAAGTCGCCGAAGGTCTGCCAATCGTCGAACGATGTCAC
The DNA here is from genome assembly GCA_027618475.1 of Planctomycetota bacterium. Lineage (GTDB taxonomy): Bacteria > Planctomycetota > Planctomycetia > Planctomycetales > Planctomycetaceae > JAQCEJ01. The sequence continues at coordinate 11,689 of JAQCEJ010000038.1, read as the reverse complement.
CCATCCCTGGTCGATCAATTTCATCACGCCGCGCGAGACGCGCGTATCGCTGATGCGTGGGACCGGCAACACGCCGACCGCTCCCCCTGCGGTGAGGGCTTCGTACACCATCGAAACGCTCTCTTCGGTCACCCAGATTTTGCCGGCGCGCTGCAGTTGGTCAGGAAGCCAGTCGGAGGGCGTTTCTTCGCCGCGATAGACGACCAGATTGGAAAAAGAGAGCGATTGCAATCGTTTGACCAGTTCCGCCGGCGTTCGTCTCGATGTGGTCAGTCTCCATTGAACCTGCGATTCGGTTTCGACGATTTTCGTCACGCGCGACAGTGCTTCGTCGTTCGACCACTCGTAATGAGCCGACCTTCCGCCGATCAGCAGCAATCCGCGATTCGCTTCCTGCCGGTGCGACGGCACAATCGCGTTCAGCACGCCTCGCGTGACGATCGTCTGCCGATTGCCGACCGGCGGCGTACCACCGAGATCGTGATCGGGAATCAGGCACATATCGAACCAGCGGCAGGGGACCGACGGTTTCATCAGCAGAACGGTTTTCGCACCGGTTGCCCGCCCCGCCGTTAACAACGCCAGATGCGTCGCATGCCCCGCACCGAGAATCAGATCGGGCTGCGGCAGCGACTCGCCGGCGCGAAATCGCCGACGAATCAGATCGGACGACAACTCGACAAACGACGGAGGCGACAGCGAATGCACCTCGACCGCGACGCGATCGGAGAGGGCACGAATCAATCCCCGCAGCTGATTGAAATGCCCCGGTTTTTCGTCGCGTATCGACCACAAGATCAGTCGGGTTGTCGCGGAAGTAGAATTCATATCGAAAAAAACCTGGGGTGAAGAAGTCTTTGTCTACGCGGCTGCGGCCGGAGATCTTTGTGCCTGATACAAACTCTGATACACGGGACACGTCTTGATCAACACGTCGTGGGTTCCGACGGCCACCAGACGACCGCGATCCATCACGGCGATCCGCGTGACCAGATCGAGCATGCTGTCCCCCAGCGAGTGCGTGACGATAAATGTCGTTCGCCCTTTGACAAATGTCTTGAGAACCTGATGAATCAGCAGTTCGCTTTGCGCATCGACGGCCGATGTCGCTTCGTCGAGAATCAGAATCGACGGATCGCGCAGAATGGCCCGCGCCAGCGAGATTCGCTGACGTTGACCCCCCGAGAGCCGATTCCCTTTTTCGCCGATGTACGTTTCGAATCCTTCCGGAAGTTTTTCGACGAACGTCGAAACGAAGGCCGCTTCGGCGGCCTTCAGCACTTCTTCGCGCGTCGCCGTCCGTTTGCCATAGCGAATGTTCTCGAAAACCGATTCGTCGAAGACGAGCGTTTCCTGGGTGACGACGCCGATCTGCATGCGCAAATCTCGCAGCGGAACCTGGCGAATATCGACGTCGTCGATCAGGACTTGTCCGCTCTGAGGATCGAAAAACCGGGGGAGCAGATTGACCAGCGTCGATTTGCCCGAGCCGTTCGACCCCACCAGAGCGATCACTTCGCCCGCTTTGACTTCCAGTGAGACATCTTCCAGCACCGGAGGCCGGGGGATGCCGCCAAATCCCGACGTCGCATATTGAAAATCGACGTTGCGGAACGAAATCGCCTGCCGGTGTCGCGGTAGTTTCAACGGCTCTTTGGTTTCATGAACCAGCGAACGGCGATCGATCAGCGAAAAAATTCGCTCGGCGGCAACCGCCGACTGTTTCAGACGGCTGTAGACCGACGACATTTTACGTCCGGGATCGAGCACCCCCGCCAGCAGTGCATACAACACCGACAGCTCGGCGATTCCCATCGGTTCGTTCGCCAGTCGAATGCCCCAGATCGACGTCGTCCCGCGCAACACGAGATACGCCCCGGGTAGCAAGGCGATATAAACGGCGATAAAGCCCAGCAGTTCCGTCAAGGGAGCCGTCATGCCGTCCACCGTAATCAACTGCATCGATTTGCGATAATATTCTTTGTTCTCGAGATGAAAGCGATGCCGGTGCTTGCGGTAACCGTTGAAGGCGATGACCACTTTGATCGCTTCGAGCATTTCTTCGAGCGACTTGTAGACCTTCGACATGCTCTCCATCGATGCCTGGCTCGACTGTTTCAACAGACGTCCGAATTTGGAAAAGACGACGCCGAGAATCGGCACGACGATCAACGACAGCAACGTCAGCTGCCAGTTCACGTAAAACGCGAATATGATGCAGGCAAATGCCTTAAGCGGTTCGCGCAGAACCTTTCCTCCCAGCAGATTGAGACCGTGGGCCAGCACCGACATGTCGAAGGTGAACCGCGACATCAGATTGCCGGTCCCTTCCTGCGAAATGGTCTGATAGTCGAGATGCAGGGTTCGTTTCAGGCATTCCTTGCGCAGCCGCATAATCGTCATCTCGACGACGCTGCCGATCAGAACATTCTGTGCGAAAATCGCCAGGTTCTTGAGCAACGTGGCAAACATCAAGACGACAAGAATCACGCAGAGCGTATCGAATTCATCGGTCGGTACATACGGAATCAGGGTCGACTGCGCCCACTGCATAATCATCAGCGTATGCGTCGATTCGCTGAGTTTGTGTTGATGGTGGTCGCGGTCTTGCCAGAGGCGGTTTTGCAGTTTGTCGTCGAGCAATCCTTTTTGCTCGTGAGTCTCGATCACCTCGTCGATATGTTTCAACTTGTCTTCACGGAAGCGAATATCGTGTTCGGCGGTCGAGATTTCGGTGGCGACATAGTCGGAAAGGCTCTGACGTTCGAGCAGAACTTTAACGATCGGAAACGCAATCGTCAGATTCGCTCCCCATAAGATCGCAATGACGACGGCGAGCACGACCGACAAAAACAATTTCCGCCGATCGGGCCAGATGTAAGGAAACAGCCGTGAAAATATCGACATACTCGACCGTCACTTCCCTGTTGTGGTCTCGCGCTCAGTGCGTCGGCCCTTTCACGGCTCAGCCGGGAAAGGTGACGTTGAAATCAGAGTGGATTTTTTTGTTTACCGGTAGCCCGTCGGTGCAAAGATCGTTACAACTTCTGACGGGGGAGCGAATTAAATCGCGAAATTCAATCTCTGTCCAGACCAATCGCACGGGGAGCGATCCTCGCCAAGAGAGACGCCTTTTGAGCCGTCGCGGTGACACCGACTGCTTTGGATCATAATGACCCTTTCGAAGACCGACACGCCGGCCGCCACCGGACAACAGCCAATGACCGCGTCGGCCATTTTTTGGACGATGGTGACCGTTGCGCTGTGGGGGGGGACTCCGGTCGCGATTCGTTATTCGCTCGAAACTCTTCCCCCCGTTCATGTTGCGGGTTTACGATTCGTCTTCGCTGCCGTTTTTATGCTCGGCTGGTGCCGGTTTGAGGGTTGCGATTTGAAACTCGTGACCGGACAGACCAAGCCAGTGATCATTACCGGCGTTCTCTTGTTTGCCCAGATTTCGATGTTTCACTGGGGTATCGCGTTGTCGAATTCTTCGCATGCCACCGTGTTTATCAATACCTTCATTTTCTGGGTCGCGATCATCGAGCATTCGATTCTGAGGACTCAACGACTGTCGTGGCTGAATTTTTCCGGGCTCTTCATCGCCGCTCTCGGCGTCGGAGCGGTGCTGATCACCACGCAACCGGTCGAGGAAGTGGTCCAATACGATGTGGCGAGTCTTCGTGGTGACATTCTGCTGTTGCTGAGCGGTTTCGTGCTGGGAGTGAAAATCGTCTATACGAAAATCGCGGTTCGAACCGTCGAGCCGGGAAAGCTGATCTTCTGGCACGACATCGTCGGCGTGATTCTGTTCTACGGCTGCAGCTTTCTCTTCGAGACGCAACCGGCGCTCAAGGATTTTACGCTCCCGGCGATGCTCGGCATTTTGTACCACGGTGTGGTCGTCTCGGGTTTCTGTTTTGCCGTCCAGGCATGGCTGCTGAAACGGCACGCGGCGTCACACGTTTCGGTCTACAGTTTCGCCACTCCCCTCTTCGGCATCGCTTTGGCGGTCATGTTCAGAGGCGACCCCCTCTCCGACTGGCTTCTCATCGCCGGTGCCTGCGTGGCGCTGGGAATTTATTTGGTGCAGTGGTCGCGTTGAGATAAAATGAAACGAACGTGGGAAACACTTTGATTCGTTCATTGTGTTACATCGAACATTGAATTTCATGGGTCAAGATTGCCAATGAAGTCATTATTGCCACGAACGATAATTAAAGGTCTTGTTGGGGGTATTCTCGTTGGATTTGTGATCGGCTTCTATGTGCTTGGACTTACGTCGTACTACGTGATCCAAGCTGCCGACTTCGTACACGAGGTTTCCCGAGAACATGCTGATTCGAGATACGCGACCGTGATATTGGTGTCATTCATGGTCGTGTTTGCGGCCATCGGACCATTTTTTGCGACAGGTACCTATGGGCCGTGGCTGAGACATGCTATTTACGGTCTTGTCGGAGCGATTACGTTGGTAACCGTTATAGGTCTCATCGGTGCGGGTATGACAAATGAACAACCATTTTATGTGAACAAATTATCGAATCGCAAATGGATTGACGGTGCTCGTTTTTATGGAATTACTGTCGCGGTTTTCATCGGGCCAGTCGCTGGAATTCTGATTGGACAAAAGATATCTCGCCGATCAGAACCATAGTCGAAATAGGTTGTTATCGATTCAACCAGCCCGCCATCATTCTGACCCTCTCACTCCGTCAGTTCCAGATACGGATCGAGCCCCATCAGCAGATGCTGCTGCATTTGGTGGTGTTCCTGACGGCAGAGATCGCGGCGTTGTTTGTAGTGTTCTTTTTCGAGACGGCGCTGGACTTTGCGGAAGAAGCGAATCCACGAGCGTGAAATTTCTCCCTGCTGATTCGGATGGGCGCGCTGTTGCATTTTTTCGCGGTATTCGGGTTCGAGCACGCGAAGTAACTCGTCTTCGAGCGACAGGAAGAACTGATAGCTGCCGGGATCCCCTTGTCGTGCGGCCCGGCCGACGAGTTGGCGGTCGATGCGAATCGAGGTGTGCATTTCGGTCGCGATGACGTGCAAACCGCCGGCGGCGCGGGCAGCGTCCGTCAGTTTGATGTCGGTTCCCCGGCCGGCCATGTTGGTAGCGATGGTGACGCGGGCTTCTTGGCCCGCTTCGACGACGATCGCCGCTTCCTGTTCGTGATACTTGGCATTGATGATCGGCGCGTTGATTCCTCGCTTTTTCAATAGCGCGCCAAGCGTTTCAGAGGCGGCGACCGACGGGGTTCCCACCAGCACCGCGCAGTTTTTTTGAATCAGCCGTTCCACCTCGTCGGCGACGGCCTGTTGTTTCTGGTCGAGCGTTCTGAAAATGCGAGGGGGTTTTCCTTGTCTCAGGCATTTTCGATGGGTGGGAATCGGAGCCACGCGAATGTTGTACGCCTTGCGGAATTCGCGGCGCGACTGCATTGCCGTTCCCGTCATTCCCGAGAGATAGGCGTATTGGCGAAAGAACGTCTGCACGGTCACTTTCGCCGCCTGTCCGGTCATTTCGGTGATGGGAATTCCTTCTTTCGCTTCCATGGCCTGATGCAAACCATCCTGCCAGGTTCGGCCATCCATCATGCGGCCGGTCGATTCATCGACGATGACGATCTTTTCTTCGTTGACGATGTAGTCGCGATTGAGTTGAAACCCGAACCGGGCGGTGAGCGCCTGTTCGACGTGTTTGTTGATCCGTTCGGTATCGAACGTATCGAGCAGCGACGGTTTTTCGACCATCAGCAGTCGGCGACAGCCGAAATCGGTCAGGTACGCCGTGCGATACTTCGGCTCGTAGATGTAATCTTTGTTTGCTTCGAGCAATTTCGTGACTTGCTCGGCCCAGTTGTACAGAGCCAGCGTGGCGGGGGTTTGATCCATGGCGACGCCGATGATGAGCGGCGTGCGGGCTTCGTCGATGAGAATGCTGTCGGCCTCGTCGATCAGTGCGAAGTAATGTCCGCGCTGCACGAGGGCCTCTTGCTCGGCGGTTTCGACGCCGAACAGTTCTCCGTAATCTTTCTGGCCTCCTCGGGCACCGAGTTTCAACCGGTCGCGCAGAAAGTCGAATCCGATTTCTTTCGCCGTGCCGTAGGTGATATCTTTGTCGTAAGCCCCCTTGCGTTCGAACGGAACCGACGTCGTCTGAATGCAGCCGACCGTCAGTCCGAGGGCGTTGTAGACCGGTCCCATTTCTTCGGCGTCGCGGTGGGCGAGATAATCGTTGACGGTGACGACATGACACCCATAACCGGGAAGCGCCCGGAGATAAGCGGGGAGGAGAGCAGTGAGCGTCTTTCCCTCGCCGGTCTGCATTTCGATGAGTCCCCCTTCGAACAGACCGATTCCTCCCATCACCTGCACGGGGTAATGGACAATGCCGAGTGTTCGCCGCGCGGCCTCGCGTACGAGCATGTACGCTTCGGGCATCAGCCATTTGAGCGGAGCCCCCGTTTTGGCCCGCCACTGCAATTCGCGGCTTTTGAGCAGCAGTTCTTCGTCGCTGATCGATTGGAGTTTATCCGACCCCGCCACGATGCGGCGGGCCTGGTTTCGCCAGCGCGAAACCCGTGCGCGCAAGGGACTTCCACCGCTTTTTACCCAATGAAATACGTGCGAAAAACCAAACATCGATAACGCCTGACGGGAAGACCGGCCTGTCGAAACCTTTGCGTGCGACCGGTTATTTATATCAGTCGAGGCAAATTCTGGAAAGAAGGCTTGTGAAGGGGATCAACGGTGGGGTGTATGGTTAAATGGTGTTCCCCACCGTGATGCCTCTGTAGCTGGCCTCTGTGAGGCCGGATCGAGGTCGAAGGCCTCGGCTGAGAAGACCTCTTGTCGCCAGGCGACCGGGACACAAAGCTGTCCCGGCTACCCGAATGACCACCACCATTTAACGGATACCCCTCTAACGGCGGTGACATCCCCAACCGGCAGGAATTGCCGATTGTTCGTATCGACGTTGTGGACTCGACTTCACCCGATTTCGTCGTTCTGGTACGTTACGGCTCCTTCCTGCTTGCTCTCCCCTCTTTGTTTCTCTTCGTTCCTTCCATGTCTTTGTTGTTCTCCATTGGGAAATCGGTTGTGACCCCTGTTCTGCTGGGTGCAGGATTGCTGGCGATCTGTTGCTGCGCGCCGGGGTGCCGATCGCGGGGGTTTCAACCGCATGTGATCAATGCGCCGTATCGAGAACCGGCGCAGGTGGCATCAGCACAAGAAGAGTCGCCGACGATCGATTCACATCTTCTCGACGTGCTGGCCGAGGAGCTCGATGCCGATGCCTGGCAACCGAATCGCGATTGGTCGCCGCTCGCCGTGTGGAACCAGCGCATGCGCGAGGAAGAACCGCACGGCGAATTTCGCTGGCGTTTTCACCATCTCGCAGCTCAGCAGAAACTGCATGAACTCGACGGAGAGGCGACGCCAACCGAGATAGAACACAACTACTGGCCGACATCGGCCCTGTTGTCGCTCGAACAACAGGGAATCAAAGGGGACTCCGCAGCGATTCAATATTTGCGGGAACTCAGCGAACGAAACGACCGTGTCGGCCACAACGCGGCGATACTTCTCTGTCAACGCACACCGTCAACCTGTGAGCATCTGGCGTCGCGGCTGGAATCGATCGTACGGGGAGAGGTCGAGTCTTCGGAAATTCGTGGACAATCGATCGACGAGGAGGAAGAAGCTCCCTCCGCCGACGTTGAAGAAAATGAGGAACCCGCGAAAACCGTTCCGACACGGCTGAGCGTATCGATGCGTTGCGCCGCCTCCGAGGCGTGGTGTCGCGTGTTGTGTGCCACATGCGACGATGTCCGCGAGGCATTGGAGAGGGCCGCGTTACTGCTGAACGATCCGACGCTCGAACTCACCGTCCGGGGCGAATTGTATTGTCAGCTCGCACAGTGGATGGCTCCCCGGACGATTCCGATGCTCGATAGCGCCCTGCAAGGGTCGGGACAAGCGTCGCGGGCTCCGATCGAAATCCGCCGCGCCGCCGTGCTCGCCTGTCTGCAACACGCCGCCTGGCATGATTCGATCCTCTTGAATCCGAGCGGTCCGAAGGGGGACTCGTCCTGGCCCGAAACGATCTGGAATGCCCGTTACGATCCCGACGTGACAGTTCGCCGGTATTTCGTTCAATGGCTGTCGATCGTCGAAGAGAGCCGCATCGACGACGCCCGCTCGTTCGAAATGTTGCAGAGTCTGACGCGCGATCGCGATCTGCTCGTGCAGCGCGACGCCATCGTCGGACTCGGACGTCTCGGCACGCCGCAGGCTGTCGAAGAATTACATCGCTTGCTTACACGCCGTGAAGAACCGATCCGCGAGACGGCGATTCGGGGATTGTGTCAGCGGCACGTCTCCGAGGCGACACGATATATCGACGACGAATCTGTCGTCGTACGCCGCAGTCTGGCGGCGTCACTCGCCGAGCGGCCCACGACCGATTCGGTGCGTCTGCTCGAGCAGCTGATTGTCGATCGCGACCCGTCGGTGCAGGTAGCAGCTGTCGAAAGCTGCCGTCCCTGGCCCGATCAATGGGCCGTTCCCGTGTTGTATTCCGGTCTGATCGACGGTTATCTCTCCACACGGCAGAACAGTTTCGATCAACTGCAACGGCGGACCGATACGGTGAGCACCTTTCCGCACGAAGCCTCTCGCAACGAACGACAACAGGCCGCTCGCGATTTTTGCGATCAGCAACAATTAACACCGCTGATCGGCCGGGTTCATCGACCCGAGTCGGCGGTCGATCGCGCGAATTCGCCCGAAGCCCGCGAATTGCAGAGTAATGAAGTCCGTCAAAAGTGGGATGCGTTCCGGGAACAGACTGCGGTGTCGCTCGACGGCATGAACTCTCTTGCTCTGTTCAACGCCGACGATGTCCCTGCGCTCGAACAGCTTCTGGCCTCGTCCAACGCCGCGGATCAGACGCTTCTGCTGAACGTCGTCTTGCCGGAAGTCAGCGAAGAGTACGCAGCCCTCAAGGAGATGGCCGACGCAGCGGTCGACGTGCGCCGCCGGGGAGCCGACCGGCTGGCCCAGCTGGGAGGAGAACGGCGATCGCTCAGTTTGTATGTCGTGCGCGTGCTTCGCGAGCGACTGCTGCACGAACAAGATCGCATCGTCTGGCAACGTGCCTTTGCTGCGATCGTTCTCGACGGCACCGACGAAGCCGCCGAGCTGGCGTTGTTGGCTCTCAATCATCAATGGCCTGATATTCGTCAGTTGGGCTGCGATTTCGTCGTCCGCCATCCGCATCCTTCACGCGGCATCTGGTTGTTGCCGTTGCTCGACGATCCTAACGCGAACGTGCAACTCGCGGCGATACGCGCGACGGGGCTGTGTCAGAATCCGATTGTTCTGGATGGCCCCCCCGTCTCCGGGTCGTCCGATGCCGAGAACGGCCACGTTGCCGACGTCCCCTCGCGCGGCTTGCGACCGTTGTTAAGCCACGCGCAGAGCAACGTTCGAAACGAGGCGACGATCGCCATGAGCAGACTGGGGGACCAGCAGGCCATTCAGGTGCTCATGCAGATGTGCCGCAGTCCCGATTCTGAAACCCGCATGCACGCGATCGCGGCGATGGCCGAATCGCGACAGAGCCGGTTTATCGAACCGCTGATCAACCTCGGTTGGACTGAATCCGACGCCGGCGTGCAGCACGCCATCTTGCGGGCGCTGCTCGAACTCGTTCCTGAAGAACGCCGCCCCGAGAAACTTTCGCCGGTCGCGCCGGCGAGCGACGCGCTGAAAGTCTGGATGGATTGGTGGAAACTGCAGTCGACACGCGATACAACATCGTCATAATACGTCGAACGACAAACGACTCTTCCCTTTCTTTCAAACGATTGGTGTCGATTATGACAGAAACGTCTCACGACGATTTTCGGCTCGAATGGCACGAAAACACTTTGGTGGTGATCCCCTCGGGCAATGTCGAGAGCATGCGTTGGGAACTGATCGATCAGGCGGCCGGCGTCATCATGAGTCCGCTGAAAGAAGTCGAAGTCCCAATGGCGATTTTCGACTTGAGCGACGTCAGTTACTTCGGATCGGTCTTTCTCGCCCTGTTGCTGCGGTGTCATAAATTCGTGAAAAGCCGTGGCGGAGAACTCGTACTCTGCGGTGCCAGCAAGATGGCCGCAGAGCTGCTGCGGATCACGGCCCTCGATACCCTGTGGGCAATCTACGAAACGCGCGACGAAGCACTCGATGCGATCGGCACGTAAGCCGGCGGTTCCGCCGGCCCCTTTCCGCTTTCGATATTGATTTGTCATCGATCCGTCGTATGATTCGGTGACACCCCGCGCTCGATGCGTACGGAAAGGCACCCTCATGGACGACCCGCACACGAACGATCCCCGCTACGACGAAACGGTGGAAATCACCCCCGAACTTTCGTCGGCCCCCTCCTCCTCCGACGAATTCCCCGAAACCGAATTCGAAATCGCGCAGCGAAATTCTCTGATTCAGGAACTCCGCGAAACCGTCGACAAGCTCGAACGCGATCATGCCTCGCGCGGCGACTTGAAAATCCTCAGCCGGTCGCTTAAAGAATTGCGATATGCGTTCAAAGTTTTCAGCCGATACCGCCACTGCCGCAAGGTGACGGTCTTCGGGTCGGCACGCACTCCCGCCGATCACCCGGCATACCTGCATTCGCAGGAATTCGGCCGCGTGATGGCCGAAGCGGGATGGATGGTTCTGACCGGTGCCGGCAGCGGCATTATGGAAGGAGCCCACGTCGGTGCGGGAACAGCGATGTCGATGGGGGTCAACATTCTGCTGCCGTTCGAACAGGAAGCGAACTCGATCATTCTCAACGACGAAAAGTTGATTCATCTCAAATACTTTTTCACGCGCAAACTGCTGTTCGTGAAAGAAGTCCACGCCGTCGTCGTGTTCCCCGGAGGGTTCGGCACGCAGGATGAAGCATTCGAAACGCTGACGCTGGTGCAGACCGGCAAACGCGATCTCATGCCGATCGTCTTCATCGACGAGCCCGGCGGGACGTACTGGTCGGGCTGGCAGACGTACGTCGACGAACATCTGTTGCAGACAGGGATGATTTCTCCCCCGGATACCTCGTTGTATCGCATCACATCGAATATCTCAGAAGCGGCCGAAGAAATCTCGCAGTTCTATCGGGTTTATCACAGCATGAGATACCTGCACGACAGACTGGTGCTGAGATTGAACAGCGAACCGAATGATGACGTGCTCCGAACACTCAACAACGAGTTCGGCGACCTGCTGGAATCGGGAACCATCGAACGGGCCACGGCTCATCGCTTCGAAGCCGACGATCGGGAAGCAGCCGATCTCCCCCGCATCGCCTTCCACTTCGACCGCCGCCACGTCGGCCGTCTGCGCCAATTGATCGACACGCTGAACCGCGAGATGTAGGTGCGTGAAAGAGCGACCCGCCGGCGAGCGCAGGGTGGCCCCGATAAAATCGGGGCGGCGCAGCCGTACGAGGCTGCTCGTCGATTGACGATCGCTGAAAGATGCTTCTGCAAAGGGCGACGAGTTCTTGCAGACAAATATGTCTGTTTCAAGAATCGTCAGGCTATGAGCCTGACCTACAAAAACTGCGAGAAAAGCTGATCAAGATCGGGGCCAAAATCGTGCGTCACGCCCGGTACGTGACGTTTCAGAT
>JAQCEJ010000037.1 GCA_027618475.1 Planctomycetota bacterium | reverse complement strand
GAGGAGCATCCGTGGATTCACCCAAAGTATGCCTTGACAGAAAACTTCCTATAGGTGGCACCCGGCGATGATCGGCCATGCTTCGAAACGAGTTCATGGCCCCAGTCTGTCGGAACCTTCACAAGTCATCGACTGGGGCCGTGGCCTTCGATTTTCTTTCCTCATCTCATGCGAAATGGAGGGTAGCATTTTTCTCTGGCTGAATCAGCGTCCCATCGACTCTTCCATTCCCAAACAGCGATCGGTAAGAGGCGCGAAAGATCAGCACCTCTATCGGTCTCTGGTTGCGCGAAGGAGAATTGATCAAACAGGTGGTTGGGTTCACATCATTGTTTATGAATGTGCAAAATCTGCGCAAAAGCGCGCAAAAATGCCAATTTTTGGCTCCGAAGTGAGCGCGAACCGCGCGCGAGACCTCACTTTGCGCGCATTTCGAGCCCGTTTTGCAACTTCAAACACGGATTGCGATGGTACAATCCGCGGTGCAAGGGCTTCAAAACTTCCCATTTTCACGCCGTGGCGCAACCGGCTCCGGAAGGATGAGGAGCGTGAATTATGGACAGCGGACAGCGGATAGCGGATCGAAAGCTAGTTGAAATTTTGACGGTCCCCTCACCCGGCGGCTGTGCCGCCACCCTCTCCCTGTGGGGAGAGGGTTTTGAAACGCTTCGCGATGCGTCGCAGCTAGCCGAGGAACGTGCCGCGATTCACGCGGGGATCGGTTGCTTTGGGATCACGCGGCGCGCGATGGCAAGCGTTGCCCTTCGGCATTCTCGGCGGAGAAGGTCTCTTTTCCCTCGATGATCGAACCGGCGTCGAAGCGTTTGCCGAAGTAGAGGTTCTGGGCCTGCTTGTTGCTGAGAACCGTCTCGGCGTCGCCGCTCACCAGCACTTTGCCCGCGCAGATCACATAGGTGCGATCGGTGATCGTCAGAATCTCGCGTTCGCGGTGATCGGTGATCAACATCGCAATCCCCGTATCGCGCAGCTCGGCGATGATGTCCTGGATGCTGTGAATCGTCACCGGGTCGATCCCGGTAAACGGTTCGTCGAGCAGAATGAGGTTTGGCTTGCTTGAAAGACAACGGGCGATCTCCAGACGCCGACGTTCTCCTCCGGAAAGAGTCGAGGCGGTCTGCTTCCGCTTATCGGTCAGCCCGAATTGCGAGAGGAGCTGATCGGTCATCATACGGCGTTCTTTCCGTCCGACGGGGAGGTATTCGAGAATCGCCAGCAGGTTTTGTTCGACTGTCAGCTTGCCAAAGACGCTTTCGTCCTGCGGCAGGTAGCCCATGCCGTGCTGAGCCCGCATATACATCGGCCAGTCGGTGACGTCGACCCCGCCGAGAATGACTTTACCTTGTGTGGGGGCGATCATGCCGCAGGCCATGCGAAACGACGTCGTTTTGCCGGCACCATTGGGGCCGATGAGGCCGACGATTTCTCCCCGATCGACATGAAAGCTCACGCCGTCGACGGCACGTTTACCGGGGTATTCCTTGACGAGCCCGAGGCATTGCAAAATGGCCATGAGAGGATCCTCCCTGATCCGAAGATAAGGCAACCGCTGCGAACGCGAACTGTAACGCGGAGCGGCGATTTTTCGAAGAGCAGTTTTCGGTGAGACGTTACCAGCCGCGACCGTAAGGAAGCGGTTTGGTGATCAATCGATATTCGACCGCTCCCTGACGGTCACGGCTAGTTGGGTACCTGTCACCGAATGCGGCCCATTCGAGAGAAATTCGGATAAAACGGCACGGTAAACTGTGGATAGTCGCTTGGCGCATTATTGACGGTGCGGTGATTGAAGACGGTGTATCCATGCCCGTCATTCATAAAGGGGATTGCGTGCGGCCAGTAGACGAGAAATGCCTTGCCGACCAGTGCAGAACGAGGAACGGCATGCCGATGGAGGGCGCCGCGCTTGTTCGGCCATAATCGGCTGTCTTGACTGCGGGGGCTGTTGTCGCCGAGCATGAAGAATTCGTTATCCCCCAGGGCCTCGAACGTAACGACCTGATGATGCGCTTCGTATTCGCGTCCCCATTCATCGGGATCGTGCAGCAGTTCACGCAGATGATGCGTACTTCGCGTGTATTCCTGTTCGCGACCGAATCCATCCTCGGGATATTGCTCGGCACGATAATAGATATCGCGATAAATCATCAACCCGGAAACAGCAAGGGATGTTCCCTTAGCGGCAATTCCGATCGGCGACAAATCGGCACGTTGCGGGCCGGGATAAGCCGGATTTTCGTAGTCGCCTCCGCCCTCGAATTCGACAACCGATCCGTTGATCCACAAGGTCAATCGCTGATCGACATTGGCGAATGTCAATTCGTATTTTCCCGTGCCCTGGAGTTCGCAGGTCGTCTGCCCGACCACAACCTGTTCGGGAGATTTGCGATCGAGATGATCGTCGAGATACAACAATGTGACTTCGCCGGTGGCGACATCAAAACGGCAGCGATATCGGCGAACCCCTTCCACGAGTTCCAGCAGAAAAGACCCTTCCTCCGAGGAGACATCAACGGTGCAGCTGAGTGTGAGATCTCCCACCCAATAGACGTCGTCCTGGGGAATGCGATTGTGAAAACCTCCCCCACCGGCCGCGTTATATGAACAAAAATCGGTGATCAGAACCGGCAGCGGAGGTTCCGCCGGACGATCTCCTTCCAGTGCCCGTTCCCAATCGAGCGGTGTCGGCAGCAAATGCTGGTAACGAACCCAGCGGGGAGTTTCATCGGTCGATTGATGCGCCGCGATATTAAAGGTGCGAGTTTCGGCATTCCATGACCAACCGCCGTCGTTTTCGGGTTCCCAGTCCTCGGATCGAATGGCATCCGCACGCAACGGCCGCCAACGTTCCGGAAATCCGTTCGCGAGAAGCTGGGGAGCGTGGCGCGAATTATCGTACACCATCAGCTGTAATTCCATCTGCTTCGCCGGGTCATCCTTACGCTGAATTTCAAAGCGTCCTTCAGGCGTGGTACGGGCGTAAATGTCACCCCGGTTGATTTGAATTTCTTCACCCGGCAGACCGATCAGCCGTTTGATATAATTGACCTGAGGTTCTTCGGGATATTTGAAAACCGGTACGTCCCAGCGGCTCGGATGGCCCAGTTCGTAAGGGAATTTATTCACCAGAATGCGATCCCCCTTAAAGGGAAGATCGTCCTTCACGACGTTTTCAAATCGACAGTTCGGACAGACCCCCGCCTCGATGCGTTGCACGGGAATCAGCAAGCCGGAATCTTTATCGACTTCATCGCTCGCACCAAATGCAAAGAGGGTGCCGCATTCCTTGCATTCAACTTCCTTATGGCGTCCGTATAACGTCGGTGCCATCGAACCTGTGGGAATGACAAACGCCTCGGCTTCGAAAGCTCGAAATAAAAATGCGAGGATAAAGGCCACGACGACCGATTCCACGGTTTCGCGAATTCCCTCGCCGTTGGTGGCGTAGTGTTCGTTGGTGGTATTCGAGCCGGACGGTTGTCCGTCGGCTCGCGGAGCGCGTCGTGTGCGGTCGGGTGCAGACTTCTGGGGGGACGTCATATTATGCTTTCACATATCGATTTTCGGCTATTGATATCCGTTAATAGTTTACTCGGAAGTGCCAAAGACTGACAACGTCCGTCCGAGAGCATTGGTTCACTTCAATGTCACTCAGAAATAAACTTTTCGCCGATTACCGCCGACACGCGAAGACGTTACGAACGATTTCGTAACGACCAGCGTTCCGACACCTCAGCGTACATAGCGAATCCGAGAAAAATCGGGGACTCGGAAATTGATCTCGTGATTTCCCCAGCGAAATTTTCCGGGTTTCGAAGGCAAATGGACAAAGAGGGGCTTTCCCAGCAGCTGTTCGCGAGACACCGCCGCATTGACCCAACTTCGACTGTCGAGTGAGACCGGACTGTTATCGCCGAGCATAAAGTATTCGCCGTCGCCTAACGGGCACGGTTCATTTACGCCATGACGTCCCTTTCCATTCGTGTAATAGACGTCGCGATAGACTTTCAATTCGCTGACTTGCACCTTCAGTCCACGGGCGCCGATTTGAATCGGGTGGCGATCCGAGGCCGATTCTTCCTGTCCGATTTGAAATGGATAGGATGTAAACACCGGTTCGCCGTTTACGGCGAGAATCACCTGACGGTCGAATAAAGACATCTCTACGCGTGCCGGTTCGTTCAACCACAGTTCGTCAAATTCCGCTGTCCGGACGGGACGAGGGTCGCTATTCACGTAGAGTTGCACCTGCCGGCTCTCGACGTCAAATACGCCGCGCATCGTTTGATCGGCGACTCTCATCTGCACGACAAACTCACCTTCTCCGCGATGAAATGCCAATTGAAATTCACACATTAAATCATGGACATCAAGAGGATTATGCCAGGGAAGGTCACGATTGTAACCATATTCATCCGTCACCGGAGCAATATGAGATTGAAGATACAGATCGTAAATTGTCTTTCGAAAAGACAAATCGTTCGATGCCAACATCACCCGCTTGGCAACATCCGACGGCATCGCTCCAATGCATATGAGGTGTTTTCCTTCGGCATGGTAACTCAACCGATCGCTGAATGATTCCGGCAATGCGATCGCATCGGGCCAGGAATTCATGGGAACATGCGAACGATGATCTCCCCCGGAGCGAATCCAATGTCGATACGTCAACCACTTCATATCCGCATCAGACGTTTCCGCCAGTTGCTTCGGTTTGCTGTTATCCGCATCGCCGGGAATGGGTCTTGTCGTCGTCGATTCGCTTGTATCATCGATCACATAGACCGAATCTTTACCAATCCACGTGGGAGCATCTTGCGAATCGCCCTTTGATGCAGATTTTTGACCGGACTTCAAATCGGAGACCGGAATCCAGCGGGGTTTCCAGAATTTGTCGTTCTGCGGCGAGAAGCGATCATCGTAGACCAAAATACGGACCGCCCGTTGTGCCTTGATGTGTTTGTGATGCAACCGTCCGTTAATGTACAGATCGCCGTGGCGAACCTGTACCGATTCACCGGGAAGTCCGGCAACTCGCTTCACATACACATCGGTGGGATGATCGGGATTCCTGAAAACGACGACTTCCCAGCGTTTGGGAGGAATAAATGAATAGGAATCCTTCTGGACAAGCAGCTGATCCCCTTCGTTTCGTGGCTGAGTTCGAACATCGATTCCCCCCTGGCCACAATTGGGACACATGGCCCATTGCGGTGAATCGGCGATCTTCCCACTGTCGTCAACCGATTCGTCAAAGGCTACTCCGAACGGGAACTCGTAACGACAAGCAGGACAGGTGACACGCTTATGATATCCGAGCAGTGTCGGAGCCATCGAGCCGGTCGAAATCATGTACCCTTCGACAGCAAATGTACGAAACAGGATGACCGCCAGTGACAGCGAGACAAGGCTCTCCATCACCGTTCGCGTTGAACTTGAGCGGTCGTGGGTCTCCGACATGACTTCCCTGATAAACTCCCGGCTTCAGATTGAAGTCGTTCGGTGCAGTCGTAACAAAACGTGGGAATTCGATTTTAGTCCGTAAAGGTCGTAATCGGGAATAGCATCCGGCAGATTCTTTGGGGAAGTCAACGATTACACAAAGTAATGAATTCCAAATGTTAACGAGACGGCTCCACAGACCGAAGCTCAACAAAATTGTGGAAACGAACCAGGCTTTCTAAACGACGAGGACTGTCGCATACCGGTCCCTCACGTATTTAGCGTAACACCCGGACGATGCCCAAACTCTCGCGAATCGATGTCGAGCGGCAAATGTTGCCGGTATCGAGGTTCGATACCCTTCATCACATTATCGACTTCCGTGTTACAACCGGTAAATCCGTTACAGTCGGTGTCAAGCTTTGACGATTATAAGGGATATGCGGGAATGTCGGATGATTCCCTTTGGAGGGATTGTATGGCCACCGCCTCAGTCTCGATGACGTGATCTCAGGAGTAAAGTCCTGTTTTATTAAAAACTGAACCTTTAGCCCGGTTAACGGCGAATCCATTTCGCGACTCCCTGTAGGAATCGCGATGCCGGAAGAATTGGGAAATGTCTTGGCCTTTCGAAAACAAACTCCTCATTTCCAATTTTCGTTCGACCGGTTGCTAAAACCTGATTCGATGCACAAAACGATGAATCCTCTGGAACAATCATCCACGATTAGTCCGCGGAGCGATCTATGCCAACGGTAAGCCAAGTGACATCAAAACCTGACGGACATCAACAGCCCCGTAGAAAATCACGGGGCGTTCCCGGTTGTCCGCGGGTATGGAAATAGATCTTCACCCGGACTTTGCTCCTGTTGTTGATACCGATGGTCTGTGTAGGAACATCCCATGCGCAGTCCGTGCTGACGGACGATTCGGGAACGATCTCCGTCTCCGATGGTTCGTATTATGCGAACGGTTCGAATTTCAGCGGCTCCGCTCCCCTGGGAAGTCACGGCGCTTACCTGCTGTTCCAAAAACAGATCGACAGCGGCGTCGGTTATCAGGGCGGATACTCCACTATTGGTGGATTTGTCCCCCTCTATGAATTCGCCGATCTCAGCATCATCTTCGGTACTGCTCGCCTATTTATCACCGACGACGACCATCTTCCCGGCGTCAACGCCGGCTTGGGTTATCGCCATTACATGGAAGAAACGAATCAGTTGATCGGCGTGTCGGCGTTCTTCGATTCCGATCAGACTCCCAGCGAAAACCGCTACGATCAACTGACATTCGGCGTCGAATGGATCGATCAGAACTTTGAATTGCGCAGTAACGTTTATCTGCCGACGAATTCCGACTCGAATCAAATCGGCGTTCTCCCCACCGGCATGACCCCGTTCTTCGAGGGAAATCAGATTCTGTTTCAGGATACCGGATTGTTCGAAAACGCCATGAAAGGGGTCGACCTCGAATACGGTATGCCGCTGCTCGGCTATTCATGGGCTCGCGGATACGTCGGCACTTATTATTACAACACCCCTACCGACGATGACCTCGTCGGCTTTCGCGGACGATTGTTCTTCAATTTCACAAACGACATTGCGACCGAGGTGGCTGTGACAGATGACAGTCTGTTCGGAACGCGGATAACCGTCGGTGTGCAGATTACATTCTCCGGAAGGCCGATGCTTACGCCGTTTCCGGAACGAACCGTCCTCGATAAACGATACGATCAGGTCTTTCGTAGCTATCGCGTCGCCATGGGAGCATCCCAGAGCCCGGTTGACACACCAGCCATCAACCCGGGAACCTTGCTTCCGTACATCATCACACACGTAGATGACAGCAACGCCGCACCGGGAACCGGCACATTTGAAGACCCGTTTACAACGTTGCAGTCGTCCAACTCCGATATCACACTGGTTTGGCGCGGTAATACGACGATGGCCACGCCATTGATCGGTGGTGTAACGCTCGTGAACAATCAGCGATTGCTGGGTGAAGGGGTGCCGCATACGTTCGATGTCCACAATCGTGGAACGTTTGCATTCAGCACGATGGGCTTCGACGACGCCGCACCCAAGCCGTTCGTTACCGAAGGAGCGGTCGGCCCGGTCATCACTCTGGCCAATAACAATGAAGTCAGCGGTTTCAACATCATCGATACGACGATCGGACATAGTGCGATCTCGGGTGTAAATATCAAGGACTTCGATATCAATAACGTCGACGTCACCGGAGACGGCCCGGCCTTCAATCTCGTCAATGCTTCCGGAACCGGCCGTATCGTCGACTCGTCCTTCGCTCTTGGTGCCGGTATCAATTCAAACGGCGTCAGCGTAGTAAACACGGCGACACAACCGCTCGATCTCACGATCGATAATTTCGCCACCGCATCGGGCGGATTGAATGCCCTGCGGATCGTAGCCAATGCTTCCACCATCGATGCCACGGTCACCGACTTCATGGCCGATGCCAACCGCAACGGACTCAACCTCGCTGCCACCGCAGCGGGGACACTCAATATCGACATCGCTGACAGCACCTTTACAAATGCCTCTAGCGCCCTTGTCACCGAAGGACGCGGTGCTCTCATCAACGATGTTGCTGGTACCCTGAATCTCACAATGGACAATACCGATATCTCCAATGCCGGAAGCCACGGTATGGAAATCAATACTTCGGCCGGAGGACTGTTCACAGCGACCATTAACGACAGCACGTTCTCGAACGCCGGTGGCAACGGCTTTCTCATGAACTTCTCCAATACAGCGGCGAACAGCAATCTGACGATGACGAACACCACCGTCGACAATGCCGGTCTGGACGGCATGAACGTCCTCGTGCAGAACAATTCGCTGCTCACGATCGACATCACCGACGGCTCGTTCTTAAATGCCGGTGGGGACGCTTTCGACACCACGGTCTTTAACGGTTCGACGCTGAACTTATTCGTCGATCCGACACCGGCAACCGGAGCCACGGACAACGGCTTCCTCTTCGTCGTCTTTAACAATTCAACGCTGAATGCTTCGTTCCTCGATTCCGATCTTGGCAACGCGGGAATCAGCGCCATCGCCGGGTCGGCCACTGTTGATTCGACGGCGACCATTTCCTTCGTCAACGGTTCATTGGCCAATAACGGGTCCAACGCTGTTAATATCTTCGCAGACGACTCTGACGTCACTCTGACGATCGACAACGCCGATGCTCAGACCAACGGTTCGAACGGGGCGCAATTCCTGGTTCAGAACGGTGGGGATCTGGTAGCAAACATCTCGAACAGCAATTTCTCGAATAATACGCTCGATGCCTTCTCTGCTGCAGTGACCGGTAACGGTTCCAGCGCCGTCTTCAATCTCGACACCGTCACTGCCGACTTTAGTGGCGACAGCGGATTCGATTTTTCCGCCACGAACAACTCCGAGTTTTCACTGACGGCGGTCGATTCAACCTTCGTGACCAGCACATCACATGGTATTTTCGGGGCGATCGACAATTCCGATGCCACCGTTGCACTGAGCGGAACGACGGTCGACGACTCTGCGTTGAATGGCGTTGCACTCGGAGCCAGCAGCGGTTCGACTGTGACGGCATCGTTTACCGATGCCACGACCATCACCAACAGTGGTAACGACGGTTTGCTCATTTCGCTGGATGATTCCGATGCCGCCGTCAGCTTCGACAATGCCGCCGTTACGGACAATGGCAATCATGGTTTTGAATTCTCGGCGGTAAACGGCTCGACCATGACCATTAGCGGAAACGACGCTTCGTTCTCGACTAACGGAGGCGACGGTATCAACGGCACGATCAATGGTGCCGGATCGACTGTGGATATGGACATCACCAGACTCGTGGCGATGGACAACTCTGGAATTGGCATGAATGTGTCGACCTCAAACGGAGGGCAATTCACGGCCGACATCGCAAACGGCAACTTTACGATCAACAGTGGGGCCGGTATTCAATTGATCGCCGCCACGAATGCATCCAACAGCCTCAGCCTGGATCAGTCCAGCGTCAGCAACAATGGATCATTGGGTATCATCACTACGGCGACGGACAACTCGACGACGACGGTTGATTTACTGAATACCGTTGTCTCATCGAACTTTGGCACAGGGCTCTTTGTCTTCGCCGACGATTCGACCGCCGATATCACACTCGATGGCAACACTCAAATCAACGGCAACTTTGGGGATGGTATCTTCTTCCTGGCACAAAACGGCAGCACGTTAACCGCAACGGCTCCGAACGAATTCATCGGACGTTCGATTTCCAACAATTTCGAATCCGGAATCGACGGTCGCGTCATCGGACCGGGAAGCTCCGCCTCGTTGAATTTCGACCAGACTCGCATAATAGGCAATGCGTTGGACGGCATGACGTTGAATGTCTCTGGTGGAGCGGCATTAGACGTTCAACTGGATAAAGCGACCATCACCGACCAGTTGTCGCGAGACGGAATCAACACGACAGTCACCGATGCCGCATCGATTGCCACGTTCGACATTCTCAATTCAACGATCTCGGAAAATAGCGACAGTGGATTCGTCCTTAACATCCTGGACGGTGCCGATGCCGAGGCCGCATTCCGTTTCGCTTCGATTCGCAACAACGGTTTATATGGAATTCAGACGAATGTCACAGGAATCGGCTCGACGCTTGACATTTCCGTCGACTCGAACTCTCAGGTGACGAACCACGACCTCGACGGCGTCGAAATCAACGCCAGCGACTTTGCACTCATCACCAATGCGGAATTTTCCGGTCAACTCAACACGAACCTGGGTGACGGCCTCGAAATCAACCTCGACACCAACGCCCGTATCGATAACCTGCTGCTCAATGAATCGGCCTCGCTGTCAACAAACTTTTCCAACGGCCTCGATCTGAATATGGATAATGCGGATGTTACAACGCTGATCATCAGCTCGAACAACAGCCGAAATCAGGAGTCCGGCAATAGCCTCACACTGCTTAACGGATCGACGATCGACAACTTCAGTTACTTCGGATTCTCCGATGAAAACGTTACCAATGACGGGATGAATATCACGGTTGACGACTCGATTATCACCAACGCCGCGATCTCAGGAACCTTAAACAGCAACGGCAACCGCGGACTTGAAATCGATCTGCTCGGAACCGGCACCATCACGAATTTCCAGGTCACCAGCGCCGTGGTTTCCGGAAATCTGAGCGACGGCATCGATATCAGCGTTCTTGATGACGCGGTCATCGATCCGAGCATCAGCAATTCGGTGATCGCAAATAACGGCGACAGCGGATTCGAACTCACCGTGAATCAGATCGCCCCTGTCAATACGGTCAACGTCACGATCAACAACAGCAATCAATTCATCGGCAACGACGACGGCGTATTCTTGCATAGCTTGAACGACGCTGAAATCGTCGCCTTAATCGACAGCAACTCTTTTGAAACCAACGCCGGTTCTGGCGTTCGCGTTCTTTCTGAAGACAGTTCGTCGTTCGGATTAACAGGCAATGCCTCTCTCATCTCCAACAACTTCTTCACTGGCAATGGCGATGGTATCTTCCTCAACGCCGAAGAACTTTCCAATCACGATGTCGATATTTTCGGTGTCTACGATCCCGATGCGTTGACGAGCACTCAAACATTTACGGGCAATGACTTCGGCATCCGCATTCTCACCAACAGCATCGCCGGCGCAACGACTCGCGACTACGATCTTGACGGACTTGATATTTTTGGTAACACATCCGACGGCGTCAACATCGACCTGAATGGCCAACTCGACGACATAACCAATGTCAACATCGGCCTGATCGACACCGTCGTCAGCAACAGCAACACGTCCGACGGTTTCAGTTTGCATACCACCGGCGGGACGAACAATGTCGTCATTAACGATTCGCTGGCCGATGCCAACATTCAAGACGGTTTCCGTTATCTGCATGATGGTGGTACGACAACGTACACGCTGCAGAATAGCATTGGTACGAACAACAGCGGACGCGGGGCGTCGGTCGACGTAAGGGCCGCCGGCAGCAGTTCGCTGATCGAATCGAATGAACTTAGTAACAACAACTCACAAGGGCTGTTACTGGCGACGTTGGCGAATTCGTATCCTTCCGATCCGATATTCGTCGATGGCGATCCCGATAATCCTCAGGATTACGTAAACAATCAGAGCGCCGACGTCTTCACCACGTTAATCATCGCACAGAGCAATACCATTGCCGACAACGTCAACAACGGGCTGGCCATCTCCGTCGGATCGAGCACACGCATGAATGCGGTCGTTAACGACAACTTGTTTTCAGGAAATACCGACATCGACCCGGTCGATCCCGAAAACAGCACGTATGATATTCGCATCTTCCCCGTGCGCTCGGTCAACCCGACGAATTCGATCGACAATGCGTCTCCGGTGCTCGATACGGTTTATCAGGATCCCGTGGCACACCTCGACCTGGTCTTCGGAGCGTCAGGAAACCCGGTCGACACGAAGTTCGGCAACCGAGGTGAACAGATCGACGTTCTCGGAGAAGGAACCTCGATCTCTGCATCGATCACTCAGACAGGACGATTTACTAATAACGATCCGCTCAAGGCAACTCACGCCGATCCCATCACGGGACTCGATATTGACCGACCGGTTATCGGATACTTCCAGGTCCATGGCCACAATGCCAATCCTGTACTCGACCTGTTGGACGGCACCAATGTTGACGGCGGAAACTTCTTCGTCCTGAGCGGTACCGTACAGAGCATGTTCAACACCTTCAGCGGTTCCAACTTCCTCTTCCCATCACTGGGAACCGTCTTCCCCGACCCGGCCTATCCGTAATCGAAATAAATTCAATCCACGTTAATACGAACAGAGCAAGATTGACCGAACTGGTCCATCTTGCTCTGTTCGCCTTTAAAACGTGGCCTATTGAACACTATTTCCAAGTTAGAAAAAATGCGTACTTCACAGCAAGTTTAACGTTGTATTTCTGTTTCCAGCGATTACTCTGGAGGAGTAGACACCCTTCACGTGCATCACATCATGCGACACGAAACAATTCCAGGTTTACATCTGCGTACTGGAGACACCATGAAGAACGTCCTGACAGCTCTCGGATTTCTTGCCAGTATGGCTCTCACAACCACCGTACAGGCCACTCCCATTGGACCGATTGATTCGCCGGGCGGGTCCAAGTTCTTGTACCTCACCAACGGTCCCGGCCCCAACTTTGTAGGGCCCGTCGGACCCATTAGCGGAAATTCGACGATAGACTTTGACGCTGCGGTGTTCACATTCGAGTTTACAACCACAGGGGCCGAAGACTTGTTTGCCGATATTAACGTCCTGACCAGCGAGTACAGTGACGACGATCCGGTTCCCGATTTTTTTGGAGTGACCGTTGATGGAGACGCTGTGAGTGTCGGTTCACCTCTGGGACTTACCCCTGGATTCTTTTCGTTAGTTGAACCGAATGGATTTCACGTGGCTGTCATTCCGCCGGAGTTCTTTACCTTCACTCCGATCGTCGGTCCCGATGGGTCGCTGTTTCTTAGCGGTCAGTCCGGGTGGTTTACGGTTTCCATTCCCGCGTCGGATCTTCCAGCCGGGTCTCATACACTTGTCCTGTTCTTGGCCGATGATGAGGAACCACTCATTGATACAGCCCTCCTGGTTGATAATATCAGGCTAAAGGCAGGTGAACTTGTCACACCATTAACCGATTTTGAGAGTGACGAACTTTTTGGGCCTCCCGGGTTTGGTGGTGTTGGAGGACATGCCTTCGTCGCCGGTGATGAAACGTTCGGAGTGCCAGTTCCTGAACCATCGACGCTGGCGTTGGCCGTTATCGGTCTGATTGCCGGTTGCGGTTACGTTCGCCGACGTAAACTGTAATCGGTTCTTATATTAACTGACGAAAAAACGGCTGAGGGCTTATACAACCCCTCAGCCGTTTTTCGTTTGTTTACCGAGTGCGAGTACATCGGGTTACAGACTGAACTACACCACTTCCACCTTCACAACAGCCTTCGTGAAGGTTCCCGTCGTCCCCAACGGTGCATGCGCATCTTCGGGGAAGAAGATTGCGAAATGACCGGCAGGAACATGCAGCCATGTCTCGGGTCGGTCGGCAAACAATGCCGCCTCACCGGCAGAAGTGTATTCCATCTCGACGTCCCGGCAATCGGCGAGCCCTTTCCAACCGATCTCATCCGCCTCGGCGATCGTATATTGGATATCGATGTACCGACGATGAACTTCGAGTTTTGCGCCGTCTTTACCGCGACCGGTCCCTCGCTGCATCATCACATACAGCTTCTCGCCGTCGATGACGTGCTTTCCTTCGGGGAGATTCTGCCAGTCGGTTACACGCAGGTAATCGAATGCCTGCTGAAACAGCGGATGCACCGCTGCATAACGATCGCCATTTGTCAGGGAATCAAGTATCACAATCGAATCTCCAATAAAATGTTTGCGGGCGGTTCCGTCTCTTCTGCCGATATCGGGACGCCGCAAGATACTCGAAACGCAACGGTCTGTTAAGCGATCAACTCCGTTACGACGCGGCCATGGACGTCGGTCAAGCGAAAATCACGGCCGGCATAACGATACGTCAGCCGTTCGTGATCGAACCCCAACAAACTCAGCATGGTCGCGTGCAGATCGTGTACGTGGACCTTGTTTTCGACCGCTTGAAATCCGAATTCATCCGTTGCACCATGCACGATTCCCCCTCGAACCCCCCCCCCCGCGAGCCAGCATGAAAATCCATAATGATTGTGGTCGCGCCCATTGAGTGCGGGCAACTCGGCGACCGGGGTTCGCCCGAATTCGCCTCCCCACAGCACCAGCGTGTCGTTCAGCAGGCCGCGTTGTTTTAAATCGCCGAGCAATCCTGCGATCGCCGGATCCCATTCATTTGCCAGCTTGCGATGGTTTTTCTGTAAATCGGAATGATTATCCCAGGGCTGACCCGCGCCGCTCCAGACCTGCACGAAGCGCACGCCGCGCTCGATCAGCCGACGCGTGAGGATAAGCTGCCGTCCCGCGGTCGTACGACCGTACATATCATGTATGTAGGCCGGTTCACGGTCGAGATCGAAGGCGTCGGTCGCTTCGGTCTGCATCCGAAATGCCAGTTCGAACGATTGAATTCTTGCCTCAAGTTGCGGGTCATCACGTCGCGCAGCCTGATGGAATTCGTTCAATCGTCTTACGAGTTCGAGTTGTTCGCCCTGTTCATCACGGTTCAGGGACGGATGCCGAATATTCGCAATCAGCTTTTCGACTTCTGTATCCTGCGTGTTGATGTACGTTCCCTGATACGCACCAGGCAGAAATGCATTTCGCCAGTTTTGCGTCGACACGATCGGGTAACCACCGGGACACATGGCGATAAAACCGGGGAGATTCTGGTTTTCGGCTCCCAGGCCGTACGTCACCCACGAACCAAAACTTGGGCGTGGCAATCGTCCGTCGCCGCAATTCATCAGCATCAGCGACGGTTCATGATTCGGCACTTCCGCATGCATCGAACGAATGACGGCGATATCGTCGATAAACCGGGCCGTGTTGGCAAACAAATCGCTCACTTCAATGCCCGATTCTCCGTACCGTCTAAATTCGAATGGCGACCGCATCGCCGCACCGGTTTTGCGCTCGGTCCTCAGATTCGGCGTCGGCAACGGCTTGCCGTGATACTCGTCCAGCTTCGGCTTTGGATCGAATGTATCGACCTGCGACGGTCCACCGTTCATGAACAGATGAACGACGTGTTTCGCTTTCGCCGAGAAATGCGGAGCCCTGGGTGCAAGCGGCGAGAGGTTTTCAGCCGCGCGACTTTGGGACATGCCGTTGTCGGCCAGCAGACTCCATAATCCCAGCAAGCCGACGCCCGTCCCCGACCGTGCGAGCAGGTCGCGACGGGAAAGTGAGCACGGCGTTTCCACCATCTCAGATGGTTGTTGAGATTCGCTTATCAAAAGTCGATTCATCAAAGTCTCAATCCACAAACACAAATTCGTTGGTCATCAATAACGCATGCACGAATCGCCGCCAGCGGTCGTCATTCGGACTCTCGCCGAGATACGTTGCAGCAAGTTGCCGTTCTTCCCCCGTCGGCGACCGCTGAAAGATCACTCCGTAAATGCGGTCGATCTTTTCGATGTTCGATGTCCGGTCTGCAACGTCTGAACGCCGCAGCAATCGGTTCGCGGCTTCGGTCGCGAACGGGTGATTCATCTGAAATAGCGCCTGCGGGGCGATCGTCGTTTCATCCCGCTGTGAGTTCGTCGAGGCCGGGCTGGGAAAGTCGAATGTCGTGAACAAGCCGGGCAAATCGAGCCGATCGATATAACCATACAACGTCCGCCGTTCGACGAACGACGCACCACCAATGTCAACCGACGCCCCACCGATGCGGTTGTCGATCGAGCCCGAGACAAACAGATGGGCATCGCGAAACGCTTCCCAGTCGAGCCGACGTCGATTCATCCGCCAGACCCAGCGGTTTTCAGGGTCGAGCCTTGCAGCATTTTTGTTTCCGGTGTTCGACTGCTGATACGCCGTTGAAAGCATAATTTCCCGATGCAGCGATTTGATGGACCACCCTTCACGACGGAACTTGTGCGAAAGATAATCAAGCAACTCGGGATGCGACGGGAGATCGCTCCGCATTCCGAAGTCGCCAGGCGTGTTCACGAGCCCGCGGCCGAAATGATGCAGCCAAATACGATTGACCATTACGCGCGGCGTAAGCGGGTTGTTCTCCGAGACCAGTTGCATCGCCAGTTCGTAGCGACCGCTTCCCTGCGAAAACGGAGCTTCTTCGGGGTCGAACAACGCGAGGAATCGGCGCGGCACCTCCGAACCCAACCGCGATGGATTTCCCCGAAGAAAGATACGCGGTTCGTACGGCGGCTCTTCATCCTGCAAGACCATTGCTCGCGGCGGTGCCCCGGGACCGGTCGCTGAATACTTTTCGACTTCGCCCAACAATTTCTTGAATTCGTCCTGACTCGGCCGATCAGGAAGTAATGCGAGAAATCCCCAGCCGAGTTGTCGCGGAATGTTCAACGGTGAGGCGGAGCCGACAAGAACGTCTCGAAGGGCCTCATCCTCGTCGTCAGAGAACCGCGTGGGAGGAGAAAGATTCTCTGAATGAGCGTTTTCGCTCTCCTTCTGCCAAAGAGTTTCGATCTCTTCAAACGTCGCGACGTATCGATCGGCGACTTCGTTCATCGATTTCGGCGGTGGAAGATTCAGAAAACGTTTCCACAACCGGCGATTTCCCCGCTGCGCAGGATCGTCCGCATTCGACAGCGTATTCATCAAATCGGCACCACGAGTTTCGAATTCATCGGCTGGAAGTTCGGCGAATCGATGCCACAGTCTCCAGACCGGGTCCGATTCCCGCGCCATCTTTTCGAGATACAACTGCCAGCGAACGATGATCGACGGGTTCAATTCTCCCTTGTCGACCAGCAGCATGAAGTCCTCGGTGATCGGTTGATTGCGCAAGTGATACGCAGCGATCAGGTACTCCGCGAAACGGCTGCGGGCTCCTTTGACAAGTTCGGCGTGCGTCGTATCGATAAATTCCGAGAGCCTCTGAAGTCGATCATTCAACTCGGTTTGAAACTCTCGGGATTGATCGGTCTCGGGGACCGGCTGAAAAACTGGCGGGACGAGCGGCTCGGTACTGCTGCGAAATACCCCATACATCGCATAATAATCGGCCTGTGAGATCGGGTCGAATTTATGATCGTGACACCGGGCACACGCGACGGTTAACCCCATTATGCCACGCGAGACCACGTCGATGCGGTCGTCGAGCATGTCGTGCAGATTGTTGAGAAAGCGGCTGCCGACCGTTAAAAACCCAAGAGCCGTTAACGGGCGCTTGTCGTCTCCCAGATCGAGATGATCGGCGGCCAACTGTTCGACGAGAAAGCGGTCGTAAGGCAAGTCATCGTTCAAAGCGCGGATCACATAATCACGATACGTATAAGCCCACGGCAAATTCTTGTCCTCAAAAAACACATAGCCTTTATTGTCGGCGTAACGGGCCACGTCGAGCCAATAACGAGCCCAACGTTCTCCGTATCGAGGAGAAGCGAGCAGCCGATCGATCACACGAGCATACGCATCGGGCGATTCGTCAGCTTCAAACTCAGCCACCGCTTCAGGAGTCGGCGGCAGACCCCATAAATCGAATGTCGCCCGGCGAATTAACGTGCGACGATCGGCGGGGGGTGAAAATGTCAAACCGTGAGCCGATAATTTTTCCAGCAAAAAGATGTCGACCGGCATATCGGCATGCGACGCGATCGAACGATCCAAGGTCGGAATCATCACTGACCGAATGGGCTGAAATGCCCAGTGTGAAGCAGCATCCTGAGTCGCCTGGTCTGCTGTTGAATGATCCTCCGGCCAGGGGAGCCCCTGTTTGATCCATTCCGAGAGAGAGGCAATCTCTTCGACCAACAGCATCTCATCCGGCGGCATTTGCAGGCGGCCCGACCATTTGACCGCCTCGATCATTGGGCTGGCTTCCGGCTTCTCCACATTGACGATCGAACCGGAATCGCCTCCCTTTAGCAGTGCCATTCGAGAATCGAGCCGCAGGCCCGACTCCTGCTTCTTTGCACCGTGACACGACCAGCACTTCTCTGCCAGGAGTGGACGAATCTGCTTTTCGAAGAATTCGATTTGAAGAGCCGACGGTTCAGCATTCACAAATGACGTGGCATTCGTCACGAAAACGACAAGTGCGAAGAGTGTGCTTCTGCTCATGGCGAGGTGAGTATCATGGAATACGTTGTCTTACCTTGTCCTGTCAGCCCTAGATATTTCACAAGGCGCGTCGGATATCCATCATAACAAATCATCACCGTGTCCGCATCAGGTGACGTCGCCCAAAAGCGACTGCAGATGTCTTGATGTGCGGCACAGGAGTTGTCGAGACTGCCAACCGGCAGTACACTCGAATGTCATAATGAACAGACGCCGAATGATCATTGTTCGCCAAATTCCATGGCCGCGGAATTCCGATCGAGGGAGCCGCCGGTGAGCAGCACGCCGACCACACGCGGACATCTGCGAAAGCGACGTCCGTTTCATTGGCCGATCACGCTCAGCGCCGTGCTGATGACGCTGAATATCGCCTTAATGGTCGTGTGGATTCTTCTGTTGGCCCGCCAGAATTATTGGGGCATTCTCGCCGTCGGTACGGTGGTTTTCTCGCTGATTTTGGTCGGACTTGCTTTCTATCTGGTGTTGACGGTCAAGGAAGTTCGCCTGAATCAACGTCAGGCGAACTTTATCGACAGCGTGACGCACGAATTGAAAACACCGATTTCGTCGCTCAGACTTTATCTCGAAACCCTGCAACTTCGCACGCTCGATGAAACCCAACGAGCGGAATTTTATCGCGTGATGGATAAAGAACTCACCCGGCTCGATCATTTGATCGATCAATTGCTCGAAGTCGGTCGCCTCGACGCCCTCGGGCATGTCACCGATCATGAAGATGTCTCGATCGAACCGCTGCTGCGACAATGTGCTGCGTCGGCCTGTGTGCATCACAAGTACGAAATCGAAGAGGTCTTCACATTCGATATACAACCCGCGGTCGTGCAGGCACGCAGGATTGTCATGGAAATGATCTTCGGCAATATTCTCGATAACGCCGTTAAGTACGGAGCGAATCCTCCTCGAGTCGATGTGCAGGTTCAGACGATTCCCGAAGGAGTTGTGATCATTCGCGTCAGCGACAATGGCGAAGGGATTCCCAGCGAAGACCGCAAGAAAATCTTCCAGATTTTTTACCGTCGCGGCAGCGAACTCGAACGCAAGAAGAAAGGAACCGGGTTAGGGCTATACATTGCCCGCACGCTGGTTCACATGTTGTCGGGAAAAATCACCGTACATGCCCGCGAAGAGACATCCGGAACGCTCTTTGAAATTCAACTCCCCGGTCGCGCCGAAGCCATCACGGAATAAGAACCTTCATCATGAGTATCGAAGAGCCCCCGAAACACATTCTTATTGTCGAAGATGAGGATGCGCTGGCTAAGGGAATGCAGTTCAACTTCGAGCAGGAAGGATATGAAGTCTCCGTCGCAGGAGACGGCCCGAGTGCGCTTGCCAGCTTCGCACGGCAACCTGGTGGAATCGATCTGATCATTCTCGACTTGATGCTTCCTGGTATGAGCGGATTCGAGATTCTCGCCAAGGTCCGCGAACTCGATCCCTTTGTTCCGGTGCTGATTCTCAGCGCCAAACGGCTGAGCGAAGATCGAGCGCATGCCTTCGATCTGGGAACCGATCAATACCTCACCAAACCGTTCGCCCTTCCCGAATTGATTTCGCGCGTTCGCAATCTGCTCCGAAAGCGAGCCAATAAACCCCCGTCGTCCGGGGAAATCGTCACTCCTCCTGAAAAAAATACCGTAGAAAAATTCAGGTTTGGCGACGTCGAGGTCGACTTCGACGCGTACGAGGTGAAAGTCGGGGACAAAGTCCACAGCCTGACCACGATGGAATTTCAACTCTTAAGGTACTTCATCGAGCACAAAGGTCGCGTGCTATCCCGTAGCGAATTACTCGAAAATGTCTGGAAAGAATCCGCCGAGATCACGACACGGTCGGTCGACAATTTCGTCTTACGGTTGCGAAAAATCATCGAAGAGAATTCTGCCGATCCTCGTTATCTGGTCTCGGTTCGTGGTACCGGATATCGGTTCATCCCTCATCCCGACGCCCAGGACCAACCCCTAAATCATTTCACTCCATGATGTTGCGCGTGTGACACAACTTTGACACAAGTTTGACACACGCCTGACACCCCATTTTCCTCTTCCTTATATACTCCCCCTGCATTCATGTGACGGCGTGTCGTTTCTCTGCGAAAAATATCTCTCTTGGAGAGATGTCCAAACTCAGATAAAAAACCCGCCGGCGTACACAACAAATCGATTGATTTCCCCGAAAACAACCGAGGATTTTTCTAATGGCATCCGTGATAATTCCCAAAGCTCCCTCGAAAATCCCGCACCCTGGCAACCCCGTCGCACCGAAAACAGAACTGGAAACGTCGCCTCAATCGGCACAACCATCGGACGTCGATCTGCTGTACGCCTCGTTCGACCGCTCGATGCTTCGGTTTAACAACCTCGACTGGCCGGTTGTCGTCTGGATGACCGCCATTCACGTCGGTGCAATTGCGACACTGGTATTCTTTCCCACGTTTTTCTCCTGGCCGGCCGTTGCCTGCTTTTTCGTCTTGCACTGGATGACCGCCAGTCTGGGAATCTGTCTTGGCTATCACCGTTTTCTGTCGCACCGCTCGATGAAGCTCGCCAAACCGGTCGAATTCTTCATGACGCTGTGCGGCGTACTCTCGGGTGAAGGTTCGCCGCTGACATGGGCGGCCACACACCGCCTGCATCATCAGAAGTCCGATCAGACGGGTGACCCGCACTCACCGGTCAAGGAAGATGGATGGTGGGCACACCTGTGGTGGGTTTTCGTCCGTCGCGACCCGAAAATTCACAACCAACTCCTGCAACGATATGTCCCCGATCTGATGCGACAACCGACACTGATGTTCTTCGAAAAGACCTACGGTCTCTTCCTGGTCGCATCGGGGGTCGCGTTGTATTTCATCGGCGGTTGGCCGTTCGTCTTCTGGGGTTTGTTCCTCCGCATGGCGGTCGCCTACCACAGCACGTGGTTCGTGAATTCGGCGACGCATTTGTGGGGATATCGCACATACCAGACCAAAGACGCTTCGCGTAACTTGTGGTGGGTCGCCCTCGCGAGTTATGGTGAAGGCTGGCACAACAATCATCATGCCCATCCCTCCAATGCCCGCGCCGGTCACAAATGGTGGGAGATCGACATGACCTACTGGACGATCAAGACGTTGAAAATCCTCGGCCTCGCGAAAAACGTGCAGGACGACATCCCCACGAATGAAACGCTCGTCGAAGGATGACGAATCTCGAATACAGGTACAAAAGAAACCGGCCGTTGAATCAACGGCCGGTTTCTTTTCTTTGTTTCTGAACTCGATGTCGTCGCTACTTCACCTCGATCAATTCCACGAGAAAGTGCAACGTGGCACCGCCGGGAATCGTCGGTGGACTTCCTCTCGGCCCATAACCCAGATCGCTGGGAATTTCCAGTTCGATCATGCCCCCTTCGCCGATAAGTTGCATCCCTTCGGTCCAACCGGGAATGACCTGATTCAGGCCGAATTCAATGGATTCGCCGCGATCATACGAGCTGTCAAATACGGTTCCATCATCAAGCCAGCCGTGGTAATTCACTTCCACCGCATTGCTTCGTTTTGGCTTGTTGTCGGTTCCATGCCGCAAAATGCGGTATTTCAAACCCGAATCGGTGGCCGTGAATTCTTCCGGGGCATCGGGATCAACCAAACCGGCGCTGCTGGGCATCTCCGGGCGAACGTGTTCTGTCGTCGCCCCCGGCTGCTTTGCAGGTGGAGCCTCGGCGATTGGTGGATCACTGGAATTCCGTTGCGGTACCGATTCTCCGCAACCCAGAACACACAAACTCAGTGCCGCGCAGGCACAATACATCACCCGCCATTGAAGTCGCATTACGCTCCCTTTCAAAAAACGTCCGGATAAGACCAAAAATCGCTTCACACCAATACGCCAAGATCATCGACGCCGACAACGGCTATACTCTATCGTTTCCTGTCGATGTCGCGTGATATTGTCTTCACTTGACCTCGAGCAACTCCACAAGAAAATGGAGCGTGGCATCGGGGGGAATGACGTTACCAGCTCCCCGTTTGCCGTAGCCAAGATTACTGGGAATCTCTAGTTCGATCATTCCCCCTTCGCCGACAAGTTGCATTCCTTCGGTCCAACCGGGAATGACCTGATTCAACCCAAACGAGATCGACTGTCCGCGATCGTACGAACTGTCGAACACGTTATCATTATCGAGCCAGCCGTGATAATGCACTTCAACAGTATTGGTCGCCGCCGGTTTCTTGCCGTCACTCTTGCGAAGAATGCGGTATTTCAATCCCGAGTCGGTTGTCGTGAACTCTTTCGGTGCGTCCGCATCGGTCGGACCCGCGTTTTTGGGGATTAATGTCGCCACTTTGCCTCCTTCAATTTCCCGAACCGGTGCCAAGATTCGCGAAGCGTTAATGCGGTTCAAATGCAGTGTATTCTCCGCGACGACCGCATTGTCGGGAAAATCGAGCCCGAGGGGCTCTCCGGTGTTTGGATTCGGTTCAAAAAACGGAGCGCCGGTGCTGGCCACCGTCACGCGAATGCGATGCCCTTTCGCGAAGATCTGGCTTAGCCAGCCGACGTCAAACGCCACTTTCTCGATTTTGCCCGGCTCGAAGAAAACTTCGACTTCGAACCCATCGCGATACCGTCCACGACGAATGTAATCGATAATCAATATCGAACGTCCATCGGGATACACATCGGTTACGCGAACGATGAAATCAGAATCCTTTGCCGTTGATTCGACGTATAATTCGGCAGTCACCTTACCCGTCCATTCGACCGATTCGGTCAGCACGTCCGTCGTAAACGTACGAACCTCCGCCTGTTCTTCAAAGCCACGAGCATCGGCGGCACCGGGAAAACTCGTCGTCGGTATCGAATTCGGATGCAGCGGATCGGCCTTGAATTTCGTCACGGCATCGTCGCTTTCGGGCTTCCCCGTCGAGAGATCTCCCTCCCCCTTCAAATAGTAAGGGGTCAGCGTCGCCTCGACCGGCCAGTCATCGGCCGTTCGCCAGACATTGCCGGGACCGTTCGGCTCATCGACGGGCCCCATGACGTAATACTTAACGGCCGGATCGTTGTTGACGTCGTTATCGATTCCCTTAAGATGGTAATCGAACCAGCGAATCATGTGATCCTCGATGGCAAATGCAGCATTCTCGGGATAAGTCAACTCGCTGACGATGTGCCCTTTGTTGAAGCGGCCATGCAGCCAGGGACCGATAATCAACTGTTGTTTGCCAATAGAATTCGGACCGCCGCGATGCTGACGGCCAATGTAACTGTCGACCGAACCGACATTCATAAAGTCGTACCAACTGCCGACGGTAAAACAAGGGACGTTCATCTTGTCGATGTAGAGCGAACAATCTTCGTCGGCCCAGTATTCGTCATACGTGGGATGCTCGAACCATTCTTTGAGTAAAAGTTCGTTGTGCGCAGGTTCGCGGCAGACGACACCCATTCCCTTAAATCGCTCAGGCCGCGTCGTCCCGCCGATGCGATATCCTTCGTGAAACAGGCTCAATCCCGTGTCGATCATGTACTGGGCCACGAGATGAGGGGGTTCGGTGACCGCCAGGAAGTTCTGTGCGAACCCGGCCTGTGAACTGCCAAATGTACCGATCTTTCCCGTCGACCACGGCTGCGCAGCGAGCCATTCGACAGTGTCGTAGCCATCCTTAAGATCGCCCCATCCCAATGCACGATAACCGACCCATTGACCTTCCGACTTCCCCGAACCCCGATAGTTTTCGATGCAAACGACATAACCTCTCGTGGCAAGATCAGCGAATACTTTTCGCGTCGACTCGGCATGAATGTTCGCATATCGTTGTTCGTACAATACCGGCCAGGGGCCATCACCAGACGGAAAATACAGATATCCCGAGAGATGCACGCCGTCGCGCATGGGAATCATCACCGCCTCTTCGCGCACGTCACCGAGGTCGATCGACTTTTCGTCCTGTGCCGCGACGTATGACGACACCGCTAACACACAAACCATCGACGTCAACAATTCTACAGGTCGCTTCATCGTTTACACCTTAATTTCCTGACGACACGAAATCCCGGCAAGATTTTTTCAGAGCCTGTGGGCGTTTCTCTATACCTCGAAGATTTGACGCGATACGGTGATCATTTTCCCTGACGCAAAATCTTGCTAAACTCGATTGATGGCAATTGCCGTTTTCTCACTTTCGACAATTGCCGATTCTACTGCATTTAGAGAAGTTCACAACCATGCCCCCCAAAAGACCCTCTTTCCGCGAAAGGTGCCCATGTCGAGAAATTCACTTTCATCGGTCGCCTTGCTCAGCCTGACGTTTATTCTTGTTTCGCTTCCTCGGACGATGGCCGATGACGCTACTAAAATGAGGGTCTATCGAAATACTCTCAAGAAAATCGAACATCCGCAGCCATTGCTCGCCGACCATCCCGAGTTCTTCGAACCAATTGTCGAAGAAAACCATTACGAAGCCCCCGCAATCGTGACCGACGAAGGGGCCGATCTCGCCGTCCGTGCCTGGCGATTTTCGTACAATGCCCGCGGCATTATTGAAATGCCAAATTATCTGAAGGCCTCCGAAACGGCGATCATTATGGTCCATCCGTGGGGCATCGACGACGGCCAGGGTTGGAACACCCCCGAACCGGCGGGCGTGGCCGACTTTTGTACGATTACCAAAAACCATCTCGCCGCAGTACATACGCGAGACGTCGTCAGGCCCTTCATCAATTCGCTCCGCGAGAAGGTCGGCTTCGTGATGTACAGCCTCCCCGGCGGCAAAGATGAAATCCGCCATAAGTTGTATCGGTCGTTTACACATACTCCGACCGAAGATGAGCGCAAAGAGGGAGCGAAAGAACTCAAGACCAAACTGATGAGTTTCAAATACGAAGGCCAACCGCTGATTCACGAATTGACGCTTTCAACCGACAAACCGGTCATCGATTACTTTCGTCAGTTTCCCGGTCTCGATGCCGGTGCGAAATATAACAACGCCGGGTTTTGGGACTTGCCGATCCCCGTGACGACTGATGTCGACTGCTATCCCGACGACGTCGTCATCTACGATTCCGAAGGTTATGAACCGCTGAAGGAATTCCTGCAAGCCAACGGCGTGAGGCACGTGCTGCTCACCGGTTACGCCACCGATATGTGTTTCTGCGAAACCACGGCGGGTTACAACAATCTCTCACGCGATTTCAACGTCTTCCTGGTGGGTGATGCATCGCTGGCCACGTTCCCGTCGAACACGTCCCCACGCTTCGCCGTCAACGCGGCGATTTCCTTCGCGGCTCTCAATCAGTTGATCACACAAATTTCGTGGATCAAGCCGATCGAAAAGTAGTCGTAAGGACGATCGAGAGGCTTTATTCGGAATTCGACATTCGTCATAAAGGAGGACATCACCATGACACACTCCACATCACTCGTCTCACGACGCACCTTCCTCGCCGGGGCAACGGCGGCGATGATGGGGGGCGTCGCGGCACTCGCCCGCCTCAATGATCAAAACGAAAAGAAGAAAAAAGCCCAGATCGCCATCACGTTCGATCTCGAGATGAGCCGGATGTATCCCACGCGCGATCAGCTCGAATGGGATTATCAGAAAGGAAACCTCGACACCGACACCAAAAATTATTCGGTGCAGGCCGCGCAGGTCGCCTCCGACTTGGGAGGGGTCATTCATTATTTCTGCGTCGGTCGCGTGCTCGAACAGCCGAACATCGACTGGCTGAAAGAAATCGCCGCGCTGGGGCATCCCATCGGCAATCACACGTACGACCATGTCAACGTGCATGCGAAAGCGCCTGAAAAGATTCAATTCCGCTTCCAACGCGCCCCCTGGCTGATCGAAGGAGAGCCGGTGGAAATGGTGATCCGCGATAACGTCGCCGTCACGACCACAGCGATGTTCGAACGGGCCAATATCGTCGCCGACGGGTTCCGCACGCCCGGAGGGTTCAACAACGGCATCAAAGATCGCCCCGACCTGCAGGAGATGTTCATCGACCTCGGCTTTTCGTGGATCAGTTCGCTGTACCCGTCGCACAAATACGGCGTTCCCAAAGAAGAACCAACCCCCGACGTCTACGATTCGATCGTCGAATCGCAAATGGCATCGCAACCGTTCGTTTATCCCAACGGATTGATTGAAATCCCGATGAGCGCCATCAGCGACGTCGGCGCCTTCCGCAGCAACTACTGGAAACTCGAATGGTTCCTTAAAGCGGTCCGCCTCGCTGTCGAACATGCGATCGAAACCGGCGGCGTGTACGATTTTCTCTGCCATCCCTCGTGCATGCTGGTGGAAGATCCAGGATTCGAGACGGTGAAACTGATCTGTCAACTCGTCAAGGACGCCGGCGATAAAGCGGAGATTGTTGGCTTGAGTAAGATCGCTGAGCGGGTAAAAGAAGCGACCTGACGGCGCGTCTTGTTCCCAAGCTCCCGCTGGGAACAAGGAATAATTTTCTTGAAGCGATCGCCGGTCGTATCTGATCGGGCTAGCGCTCCGCGTTGCGTCGCGGCTAACCTAAGAATGCGCAGTTTTTATTCCCCACTTCCCCACTCCCCCCCTCTCCCTCTCTCGGTAGACTGCAAAATCGACGCTCAATCCATTAACATCGCTCCCATTCAACACCAACCACAGGAGCCAACCATGTTTGTCGGTTACGTCAGTAACGAACGCTATGTCGCCTTGCCCGATGTCATGCTCGAGTTCATTGGACCCAGCGGTTCGACCTCCACGCGGTCAACGGCCTCGGGAGCCGTTTACGCCGATGTCGATGCGGGACAGACGTACGATGTCGTTCTCTATCGGCAAGGTTACGGAGCGAAACGGGGCAAGATGATGGTCGACCCGGCTAATCCGTATCATTTCCGCCTGCTGTCCGACAGCCTCTTCGGCTATATGTGGCCACGTTGTGTGTTGTCCGGCGAAGAGTCGGAATTCCGCGTGCATGCCGTCGAAGAGTACGGCATGGAACTCTGGCGTTATGGTGCCGAAAAAGAATTCATTCACCGCATCGGCACCTACGATGAACATGGCCCGCGGGCGACTATGCAGATCACTCCCGATGGCGATTACACGCAAACCGGCGTCGAATGGAACAAGCACGGCTATCACCTCAAAGCGATGGGACAATTCCAGACCGGTCCTGAAAAATCGGGGTTGTATTACCTGCACGCACGGGGAAAATCGGGAAGTTTTTTTTCCTTTCCCTGGGTTGTCGCGCCGAAAAAACCGACGTGCAAACTCGCCGTGCTGGCATCGGACATCAACTGGAATGCCTACAACAGTTTTGGCGGAAGGAGCAACTACATTCACGCCGATTGTTTTCCGAAAACACCGACCGTCAATTCGCGATTAGAACTCAAGCGTTACACCGAAAAATCGCACCGCACGTACGACAGCGATGTCTACGCGCCGCTTTCGCTCGATCGTCCCGATCCGTTTCAGCATATCGACGAGCACGAACACCTGATGGACCCGATCGCCGGTCGGCAGGGATGTCACACGTCTTCCGCCGAATGGCGTCTGCTCGGTTGGATGGAAAAAAACAATATCCCTTACGATTTCTACAGCGAAACGCTGTTTCACTTCGATAAAGTTCCTCTGGAAAGCTACAACGCCCTGTTGATCAGTACGCACCCGGAGTACTGGTCTCGGCATATGTACGAAACGCTGAAAGACTGGGTCTGGAATAAAGGAGGCCGGTTGATTTACCTCGGCGGCAACGGCCTCAACTGCGAAGTCGAATTCCTCGATGATCATCGCATCGTGTACCACAACACCAACTGGGATCACATCGCCCCGCCGAAAGACGCCGACGGCAACGAGATCGAAAGCCGGTTCGCCAATCGCTGCGAATCGGAGGCCAATCTACTCGGTGTCGTGTTCACATTTGCGGGAATCATGACGGCAGCGCCGTATCAGGTCATCGACCCAACTCATTGGTGCTTCGAAGGGACAAAACTGAAAAAAGGGGAGACCTTCGGCCACAACAGTCAGCATCAACGTGTACCAGGGGGAGCCTCGGGACACGAAACCGACAAGATTTCACCACGATCGTCACCGAAGAACACGAAGTTGCTCGCACAGGGTCTCAATGCGGATAAAGGGGGAGCCGATATGGTGCATTACACCACGCCGAGTGGCGGTGAAGTCTTTTCGGTCGGTTCGATCACATGGCCGGCCTGCGTGCTGGTCGACGAACCGGTCTCGCAAATCACTGCGAATGTGATACGGCGGTTTACAGCGTAAATTGATTGGTGGTGTATGGTGGTGTAGGGATCAGCCCCCTGCCTGACAGGTTAATGGGGAAGGATTGCATTTTCATGGATTCGCCATTTTCCGTGGTGAAGGCGGGCGAAGGGATGATCTTTCGCCGGACGATGTTGAACGATTCGTCGCGGAGTCGCCTCTGCCGACGTTCAAGGCGGACCGGGGGAGGGATCCACTAGCGCGGTGGGAGTGAGCTGTTTACGGCAGTATTGATGGTGTAGGATTGTTGGCGAGGGTCGCGAGTCGGGATCTTGGACACGAGAGGGAAGTTTATTCACAGTTCCAACAAGATCTTCCGGCCCGAAGGGCCACGCGTTTATCTAGCCAGGCCCGCAGGGCCTGGAAGGCGGCGTGAGGAAGCGCATTAGGCCCTGCGGGCCGGCCGTTATCAGCGAGACGATGCATGGGCCAATCATTCGCACGCGTGTGGCTACACATCACGTTCAGCACCAAAGACCGCCGTCCCTATCTGCAAGACGATGATTTCCGCGAAGAAATGTTCAAAATGATGGCCCATCATGTGCAAGAGACAGGTTGCGTCGTCGTTCGCGTCGGCGGCTGGATTGATCATGTGCACGTCGTGTGCGGCCTGTTGCGGACGATTGACATCGCGACGCTGGTCGAGCTCATCAAAGTCGAAACGTCGAAGTGGGCGAAAAAGGACGTAATGGGAATCCCGATGTTCGCCT
This sequence comes from Planctomycetota bacterium, assembly GCA_027618475.1. Taxonomy (GTDB): domain Bacteria; phylum Planctomycetota; class Planctomycetia; order Planctomycetales; family Planctomycetaceae; genus JAQCEJ01. The sequence continues at coordinate 15,723 of JAQCEJ010000037.1, read as the reverse complement.
GGCAGTCAGGATATGCGGCATTCTCGGTCAGTCAATCGCTATTACCGCGAGTCGAGGCGTATGTCAAAAATCAGGCGTCGCATCATGCACAACGATCCTTTCAAGACGAATTTCGCGAACTTTGCCGGAAACACGGCATCGATGTCGATGAGCGTTATGTGTGGGACTAAATGGCCGGCCCGTTGGGCCTAGCAGCATATCGGGAATCCGCGTTCCAGGCCCTGCCGGGCCTGACTAGAAAAACGGCTGGCCCTTCGGGCCGGGTGAATGTACAAATCCAACTCGATAGAAACTCGTCGAAGTGGGGATCCTCATGACATCATCACACAACCTCACAACCGCCGCCGACGTTCGTCTCGCCTGCCGGCATGGCGAACTCACCGGCCAGACCTCCGGGCTCGCGCCGGGTTACGCGCAGGCGAACCTCGTCATCCTTCCGCGCGATTGGGCCTACGATTTTCTCGGATTCTGCCGAGCGAATCCGAAGCCTTGCCCATTACTCGATGTCACCGAACCGGGAGATCCGGTGCCACGAAATTCCGCGCAGGATGCCGATCTGCGGACCGATGTCCCGAAGTACCGCGTGTGGGTCGACGGCGAACTCACCGACGAACCGACCGATATCACCGACCTCTGGCGAGACGATTTCGTGAGCTTCGTGATCGGGTGCTCGTTCACGTTCGAAACCGCGATGCTGCGTGCAGGACTCCCAGTGCGCCACATCGAACGTGGCTGCAACGTGCCGATGTTTCGAACCAATGTGGCGTGCCACCCTTCGGGACGTTTTCACGGTCCGCTTGTCGTTTCGATGAGACCGCTCACACCTGCAGACGCCATTCGTGCGGTGCAAGTGACGTCGCGCTACCCGTCAGTGCACGGGGCACCGGTGCACCTTGGATTTCCCGAACAGATCGGTATTACGGATATTCACAAACCCGATTATGGTGACATGGTTCCTGTCGGCGATAACGAATTGCCCGTCTTCTGGGCCTGCGGCGTTACGCCACAAGCGGTGTTAATGGCGGCGAAGCCTCCGTTTGCTATCACACATAGCCCGGGATGCATGTTCTTCACCGACCTGAAGGACGATGCGCTGACCGTCGGGTAATGTTGGCGGCTAACCGCATCGTTAGCGACTACTCATCCCCAAAGCGAGACTGACGACGTTTCCAGATCGTGTCATCACCTTCCATGTACGAGGAAGATGGGAGAGTACGGATTTGCGAGCGGCTGTCGAGCACGTCACCCGGTGGATGAAGCGAGCGAATACAAAAGTCGTCCCATTGAAGCGTGTAGACAAAACAGGGTTGCTGATGCAACGAATAGGCAGCCGGTTGGCTTTCCCAGAAACTACGACAGGTTCCCGATGGAGGCTGCGTGTACAATCTCTGCCGGCAACGCGGGCAGATCAAACCGATGTTGCTTGCCTGGTCTTCCGGAAGGAAGTGCGTCAGGCAATAGGTTCGATGATCCAAAGGAATTTCAAAACGAGCAGTCATCCTTCCATTCTATGAAGATCCGAAATTCCAATTCCATCACAAGGCCGTACTGACTGTCCGATGATCTGGTTGAAGAGATCGCGAACTCCGACGATCGCGATCATCGTCAAGTCTGCGAACACCGAAAAAATCATCTTCATCGATAACTCGTGATTCATCAAAATTTCCTCTGCAATCGTTGTAACGCTCACAGTAGCGGATACAATGCGAATTGAGACCCGCGGCAAAGTCTGGCTGTATATTTCCTGTCTCACGACCGGCTTCTGTCGGCCTCGCCGGATTGTTACGCGGTTCCTTATTCATGTGGCGTAGATGTCTCAACCGAGGTTCTGGACACAGGAGAGCACGATCTATGTTGGACCGGAAAGACAAGAATCGCAGCGGGCCGTCGTTTAATCGACGCAACTTCTTGAAGGGGTCGGGTGCCGCCGTTGCCGCGACCGCACTGGCCACCTCTCAAGAGTTGGCCGCCGCACAAAATAACAACATCTCAAAAATCACGTCGGCCGAACCGACCACAATCACGTTAAATGTTAACGGCAAAGATTACGACGTGACCGTCGAACCCCGTGTGACGTTGCTCGAAGTCCTGCGGGACGACCTGAATTTTACCGGATGTAAAGAAGTCGACGACCGAGGTGCCGACGGTGCCGATACGGTTCTTGTCGACGGCAAAGCCACGCTCGCCGGAAGCCGGCTGGCTATCGAATGCGTCGGCAAAACGATCAATACGGTCGAATCGCTGCGCAACGGCGACCAGGTCGATCCGGTCGTGTCGGGTTTTGTCAAACACGATGCCATGCAGTGCGGTTTCTGCACTCCGGGCTTTGTGATGGCAACGCGTGCTTTTCTTAACGAACATCCCAAAGCCTCGCTCGAAGAAATTCGCCACGGGCTCGGTGGCAATATCTGTCGCTGTGGCACCTATGCGGGCATCACCGCGTGTGCGATGGAACTGGCGCAGAAAGGAGGAGCGTAATCATGGCAGAACTTTCAGTCGCCTGGGGACCACGCGAAGAAAATAAACTTATCGGGACCGACGTCCCCCGCATGGAAGGGGTCGAAAAGGCCACAGGACATGCGAAATACTCGGCAGACATCAACACCAAAGGAACCGCCTATTGCAAACTGCTGACCTGCAAGACGGGACACGCCCGCATCGCCAAACTCGACGTCGAGGAAGCAAAGAAAGTAAAAGGCGTACTCGCCGTGCATGTGTTGCAGGATGTAGGCGATGAGTTGTTCTACGACGGCCAGATCATCGCCGCCGTTGCCGCCGAACGGCCCGATTACGCCGCCGACGGCATTCGTGCGATCAAGCTCGAACTCGAACCGCTGGCCCATTTCGTCGATGAAGACGACTTGAAAGCGGCCGAAGCGCTCGACGCCGAACATACCGAAATCGTTGACGATGAAAAGGTGGTTAAAGAAGAATCGGCGAAACTCGGCCATATGGTTCGCGTTAAGCCGCTCGCTGATGACAAGAACGGCGACGTAGACGCGGCGGTCGCGAACGCCAAAGCCGTACATAAGGGCTATTACGGCATCGCGACCATCAGTCACATGTGTCTCGAACCGCATGGTTCACACTGTGAATGGACCGGTGACGATTCGCTGCTCGTGCATCTCTCGACACAAAACGTTTCGGGAACCGCCGGACAATTCGCCGAACCACTCGGGCTGGATGCCGCAAACGTCGAAATCGTCTGTAACTACATCGGCGGAGGTTTCGGCTCGAAATTCGCCGCTGGTGAATGGGGATTGGCCTGTGCTGAACTCGCCAAAGAAATCAAACGCCCCGTCAAATTGATGCTCGATCGTGCGACCGAACTGAAGTCTGCAGGTATTCGACCGTCGGGCTTTGTCGAAGTCACGATCGCCGCTGACGAAGAAGGACGCATCACCGCGTGGGATTCTCACCACTGGGGTTCGTCAGGTCTCAACGGCGGGACGATCTCTCCGGGCGTGATGCCGTACGTCTTTACGTTCGAGAACCTGAATCGCCGCGCAAGCGGACTGGTCACCAACACCGGCCCGCAACAGGCATGGCGGGCACCGAACCATCCGCAGGCGTGTGCCATCAGCCAGACGGCGATTGCCGACCTGGCCGATAAATTGGCAATGGACAGTTACGACGTCTTCATGAAAAACCTCGATCAGACGCCGCGTGCCGACGTCTACGCCGAAGAAATGAAGATTGGTGCAAAGCTGATCGACTGGAAAGCCAAATGGCATCCCAGCGGTGCTGATAATGGACCGGTGAAACAGGGGCTCGGCATGGCGCTGCACACCTGGGGCGGCCGGTCTCACGCGGCAACCTGTTTGCTCCGCGTTCATCCCGACGGAACCGTCGAATCGATCGCCGGCAGTCAGGATATCGGCACCGGGACGCGAACGGCGATTGCCATCGTCGTGGCCGAAACGTTCGGACTGCCGTTGTCGTCGGTTAAAGTGACGATCGGCAGCAGCAAGTACCCGCGCTCCGGCCCTTCGGGCGGAAGCACGACCATCGGCGGTGTCTCGGGACCGAATCGCCGGGCAGCCATTTCCGCTCTCGGAAAGATCTTCGATCTCGTCGCCGCAAAGCACAACGTCGATGCTGGCACGCTGACGGCGAAAGACGGAAAGATTCTGTCCGGCGGAAACGAAGTCTGCTCGTGGAAACAAGCGTGCGGGCTCATCGGGGCCATGCCGTTGGAAGTCATGGGCGAAGGCCCTGCAGACGACGGCTTGACCAGCGACGGTGTCGGGGGGGTGCAGATGGCCGATGTCTCGGTCGATACCGAAACCGGAAAGGTCCGCATCAACAAATTTGTTGCGGTCCAGGACTGCGGTTTGATCGTCGATCTGATGACGGCGAAAAGTCAGGTCTATGGTGCCATGATTATGGGGATTGCTTTTGCCCTCAGCGAAGAACGGATCATGGACAACAAGACCGGCCGTTACATCAACACCGACCTGGAAACCTATAAACTGCCGCGCATCGGCGACATCGGCGAACTCGTCGTCGAAATGTACCAGCCCGACAGCGAATACGCACGGGGAGTGATCGGTCTGGGTGAACCGCCGGTGATCGCTCCGGGAGCCGCCATTTCTAACGCGGTCGCCAACGCTCTCGGCGTTCGCGTACCCGTGTTGCCATTAACACCACAACGGGTTTTGGAAGCGCTGAAGGGAGGTGCTGCATGAGACCGTTTGAATATGCTCGACCGGATACCGAGGCGGAAGCCTTGGAAATGTTGAACGATCACGGCGGCAACACGGCGGTTCTCGCCGGCGGCACCGACTTGATCAGCCTGATGAAACGCGAGCTGGTTACTCCGGACCGCGTCGTCGATCTGAAAAATGTGCCGTCGCTTTCCGAAATCCGTGAGGAAGACGGAGGCGTGCGCATTGGCTCGCTTGTGACGCTCGACGAGATGCAAAAGCATCCGTTGCTCAACAACTACCAGTCGCTGAGACATGTCATCGACGGCATTCGGGCGATTCAGATCCAGCACATGGGAACGCTCGGCGGCGATTTGTGTCATCTGCCGAACTGCTGGTATTTCCGTAGTGGATACGGATTGCTTGCGATCGAACGAGGGGTCTCCCTCGTCGAAGCGGGCGATAACCGCTACCACGCGATATTCGGCAACCAGGGAGCGGCAAAATTCGTCTCCGCGTCACGGTTTGCTCCGGGCCTTGTGGCATGGGGTGCCCGCGTGGAAGTGATCGGCCCCAACCCGCAACAGAGCGAATCGATTCCGCTCGAGCATTTCTACATCACTCCCAAATTGTCAAATCAGGGGGTGACGGTGCTCAAGCCGGGGCAATTGATTTCGCACATCTGGTTGCCGGTCGCCCGTCAACAACAGAGTGCCACTTATGAAGTGCTGCAGATGGAGGGTCTCGACTGGCCTCTTGCGGCGGCGGCCTCGTGTGTCGAAATCGAAGGTGGTGTGGTGCAATCGGCGAAAATCGTGATGGGGCACGTCGCTCCGACACCGATCGTTGCGACCGCCGCTGCCACAATTTTGCTCGGCAACGCTCTGACCGTCGACGCGGCGAATCTCGCCGCAGATATTGCCGTCTCGCAGGCAACGCCGCTGTCGAACAACGGTTACAAAGTTCAATTGGCACGTACCGCCGTCAAACGTTCGCTGCTCAAGGCGATCGGTCATCCGGAAGGAGGCATCTAACATGTCGGAAATACTTCCCGTCATCACAGAAACGGCACGCTGCCGTAAGTTGCTCTCAAAGGGATTGTACATCAACCACGGTCTTCCCCCCGGGAAAGAAGCGGCCGGCGACGGACACTTCTGGTGCGGCAAGACGCAAACGATGTTCGGCCCCGATCATCAACTTTGCGACAACGACCATTGCCGAAATGCGGCACGCAGCTGTTACGAAGCCTGATTCCCGTTCATGGGGATACGTCAAAAAAATCGCCTGTCAGGTGTGACTTCACCTGACAGGTTTTTTAATATGGAACGATCATATCCGCAGATTGTCGCAGATGAATACCGAATCTAAACCATTGTTCTCGCGGGAGTGAAATTCGAATATGGCAACGCTGACTTTGTTACAAGGAGGGGAATCGACCCCTTTTGATCTCAATAAATCGCCGATGGTCATCGGTCGGCATCCGGATTGCGAAGTCCGACTCGATTCGAACATGATCTCCCGGCGTCACGCACAGATCGTCACTAATAACGGCAAACATCTCATCGAAGACCTCGGCAGCGGCAACGGCACATTCGTCAATGGCCAGCAGATCACAGCCCCTACCGAACTCAAACACGACGACCGCATTAAAGTCGGCCCGATGTTGTTTCATTACACGGCCAGTGCGCCGACTCCGGCACCATCGGCATCTTCACCGAAAACAGCGTCTCCTCCCAACGAATTCGGCATCGATTTCGGTGGGGACGAAGCCCAGGAAGGAACGGTGATGGGAACCGTCCGTCCCGCCGGCGGATTCGGGCTTCTCGAAGTGCAACCGGAAGCAAAGCTGAAAGCTGTTCTCGAAATTACCCGCAACCTTGCGGGGACGGTTAGTCCTGAAGCACTCCTTCCCAAAATTCTGGAGACGCTGTTCAACGTCTTTCCTCACGCCGACCGCGGCTGCATTCTGTTTAAGGATACGGCATCGGGCAAATTGATTCCCAAGGCCGTCAAGCACCGCAAATCATCGGACGACGATTCGGTCAAATTGAGCCGAACGATCGTCAACAAGGTTCTTTCCGAAAAATCGGCGATTCTTTCGGCCGACGCCGCCAATGATGCCCGGTTCGAAGCCAGCGAATCGATCTCGAATTTGACGATCCGTTCCATGATGTGCGCCCCCCTGCTCGATCTGAATGGCGAGCCGATCGGCATCATCAACATCGACACGCAAAACGCCTTCAAACAGTTTCGCGACGACGATCTCGAACTGCTGGTCGCGATCGCCGGTCAAGCCGCTCTGTCGTACGAAAATGCCCGCCTGCTGGTCTCGCATATGGAAAAAATGAAACAGGATGGCGAAATGCAGATCGCTCAAGCGGTGCAACGGGCATTGCTCCCCGAAGAATTGCCGCAGGCCGACGGTTATCAGTTTTTCGCTTCGTACGATGCGGCACAAGCAGTCGGAGGCGATTATTACTCGTCGATTCAACTCGACGACGGCCGCATCTGCCTCGCGTTCGGCGACGTGGCCGGCAAGGGAGTTCCTGGCGCGCTGATCATGTCGCGAATCTCCAGTTGCGTACAGAACGTCATGCAATATGTAAGCGATGTCGGTGAAGCCGCAACGGCGATCAACAATCATATGTGCGTCAATATGGTTGAGGGACGGTTCGTCACCTTTTTGCTGATCATTCTCGACCCGAAATCGAACGAGATGACAATGGTCAATGCCGGCCATATGTCACCGATGATCCGCCGACCCGACGGATCAATCGATGAATTTCCTGATGACGCCGTCGGAATGCCGATCGGCGTGATGGAAGATTATCCCTACGAAGTGGTCTCGCGCACGATCTCTGCAGGTGAAACGATCGTCCTGTTCACCGACGGCGTTGACGAGGCTATGAATCCGGCGGGAGATTTGTATACACTGGAACGAATGCGAGAATTCATCAAGAACAGCAAACCCGATGCGGAAGAACTCGGTCGGGCTTTGCTTAGCGATGTCCGCCGACATGCGGCCGGACGTCCGCAGAACGACGATATCACCATCATGACGTTAGGCCGAAATGCCGTGTGAATCCCCTCGGATTCGCCGGATGGTTTTGCACCGTACGGGGGACTGAACACAACCAGCGGGCTTGGAACATGGCATTATTACTGCTGCTACAGGGAGGCGAGACCATCCCGTTTACGCTTTCAGAAAGCGAAACGGTCATCGGCCGGCATTCCGATTGCCAGGTCATGTTGAATTCGAACATGGTCTCACGCCGACATGCGAGGGTTGTTGTTCGCGAGGGAGCCTATTGCATCGAAGACCTCGGCAGCGGGAACGGCACCTACCTGAACGGTCAACCCGTGCTCGAACCGACGCCGCTCAAGCACGATGATCGCGTGAAGGTCGGTCCCATTCTGTTTCGCTTCGATTCGGGCAACACCAACGGAGAGAATACGCCTACGGGTGAGTATTCGGAGTCCGATCTGATTTCACCGGAATCTCTCGACATCAAACCGACGGCGCTCGGCGTGCGTCTCTCTGATACCGATGTCGATTCCGAGCAGATTATGAGTTCCATGTCGAGTACCGATACATTTTCGATGCTCACCGTCAAACCCGAGGTCAAGCTCAAGGCGATTGTCGATATCACCCGTGCCCTGGCAGGAACAACAAGAATCGAAGCACTACTGCCGAAAATTCTCGATACGCTCTTCGTGATTTTTCCGCAGGCCGATCGGGGATGTATTCTTCTTCGTGACCCGGATTCCGGACAGATCATCCCCCATGCGACGAAGCATCGTCGAGACGATGAAGACGAGACGGTGAAAATCAGTCGCACGATTCTGCGAAAGGTGCTCGAAGAGAAACGGGGGATTCTCTCTGCCGATGCCTCGAACGACTCGCGATTCGACGCCAGCGCTTCGATTTCGAATCTGTCGATTCGATCGATGATGTGCGTTCCGATGTTGAATCCCTACGAAGAACCGATGGGGGCAATTCACATCGATACGCAAAGCGCGTTTCACCAATTCAAGCAGAACGATCTCGATTTGCTGATGGCAGTCGCCTCGCAGGCGGCAGCTTCGTATTACAGTGCCGAACTGCTCGTTTCACATATGGAACGTCAGCGGCTCGAAAACGAAATGAATATGGCTCGCAACGTTCAGGCGGCGATCTTACCCAAGACGTTTCCCACCGTCGGCGGCTATGAATTTTTTGCCAACTATGAACCGGCTCTTGCGGTCGGGGGAGACTATTACGACTGCATACCCCTCAGCGCAGATCGAATGTGTCTTACCTTCGGCGACGTCGCCGGCAAGGGGGTCGCCGCCTCGCTGGTCATGTCACGAATTTCGAGTTTCGTCCGTAGCACGATGGAATTTGTGCCACACGTCGAGAAAGCCGCGATGCGTATCAACGAACATATGTGCTCGAGTTCTGTCGAAGGACGATTCGTGACGTTTGTCCTCTCGATGATGGACTGCCGCAAACACAAACTTTCGTGCGTCATCGCCGGTCATATGTCGCCGATGATTCGTCGCCGCGACGGGTCGATCGATACGTTTGATGATGAGGACATCGGCGTCCCGATCGGAGTCATCGACGATTTCCCGTACACCTCAGTGCATACGACGCTGCAACCCGGCGAGACCGTCGTTATTTTCACGGACGGCGTCAGCGAAGCTCTCAACCACAACAACGAGTTGTACGGTATCGAACGCTTGCGGAAACTGGTGGCGAATTCGTCCTTATCGGCGAGTCAACTGGGACAAGCAATTCGCGAAGATGTCCGCCTCCATGCCGGAAGCAGACCCCAGAACGACGACATTACGCTGATGGTGTTCGGTCGTACCTGACGCTGCGGCCCGAGAACCTGGCCCGTAGGCTCTCGAAGCCACGGTTTTCCGGCTACTTCAATGTAATTTCCGACGGATCGGCAACGCGGCGATATCCCATGCTGCGAATGACTTCGAGAACTTCGCTCCATGTGGGAAACTGACGGCCACTGAGACGCTTGTAATCGTCCATGGCTTTCATGAAGTCGATTTCATCGACCGAGTAATCCCGTTCGCAGGTCGTGGGGTCGATTTGCCGTCGGCGTTCGACCTTGCGTCGATCACTTCCCTTGTTGGTCGCTCCGTCGCTATTACGGCGATCCCCCGTCACGCGTCGATTGATTTGCAGACGCTCGGCGGGGGCCTGTGTTGTGTCAAGCATAATGTTGGACTCCGTAAATTTCACAAAACATGCATCATCGTCACCGACCAGGAATTCTCCTCCGGGTCGTTACATAACCGTTTGGGCGGCGAGCCTTACGCGACCTGTCAGACATCTGTTCCGTCAACCACCGGGTTACGAAACGCGTCCGAAAACCAGCGTGCGACTCAAATTTCTATCTTCAACGAACAACCCCTGTCACATGGCGGTGTTGCTGAACCGTGACCAGTCTTAACAGCCGCAATCGATCGACCGAGAGTTTCTCGACAGCTGAATTGGACGTTCAGTCTGTCAACTTTTGCCAATCGAATTGTTGCGTTTTATCATTGCTCTCTGGCTGACTGTTGCATTTTCGCCACTCTTCTAATTCTGCGCGCAATTCGCCTCGATGCGCCAGGTTGCGAAGACATTTTGAGGAAAACTGTTCGGATTATGACGAAAAGAGGAATCACACGGATAATGCATTTCACGGAGGAGACTCCGTGTACAGATTCCTCAAGTCTTGAGAGCAGGAGCCCAACCCGGAACTACACTCCGACACAAGGGGGTGCCTCTGGACGCTCAATCCGCTTGCGACAGCTTGCTGGTGTCGGCATGTAACACCAACCCGAAGCTGATGCGTGTCTGTTCGGCTCCCCAGTCGGCAGTCACGAATGCACCGTCGATGACCTGCAACAGTTCCTGCACGCCGGCCAGCTTTGTCTCTAACGGTCCGCGCCGCTTGGGATCTTGGGATGTCGCCAGATTGAGTACGACCTCGCGATGCGTTTGCAGGGCGTCGCGCAGATGGGCGACGCGCAACAGGACGATGAAATCGGCCGATGGAAAATACTTCGACGCCCAGACGTTCCATTCCTCTCGTATATGATGAAAATCGCCTGTAGCTGCATTTAATCTGTGACGAAGCAGACTGAGAGAGCTCGTTATCCAGACATAACGATCGGTAATGGCATACGCCGGTTGATATCCCGCGACACGATCGAGCCAGACCAGCGACAGCGTTTCCTGTTCGTCCGTGTGTGTGGTGATCGTTGTCTCCGGACGAATGGCCATATTCATAAAGATCGCCAGCAGATTCGCCGACGTGCGCAACAGGTTGTCCAGCGATTCATGTGCGGTTGGTGCTGACGGTGTTGAATCTTCTTTGGGCGAAGCGATCAGCCAAAGCCCCTGTAGCGGCAACTCCCCTTCAGGAGGCTCATCAGGGGCGACGATGAACAATCCCCAGTCTGACGAGAGCGTCGGCAGTAGATCGTCGAAAAAGTCGCGACCTAACAGCAGACTTTTGAGGGCCATGCGAAAATCCTGGAAATCCTGTTTCTGACGCACGTCACTCCAGTTCGCCAATTCCCTCAATAACAGCGACCATTCGTTTCGGCCGGCAATCAATATGAGCGTGTTTGCCGGAGAATGCATCACCGCGTGCGGCCAATCGGAGGGGTCATCGGCGATTTCTCCCCAGAAACGCTCGGACGAATCTGCTTTTTGATGATGCACGACCGTTTCGACGATCAGTCCCTGGTCCCAGTGCACACCAGAGATAATGGTCTGCGTTCGGCGAAGCAGATCAAAAAATGGGACAAACTGCCCCGGCTGTTCCGACAGCCACGAACGATCCCAGACTTCTACATTGAAAAAGAGTGAGATGATATTTTCGCCGGTCAGCGATTTCATCGCCTTCTGGTACACTGCAAACTGATCGAGCGACGAATCGGGAACGCCTTCGGAAGCATCGTTTTGCAGTTTTAACTCGATGACGCGGTGTATCATTTCTTCTTCATCGGAAATCGCAAAGGTCGCACCATCGTGCCAGTAAAACATGCGTTTGTTGTCTTCGCGTTCCGCACGAATCGACGTACGGCTGAAATATTTTTGATCCCGGTGCGTCAGTTCGATCGTCTTCTGTTGTTCGGCACGATTCCACGCATGAATTGTCGTCTGAACGACTTCGGGATTTTCTGCCTCAAGAAGCAGCACGCCGGCGGGGCTTTGCCCTTCTCGCGGATATAAGGCAATGATTACCGACTTGCCGAACAGTTGGCCGGCCCACTCTTCCGGGGGTTGATTCAGTACCCCCTGCAACACGCCACGGGCGGCGATCAACTTCCTGAATTCGTCGCCGTTACGCCACAATTGATAGAACGAGAGCGTTTTCAGCCGAGTCGCCGAATTGCTGTTCAACCACCCTGTGACATGTGTCTTCAGGTCGTGTGCTTCGATGCAGATTCCAACATCTGATGCAACGAGCCGTGTCAGCGGTCGGGATTCGTCGGCGTAGAGTCGAACGGCGGGACCGAACACGACCACCACGATGATCGAGAACAGCAATTCGCGAACCTGCCGGGGCATACACTTCATAGGACTCTCGTTCATTTCATAGGACTCTCGTTCATTTCGGTTTCATCATCGTGATGGATTCGAGTAAAAACAGGTGTCGTAACTGATGATCATTGTCGGCGTCCTGTCCATTATGATGTCGGCAGATCGGCCGCAGGAACGACTTCGAGCAATAGATCAACGGCTTTGGAAAATCCCTGGCGAAACGGACCGGACGGCTTGTTGTCGTCCTCTACCGGATGCGTCGATTCGATACCGGATGACATCGGCATAAGGGCAGACCAGAACAGCGGGCGGCCATTCATTCCCACCGAACGCATCGGCAACAAATCGGCGGCACCGCTGACCGTGCTCGCGGCGGAGTTGGCCAGTACCCAGTATCCCGATTCGACATCTTTCAGCAGCGAGTCCAACTCGGGAAGCGGCGGCTCCACGGTTGAACCATTTGTCTTATTCGATGCCGTCGTTAACAGCCGCGAACGTTCGGTCGACGATGGTTCACGCCAGATCAACAGGAAAAACAACAACAGCAACCCACCGGGAATCCAGAAGACTTGCCGCGCGCGAATTCGGTCGACCGATCGCCGTTGAAACACGCGAGAGTCGGGTGCCAGAACGACATGTTGCGTAGAGGCGATTGCAAGTTCTTCGCTCGATGATGCCGGCGATGCGAATTGGACGGGTCCGGTGGTTTCCAACAACCAGCGGGAAACAATCGAATCGGTGAGGTCGACCTCGGGGATCGACTCCTTCCACGACGCAACCGCCTGCGCAAGCAGCAGGTACTCGTTCCAATCGTGTTGACACGCCGCACATTGCCGGCGATGGATCACGAGCCCTTCCTCGTCAGGAAGCTGACGCGTTTCGATGGCGGACTGTAATACGGTTTTAAATTCGAGGCAGTTCATAATGTCCCTCCGGCACGATGCCACGCCGGGTAAAGTGTTCGGCCAATTCTTTACGGGCACGATGCAGCCAGATCTTGACGGTGCCAACGGGGCAGTCGAGCATCTGGCTGATGTCCGCACAACTGAGTTCTTGCTGATAAAACAGTACGAAACAGATTCGATAATCGCTGCGCAGCCGTGCTAATGCCAGGTCGAGTTCTTCTCCCAAATCGGTTCGATCGGATGTTCGATTCGAATGCTTTGAATTAAACGTATCCATCGAATTGTCGATAGTGCGTGCCTGTCGGCTGCGTTTTTCGAGTGCCGTGCGACAACGGTTGGCGGCAATCGTGAGAATCCACGGCTTGAACGGACGCATGGGATCCCATTTTTCCAGATTGCGGAACGTCCGCAAAAACACGTCCTGGACGGTATCTTCCGCATCTTCGCGGTGTCCGAGAATCCTCAAACACAAGCCGAACACGGCGGACTGATATCGCTCGACGAGCTGATGCATGGCATCAACGTCCCCTTGTAGACACAACCCGATCACCTCGGCGTCGTCCTGGTTCACGTGGGAACCTCGTTCAATCCTTGAAATTCGGCCGACGATGAACTTTTCTTCGAAAGGCTTTGCAACGCACCCTGACCTCTCGTTTACCGGTTTCAGAGTTCCTCAACGGTAATACCCCCGAAATTCCGGACAAGTTTCATACGACGGGCCGTCACAGAAGAATCCTCTCGAACGGCGTTCATTTCCCGGCGGGATCGGTTCGACCGGCACAACAGCCCGAACGTCAAACCAAGAACACCCCACCAGAAAGTGGTCAAATGAACACAACGGAGTCTCTATAGAGAAACTCCCGCGATGCTCATTTTCACCCGGACCGAAAACAGACCGGGACACCGATATACCCGGGAAGGAAACGTGACATCGACAGCTCAGATCAATCCGCCGACCGTACAACGCAGGCGCTGCCATTCAGCGTTGAATACTATCCTTGGCAAATGCGCGGGCATGTTTGTAGGCGTACTTCAACGTATAGATGCGAGATTCAATCTGTTCTTCGGAGTAATACTTGCCACCGTCGCTGTGTGGCAGACCGGCCAGAGCAATGGTTAACGGCATCAGATCGAGAAATTCGCGATATTTACGCTGGAGTTCATTTGGGTCGGCCATGACATTACCTCAACGAAGACATCGATCGCGGGAAGGAATTGAAACCCAACCGGCGGTATCGCAATACTCAGGGAGTTCGCTCTCACCACCGGCTTAACTTTGCGAACTGGGAGGACGACGCTGCATGAACTGGCGGATGATGTCCGCCGCCTGCTGGGACGGATTCGCCGGTTGGGGGGGGGCAGCCCCTTCGGCTTCTCCCTCCTTCGGTGGCGGAGGCGGGGGGGGGGGAGCCGGCGCGACATATCCGGCCGTTTCCGGATCCGGAAGCCGAACCGGCGTTAAATCGGCATCGGCCTTGGATGATCCTTGCCCCTTATTTGCCGGAGGAGCCGTCCCTTCTTGCGGCGACGCACCCGGATAAACCATTGTCTGTTGCGGATACATCGGGGGCTGATATCCCGGCTGATAACCCGGCATCGGAGGATATCCATAACCAGGGTAACCCGGCGGAGGATACATCCCATACGGCGGCATCATCTGTGGCGGCATGCCATAAGGCATCCCTGGCATCTGTTGAGGCTGCGGGGCTTCTCCCGGGGCGCCCGGCATACTCCCCGGTTGGATGATCGTGGTGTCGGAACCATAGACCCCCGTCTCCACCGGTGAATCGCCATGAACCGACGGATCGACACTCGGGTTGGGAGCCGTCGATGAAATCGTCTCGTCCCCCAGCATCTGAATCGTTTCAGAACCGGCGTCTTCCAATGCCGCGAACGCATCGGGCATTTCCACATCGCCGCTGGAGCCGACTTGCTGATCGGAATCGGCGTCGTGAATCTCAATAAAAAATTCCAATTTACCGACTGTTACTTTGTCTCCCGATTGCAGCACAACCTGCCCTCTGATGACTTCCTCATTGACCAGTGTTCCGTTGGTGCTTCCCAGATCACGAACGCGAACCGTATAGTCGTCGACGGTGAAGACGCAGTGGTGGCGGCTCACAGATTCGCTGTTCGGCCTCAACTGACAATCGTGTTCACGGCCAATCAGAAATTTCGGCGTAGAAAGGGGAATAACATGATTGTGATGTTTCCCCCCGATGACTCGCAGTTCCGCGTGAAGCATAACGTCTGAATCCTACCCTGAGAAAACATGAAACGACTGATTCGTGGTACCAGACTCCAGAATCATCAACTCACATCTCGACCGCGTTCCGTCCGAGTCAAATTGAATTTACGAATTCAAGATCGAAAAGTGGAAATTGTCTTAACCGATTATCGAAATTAACCACGGGAAATCGCGAACGGCTCATCGAATCAGATTCAAAAGTAAGATAGGTGAGAACGAAATGGAATCTGATATGTGTCTTACTATCTCAATGATAGTATGCTGGCAACAATAAGGGAACTAAATAAGCTCAGAAATGCATTTTCTGAGTTTAAAAGGAAGTTGCCCAGGTTGTACGCCAAGGCGAAGAGCTGCAAGCGGGCTTGGTTGTCCCGGAATGTGCGG
>JAQCEJ010000168.1 GCA_027618475.1 Planctomycetota bacterium | reverse complement strand
CGCGGTGCGCCCCCGCCACCCTGAGTGGATGGGATATTGTGAAAAAGGCGATCGCCCTGCATTGGACATTAGGACTACGTCATTCGTTCGGCATTCGGATATCGACATTCGATATTATCACTTGGGGAGTATGAAAGTTGACACAAAAAGCATGGGGAGGCCGTTTTCAGGAAAAGACCGACCCGGGGGTCGAAACGTTCACCGAGTCGATCAGTTTTGACGCCCGGCTGGCGGAAGTCGATATCATCGGCTCGCAGGCGCATGCGCGAATGCTGGCCGAAGTCGGGCTGATTACCGACGACGAATGCCGTCAGATGGTCGAGACGCTCGATGCCATCGGAGCCGAGATCGCTGCCGGGGAGTTCGAGTTCCGCACCGAACTCGAAGATATTCATATGCATATCGAAAGTGCATTGATTGCCCGCATCGGCGACATCGGACGGAAACTGCACACCGGTCGCAGCCGTAACGATCAGGTCGCGACCGATTTGAAGTTGTATGTCCGCGAGGCGATTTCTCATGTCGATCATCTGCTGATCGATTTGCAGAAGGCGTTTGTCGAGCGGGGTGAACACGACATCGATGTGATGCTCCCCGGTTACACCCATTTGCAGCGGGCTCAACCGGTCGTGGCGACGCATTACTGGCTGGCCTACTGCGAGAAATTTGACCGCGACCGGGGCCGGCTGAACGACTGTCTCGAACGTGTGCAGATTTCTTCACTCGGAGCGGCAGCGCTCGCAGGAACATCTCTTCCCATCGATCGGCACCGCTCGTGCGAATTGCTCGACATGCAGATTCCCGCCGCGAACAGCCTCGATGTGTCGAGCGATCGCGATTTTCTGGTCGAGTTTCTCTTCGACCTGGCACTCATCGCCACTCATCTCAGCGGCTGGGCTGAGGAATGGATTTTGTGGTGTACGACCGAATTCGGCTTTCTGAAACTCCCCGACCGCTACACGACTGGGTCGTCGATCATGCCGCAGAAGCGAAACCCCGATGTGCTCGAACTGGTTCGCGGCAAGTCGGCCCGCGTGATCGCCGACTTGCAGCAGGCCTTCGTGCTGCTCAAAGGGTTGCCGATGGCGTACAACCGCGACCTGCAGGAAGACAAGCTCGCACTGTTCGATGCGTACGACACCGTCGTCTCCTGTCTGCAACTTGCGCCGGCGATTGTTCGCGGCGCCGTGCTGCAGCGGGAATCGATCGCCGCACGGCTGGATGAAGGATTTCTCGACGCCACCGTGCTGATGGAGTATCTCATTTTGAAGGGCGTCCCGATGCGTACCGCCCACGAGACCGTCGGGGGCCTGGTGCGGATGTGCGAAACGAAAAATCAGAAACTGACCGAATTGACCGTCGCCGAGTTTCAAGCGGTCTGCGACAAGATCGACAAGGATGTGTACGACGTCTTAGGGACGGCGAACGCGGTGAAGGCACTCAAGAGTTACGGTTCCGGAGGGATCGGCCCGGTGCGCGAACAACTCGATCGTTGGCAGCAGCGGGTTAAGGATGAAGAATGAGGGATGCGTAACATCAAACTCACTCTCGCCTACGATGGAACCGAATACGCCGGTTGGCAGATTCAGTCGGAGCAGGCGACGATTCAGGAAAAGCTGCAACAGGCGATCGAGACATTGACCGGCGAACGAGCGCACGTCATCGCCTCGGGGCGAACCGACTCCGGCGTTCATGCGTTGGGGCAGGTGGCAAACTTTCAAACCGAGAGCCGCATTCCTTCGGACCGCTGGGTCCCTGCGCTCAATGGCGAACTTCCACCGGATATCGTCGTGCGTCACGCCGAAGAGGTTGATGCCGAGTTTCACGCCACCTATGCGGCGAAGTGGAAAACGTATCGTTACGTCATTTACACGGGTGACAATCGCAATCCTTTCGTCCGGAGATACAGTTATCACGTGCTGCCGGCCGTCGACGTGCAGACGATGCAGATCGCGGCGCAGCGACTGATGGGGACTCACGATTTTCGCTGTTTCGAGACCGATTTTCCCAATCGGGCATCGAGCGTGCGAACCATCTACGCATTGAAATTGTTTCGCATGGCATCGCTGCCGACATGGTTCGACGATGCGATCGTTCCGCAGCCGGAGGGGCCGTTTATCGCCTTGGAGATTACCGCCGACGGTTTCTTGTACAATATGGTGCGGGCGATCGCGGGGACGTTGTTGCAGGTCGGATTGGGGCGCTGGCCCGTCGAGATGGTGCCGACGATTCTCGCATCCGGCGAACGCAAAGAGGCCGGGCCGACGGCACCGGCCTGCGGGTTGTTTCTGGTGCACGTCGAGTACGAGGCAGAGCATCCATAATGTATGTCGTGCATATTATCACTCGTCTGATCGTCGGCGGAGCACAGGAAAACACCCTGCTGAACGTGGAAGATCAGCATCGAGACTTCGGCGACCGCGTCGCGCTGGTGACCGGGCCGGGGGTCGGTCCTGAAGGAAGTCTCGAACAGCGGGCCTCTCAAGGTGGGTTTGAATTTCGCGTCTTGCCTGAACTCCGTCGCAATCTCCATCCGTTCCGCGATATGGCGGCGTATCGTTCTCTGCTGCGAACGCTACGCGAATTGAAACCCGATCTCGTGCATACACACAGTTCGAAAGCAGGAATTCTCGGCCGGGCCGCGGCGGCGAAACTCGGAATTCCCACCGTGCATACCGTCCACGGGGCCTCGTTTCATGTGGGGCAACATCCGCTCGCCCATTGGATGTATCGCCAGGCCGAACGCTGGGCGGCGAAGCGCTGCGACCGTATCATCAGTGTCGCCGACGCGATGACCGACCAGTATGTCGCGGCGGGGATCGCGCCGCGCGAGAAGTTCGTGACGATTTACAGCGGCATGGATGTCGACCCGTTTCTGCATCCGCCACGCGATCCTGCCGATGTCAGACGCGAACTCGGCATCGCCCCCGACGACATCGTTATCGGGAAAGTGGCGAGGCTGTTTCATCTCAAGGGACACGAATCGATCTTGAACATCGCCGAAGATGTCGTGAAGCGAAACCCACGCATCCGTTTTCTGTTCGTCGGCGACGGGCTGTTGCGGCCGGAGATCGAACGTCGCATTGCCGACATGGGGTTGACCGACCGCTTCGTCTTCACCGGTCTTGTGCCGCCGACACAAATTCCCGAACTGATCGGGGCTATGGATGCCGTCGTGCATACGAGTTTGTGGGAAGGGCTCGCCCGTGTGCTGCCGCAAGGTTTGATTTCCGGTAAGCCGGTGGTGTCGTACGATGTGGATGGGGCGCGGGAGGTTGTGATCGAGGGCGAAACCGGATTTCTCGTTCCCGTAGGGGAGAATCAGAAACTCGCCGACGCGCTGATCGCACTGGCCGACGATCCGGCGTTGCGGCAACGGTTAGGACAAACAGGCCGCGAGAGATGTACCGAATCGTTTCGGCATCTCGAAATGACGCGACAGATTCGCAACGTCTACGCAGACGTGTTGCGCCGTCATTCGTCGTCGGCTTCCACTTGAAAACCGGCCTGCGCTGTGCGGTTTTCGATCGCCGCGAGTGCGATCTCGGCGGCACCCCGCACCGAGATCATCTGAAGTTCTTCGAGATGCGGCGGAAATCGACGGATTTCCCAGTACGAGTGACTTTGACGATCGCCGTTCTTGATCGAGTTCGGTTCGACACCGATCAGTTCCTGCAACGAATCGACGGCGGACCGGCCGTAAACGGGAAAAGAGGCAAGCGACAAGGCGGCGGCCGATTGCAGATAAGGATCGGAGTCGTGCAGGTAATCGATCAGCAGGGGGACCGAGATTTCCGGTCGATGGGCGACTTTGCCCAGCCCGATCAGCACGGTCGCCTGGACGAAGCGGCTGGTATCGCCGATCGAGTCGATCATCAGCGGGACGACCTGCTCTTCCTGTCCCTTTAAATTGGCAAGTGCCCAGATGACGGTCCAACGGACGGGCGTATCGGGCTCGGAAATGTTCTCGATCAGAAGTTCGGCAAACGACTCGTTTTCACCGGCGAGTTTGCCCATCGCTTCCAGCGCAAAAATTCGTTTGCGGACACGGTCTCGATCTCTTCCTCGGCCGGCTCTCATCATGGGATATCCCATGGGAATTCCTCTCTGGTACGACGAGAGCGATTTCAAGATCTGGCCTTTGATTTCGGCAACGTGTTCAGGTTGCGCCGGAATGCGGCCGAGAGCCCAGAAAATCGACGTTTGCAGTTCTTCGATGTTCATCAGTGCGATGAGAGTGGGAATTGCCGATTGAGCTTTCTCGCCGATTCTCCCCAGGGCAAGAATGACGATGGCTCGCGGGAGATCGGGATCTTTGAGGCAGGCGTGGAGTGACGGTGCGAGTTCGGCCGCTGCCGGTCCGATGCCGTAGACGGCACTCGCTGCGAGCATAACCGATTCGGGGGTGTGGCTTATCAGTCGTGCTTTCAGCGGAGCGATGATTTCGGGGACGCGATCGGGATAGGCTGTCTGCAACGTCTCGGCTGCCGCGCTGACGACCTGAGCAGACTGATCTTCGAGAATCGCTTGCATCACGCGGTGCAGATTGTCGTCGTCGGTGGTGATCGTCGCTGCCGCTTCGAACGCCACGGTTCGATAGCGGGAGTGGGGATGTTTCTGGAATTTCGCCAGCAGCGGAATCGCCTCTTGTGCTCCCGTTCCGATGGTTTTCAGCGTCATAAAGATTTGTTCGACGATCTGGGGATCGTAATCGGTTTGAGCGAACTGGTCATCGTCGAGCAGAGAAATGATTTGAGACACGACGGCAGCCACTTCGTCAGGGCGTCGCTGCAAGGCGCGCAAAACCTGCAACTTGACGTCAACCGAAGGGCTTTCGAGGAACGGAACGATTTCGTCCACCGTATACGCATCGAGAAACGTGAGGATCGTTAAAGCTTGCGACTGCACGTTTTCATCAGGGTCGGCGAGGCAATGATGGGCCACGGATGCCAATTCGTCGTGTTCCATCTGAAGTTTGATCAATATCATCAGTCCGTGAAACCGACCCATGCCGGAAGTCTGTTTCACAAATTTGCAAACGGGAAGGACCGACGGTTTTCCGATTCTTATCAGGGCATCGGTCGCCGACGCACGCACATTGTCTTTGGGATCGTCGAGGCAGTCGACGAGCACGGGAACCATCGCTTCGGGGTTGGTTTCGATCTGCATCAGCGCATGAATCACATTCCCTCGTACCGATTCATTGGTATCGCGCAGCATTGTTGTCAGCTGGGGAACGCATCCGTGGGCGAGCGGCCCGATGCGAGACAGCGCGAGTACCGCCGTCGAGCGAATATTATCGTGAGGGCTGGCGAGTGCACGTGTGAGTTCGGGAATCGCATACCGCCCCTGTGCCGCCCATTCTTCAACGGCCTGAATGCGTTCGGTCGCCGTCGCGTCGGGACTCCACAACTTTTCTCGTTTTTGCTGTTGTGGATTGGTTTGTGCCGCCGGATCGACAGACCAGATGGCCCATGCCAGACCGGTGGTCAGACAGAAAACCAGCATCTTTCCCATCCCGGGAATCGGCAATCGAATGGCTCGACTTTCAGCATCCATAGACGACCTGGCTCTGAGTCGTGTATTCAAACCGGAAACGATGACGCGAGCGCTTCATCATCAACGATTGTTGCTGCACGGTGTTTGCTGGCTGCGAAGAGATGGCGAAGTGAACGTTGCAGAAATTCCGTTTCGTCGACATCACCCGCGAACCGGCGAAAACGGACAGCCGCTGGCTTTGGTCCGTTTCATTCTAATCGTTGGATCCGAAATCAGCTACTGAAATCCTGGAAATCTGAAAAGAAGGAGTGCATCCGTTACATGGTGGTTCTCTGTTTTCCGGCCCAACGGGCCGGCCATTCCCTTTGTGATTCGTTATGAGCTAAGAATAATTGACGAACTGTCGGCCCGTTGGGCCGGAAAACAGGAGCCTGCCATTTCACGGTTGTCCCCGGATTTCACCATGGTCTATTCCTTACCTGTCCCTTGCGCAATCGTCACGGTAAGATAGTTCATGCAAGGTCGACGCGATCCCCCTTGTCGTTTTTCCTGAGACCACTTTCAAAACCTCCAACGAAACACGGCACACCATCTGTGAGATGGAATCATCTGCATGTCTGCAACCCCTTTTTAATTTTGAAGGATTGGCCCACAGATTCACATGACGCGGGCGATGCTCTATGAAGCATACCGGCGTGCATGACGTTTTCTGAACCCCGCAGGGGTGACCGTTAATAGCCTGGGACGGAAGTCCCAGGACCGATCAGCCATGATCGAAGAGCCCCGTATGGGGCGACAGAGAGCGGGAAAACGATGAGGTATCGTTCGTCTGTCGCACCTTCGGTGCTCACGCAAGCATTCGTCTCGTCTTCCTGGGGATTCCGCCCCCAGGCTATTGAATTCCGCCTCTCCGAGGCTGAATGCAGTCGCTGTGTGAGTGCTCTTGCGACATGGGAAAGTCAAAACTGACTTGGACCTTTATATGATCAACGAAATGGAATTTTCGTGTCTGGCCCAAATTTTACTGCGCGACATTAATCGATAGTTGAACCATCATGTCCGGAATCCGCCTGCAACTTCCCACCCTTCAAAACTGGAGCTGTCACAGTTGTTCGGGCTGTTGCCATCAGCACGACATCGAAATTACCGACGCCGAAAAAGAACGCATCGAACGCCAGAACTGGACTCCTGCAGACGGGATTCCCGCTTCGACGCCGGCGATTGTCACCACGCGGAGTCTTCTCGGAAAAAAACGCCACACGCTGGGTCATCGACCCGACGGAGGGTGCGTGTTTCTGGACGACGCCGGTTTATGCCGTATTCATGCCAAATTCGGAGAACCGGCCAAACCGCTTGCCTGCCGCGTTTATCCTTATGCGTTTCACCCGGCGGGAAAATCGGTGGTCGTCAGCCTGCGATACAGTTGCCCCTCGGTGGTATCGAACAAAGGGCGTTCGCTCGACGCGCAAAGCGACGACCTGCGACGATTGGCGCTCGACGTCGTCCCCGATTCGTATCGTCGGCTTCCGGCTCCCGATGTATCGCCGCAGCAGCGATTGGACTGGTCCGATTTTCTATCGCTGGTCGATGCGGTCGACGGCATGCTGGCGAAGCCGCGCGTTCCCTTTCTGATGCGATTGCTGTGTGCGTTGTATCTGGTCGATCTGATCGGGCAGTCGAAGTTCGAGAAAATTTCCGGCGCTCGGTTGAGAGAGTTCCTCGACCTCGTCGTGCAGGCGACCGAAGCCGAAGTCACCGAAGAGAACTTCCCGAATCAGGAACCGACAGCGGCAGGCCGCATGCAGTTTCGCATGTTGACGGCTCAGTACGCCCGCAAAGATACGCACGCCGTTCTGGCCAGACGATGGCGCAACCGGTGGACGCTGTTGCGATCGGCGGTGGCATTTGCCAAAGGGAAAGGGACCATTCCCATTCTACAAGAGAGTTTCGGCACCGCGACATTTTCCGACCTCGAAGGAGAATTCGGAAGCGTGACCGAAGAGATGGCTGAAATTTTCACACGATACTTTCGCGTCAAAGTCCAGGGGCTGCATTTCTGCGGTGCCGCGTATTACGACGTCCCTTTCGTGGAAGGATTTCAAAGCCTCGCGCTCATGTTTCCCGTGGTGATGTGGCTGGCCCGTTGGCTCGCCGTCAGCGACAACCGGCGGACATTGACGACCGACGATGTCTCTCGCGCTCTCGCCATCGCCGACCATCATCACGGGTATTCCCCGATCTTCGGCAGCGGTTCGTTTCGGCGCCGCGTGCGCCTGCTGGCGTCGACGAAAGAGATCGAAAAACTGTGCTGCTGGTACGCGCGATAGACTTTGATGTGACCGGCTGGAATCGTCGACACAGTTCCCCGACGTACCAAAGAAAAATACCCCTGAAATTCAGGGGTATTCAAACTCTCGCGAGTCGGTTTCCACTCTGTCGAGTGGAGGCGAAGGGAGTCGAACCCTCGACCTCAGCATTGCGAACGCTGCGCTCTCCCAACTGAGCTACGCCCCCATCAGTTTGTTTCCGCCCCCGGTATGACACATCGACGATCGCGGAAGTTCGGATAACAATCCGCTCGCTCCATCCAAGTCTCGATGGATCAGGTGACGACGAACGAGAAAATGATATTCCATCATCGCTCAAAAGAAAAGCCTGTCAGAACGATTTCAACCGAGGGATCGAGAAGCAGGCATTGAGCCGTCCGTTGAAAAATGGGTGGCACTGCCGGCTTGTCCGGCAGTGTGCTTGTCTGGCAGTGTAGTAGAACTAGTTTCATAACCCGGTTGGCGACGGAAGAATCATCCAAATAGTCCGGAATTCTCCGCCGTCCAGAGGGTTATGAAACTGCTTGTAGTGAGACATCGGAAAACACAGGTGGACAAGCCACCCGTGGCACACATCGTTGAATCATCCCTCATTGACAACAGGCTGCTTGCGTCGGCAACAACACTCATCTCTCGACAGGCAAAATTCGCAGGGTCTTAATAGTTGCGACAGGCGACTTATCCGGGTCCAGAGCGATCGCCTTTTTCACAATATCCCATCCACTCAGGGTGGCG
>JAQCEJ010000036.1 GCA_027618475.1 Planctomycetota bacterium | reverse complement strand
GCGATGGATACCTTCCAGCTGCGAAAACGACGGCTGTTCTGTCTGCTCGGCCTCCAGATCGGCGACTTGTCCTCCGACCATGCCACACATCCCGGCAGCTTTAGCCAGGTCGACGCAACATGCTGCTGCAACGTCGGCAGGATGGATCTCTTCTGCCACGATCTGAAACGCCAGCGTCAATAACGCATCCCCAGCGAGTATTGCTAATGCTTCTCCGTAAACCTTGTGATTGGTTAACCTCCCACGGCGAAAATCGTCGTCATCCATCGCCGGTAAATCGTCGTGAATCAGCGAGTACGCATGCACCATTTCCAGCGAGCAGGCAGCCGGCAAAGCCGTTTCGACATCACCACCACATGCCTCGCAGGCCAGAAGGACGAGAATGGGACGCAGACGCTTGCCGTCTGCTAGAACACTATACGCCATCGCCTGTTGCAAACGTGGGGGGCAATCTTCCACACAGGTAAGATATTTTCCCAGTCTCGCATTGATGAGCGGACGAAAGTCGTCCCAAGAGGAGGCATCTCCGATGTCGGGCATGTTGAAAATCGATCTTTGAAACAAGACTTCCGTCGAGTAATATGACGTAATACATTGACCTGCAAAGTCGTAGCGCCGTCGTGTCTTGGCGTGACGAATTCCGTTTTCTCAATGGTCCTATTCGGAGGCTGTTGCAATCAGCAATCCAATCTGACATCCCTTCAGAAACGACGGCACGTCCAACCACTCGGCGGTGGTGTGAATGTCATGTTGACCGGCACCCAACGTCACGGTCGGCAAGCCAAGAGCCGATGTCCAATTCGCGTCAAGTCCGCCGTTGCTGATGCGCAGTTCGGGATTGAGCCCGCATTTTTTCACTGCGGCAATTGCCGATTGGACGCACGGTTCGTCGGTCGAGAGTTGGAAGGAATCGTACTTCAATTCGGCGGAAAACGTGAGCTTCCCTGTTTTTCCGGAAGAGTTTTTCAATTGCTTGACTGCACGTTGAAAGGCCTGTTGAATCTCTTTGACGATGCGGCTGCGGAATTTGCGGTCGTGACTGCGGGCCTCTCCGCGAAGACTGACTTTTGAAGTCACTACGTTGGTGGCGTCTCCTCCTTGAATCACGCCAATGTTGCTCGTGCCGCGCAATCCATTCTTCAAGACCAGCCCATGCCAGCCGTTTTTGACCAGATCGGCGATCGCCAGTGAGGCAATGGAGATGGCGTTAACGCCTGCTTCAGGATGTCCCCCGGCGTGACTGGCGATGCCTTCGATTTCAATGAAGAGTTCATATCCCCCTGTAGCGCCAATGCAGGTGATCTGAGCATCGCCGCCATCCCAGTTGAAACAGAGTTTTGGCTTCCCCAGTTTATTAAGGGCGACGTGCTTCGCGCCGAGTAAGCCAATTTCTTCCTGGACGGGCCAGAATAACGTCAGAGGTGGATGGGGGAGCTTCTGCTTCAGGATTTCGAGGATCGCCGTCAATACAATAGCGGCACCGGCGCGGTTGTCGCCTCCCAGTGCGGTTGAAGGCGATTTCGAGACGATTTTGTTACCGCGCTGCACCGGTTGGGCTCCCACGCAAAGTGGGACGGTGTCGATATGCCCCATTAACATCCGGCGTGGTCCTGGTTTGGTTCCCGGAAGTTTGACGATGAGATTTCCGACGTTTCCACCGTAGGAGCTGAGTTTATGTGCTCGATCGTAGACTATTGCCGACGCGGGAACACCGGCTGCCAATAGTTTCTGCTCGATAAAGTCGGCGATTGCTTTTTCCTCGCAGCTTTTTCCTGCGATGGCGATCATATCAATGACCCGTTCGACGGCCTTACGCTCGTTGAAGGTGAAAGTCGTAAGCGATGCCGTTGTCGATGAAGTCATTTTTAAATATCCCGGAGGGCACGAAACGAAACAAGGGGAGAATGAACCAAAACGATCAGCAAATTATAAAACAACGGATCGAGAACCGAAATGTTCGCGATCCGTTTTGTGGATGAATTATGGACGTTCGTAGAACTGGTTTCATAATTCGGTTGGCGACCGAATAGACGTCCAAATGGTCTTGAAATATTCGGTGTCCAGAGGGTTATGAAACTGCTTATTGCGTCAGGTTCGTCTCAAACCTCTTGATTTCTTCCTATTTTGAAGATTGCGTTTTTACGTCTTTCAGTCCGTACCGGTGCGTTTCGGAATTCAACACGACTTTAGGGCTGTGGTACAACGTTTGATACAGTACGTTTTTGAAATTCGAACTTTTGGATTTATAGCCACGGGCCAGAATTTTTTCGTTGAGTTCCCCCAACTTCAGTCCCTTTTTGTTTTCTGTGAGCAGCTCGAGTACGTGGGTGTGTAACGACTTTTTATTCTTGGCTCGCAACATCCGTCGACTGCCGGGCACCGCCAGGGTCACTGTTTTGGTGCCGTTGATTTGATCGATCTGGCGTTGAACGCTATTCAGTTTCGAAGCGAGCCGATCTCGCTCTCGTTCGAGTTTTGTCAGATTCCCCTTCTTTTTCGCGAGCAATTTTTCCAGATCACTGACAGTCAGGTCATTACGGCTGTTCATCTTTGACTCCTGTGTTTATGTGCAACTCTTCAAAATGGCAGAATAATTTCATAACTCAAAATGGCAAAACGTAGAGATCACCGGACGAATAGCGAGAGAGAAGTTGCATCCCGACGTTTCGATAATGAAGACAAATGATATCGGCAGGGATGATATTTCCTGTATTTGACTTTATACGAATATCCATTCGATTGGAGATCGTTGAACGCAATGTTATATGGCAGGTTCCAGATCGATACCGAATGAACGACTGGGATAGGTTCGATTTGGAACAATAATGTCGAACGCTAGGCGAATTTTATTCTACTATCTAATCACGACGTCGTATCGTTTGTTGACGATTTCTAATTTACAGGCAATCCAACGGCGCCTGAAGACGCGTGCTGATAAACCTTCATGGACGATGTTTTTTACATGCCGGCCGTCAGAATTATCGTTGCAACTCTTGCATCGCGTATGTAAATCCGTCGCGAGAGTTATCGATTTGCATTCGCCTTCGAATCACATACGAGGGAAAATGGAAATACTCAACGAGAGGCCAACCTCACGCATCCACTACGTGTAATATATCTTATTTCACAAGAATTTGAAGTATAACGACATGTTGTTTTTTTAAATTCAGCAAATCAATTCGGTTCGCCACTAGAGGATATCTAATTTTGGTAAAAGTAGCCGTTGGTGAAATGGCTGTGAGCACTTGTAGTGTATGTGAGCGTGCTGTGTCAGAAGACGAAGTGGCGAGCAAATGTCCAAGAAAGTGCTGACGGTATCGAGACGGCTTGTCGCCAAGATTCAATGAGGAATCTCGCATACGCTTTGGACTTCGATAACGTCCGAAATGAAATGTTCAATCGAATGTAACTTCTGAGAATGTCAGTGTGTACATGCAGTTCGATTGCTCGATAATACGGACCTTTGCAAGAAGCGACACCCAAGGCTCTATACACAAAGGTCGGGAGAGCCTTCATGATCCAATTGTTTCTGAGGCTGCTGCCACCTCAGACCACCTGATGAGACCATTCCAGAAATGCATCTTGTTCAAAACTCCTAATTTGACTAAAAGGAGCGGTTCGCCATTCGGTATAGGCGATTGTATATCAACGCATGGTTTCTGCCAGGTAGAGCGTCTCGGGTAACTTCGATGGGCGTCCGTTAACATGTCTCTATTCGCGGTCACAAAGGTCATGAAAGAAACGTTTCGGCAAACCAGGTTCGATTGTCGGAACATCAACGGCAGGGAACGGGAGTTATGCTCCTTCGATTGAGAACGTTGAAGCATGTTGTGGGTGGATTGATCGCTCTGCCTCTGCTTTTCAGCGGGGTGGAAGTCGGGATGCGTATCTATTCCGCATGCCATGGTTCGTGTGAATTAGAGGCGGCACCTCGAAATCCGTTACTTGTCGATTCCGCGTTAACATTTCAAGCACTCAAACCATTGCAGAAAATTCAGTGGGAACAACCGTCGTTTGCCGAGTCGGTTGAGATCGAGACCAACAGTTTTGGCATTCGGGGACCGGAGCCGAGCGTCCCCAAACCGGCGGGGATTTTTCGTATTCTCTGTCTAGGCGATGAATCCGTTGCCGGATTCGAGACGACATACGCAGACTTGTGGACGTCGCGATTACAGCAATATCTCCAGCGACGATCGGAATTCCAGATCGAAGTGATTAACGCCGGCATTCCTGGATATTGTCCTTTGTTGTCCTATTTGCAATACAAACACACGTTAAGTAGTTTGCAACCCGATCTGGTCATTTTGAGTTTTCAAATGAACGACGTCGCTGACGATCACCGTTACCGTCGGTTCACACGATTAGATGAGCGGGGGCTTCCGATTGCATGTTCTTCACCTTCTGAAATGTTGAACGATTCGGAATGGTGGAAGCAACTGTCACGCGATTTAAAAACGGCTAATTGGTGTGCCGCTACGTTTGGTCGACTGTTGAATCGACAAGAGGCGATCGAGGGGGATCTCGAACAAGACTTGAATTCGTCGCGATGGACGTATCGTTGGCTGGAATCTATCCCCGCCGAATGGGAATTTTCGGTTCAACAATCATTGGAACCGATTGGTCAACTGGAGAAATTGACTCACGGAACGTCGACCAGTTTCTTACTGGCGATAGTTCCGGCACCGTGGCAGGTTTCCGCTGATGCGAGCAACGGTTCGGGTGTGCGCGCTCAATTTGGCGTCGGCGAATCATCACATCTGACCAGCCGCGAACCGTTCGAGCGCATCTTGAATTACGCCGAGTCCCATCACATTCAGGCCATCGAACCGTCTACGGCATTTCTGAATTTTGATCGTGCCGATCGGCTGTTTTTGAAGCCGATTCCGCTATTCTCGCGTATTGGTCACGCCTTGTTCGCCCGTGAACTTGCCTATCATGTTGTCGATCACGTTTCCGGACCGTGGATTCGACATTCAACGGATGTCAT
Organism: Planctomycetota bacterium; assembly: GCA_027618475.1. Taxonomy (GTDB): domain Bacteria; phylum Planctomycetota; class Planctomycetia; order Planctomycetales; family Planctomycetaceae; genus JAQCEJ01. The sequence goes on along the minus strand of JAQCEJ010000036.1, from coordinate 40,063 downwards.
GCCGGTTCCCTTGTCACAAAGAGAAAAACCAAGACAATAACGGTCGCCATAGGAACTTTCGCTGGGAAGAATCGAGTCTCGTTACAGTTGCACGATTCATCCGACGATAGGAGACGAAATGATGTTGCGAAATTGAAGAGCAAATGTTTCGTCTTCTGACGGTGAGGACAACGATTCAGAATGTTACCCAAACGACGAACGCCGAAGGAATAACATGAGTTCCTACGAGAATACGTGCCGGTATTTTTCTCAGGCTGCGGAACTGATGGGCCTGACGTCAAACATGCGCAAACTGTTGCAGACACCGCAACGGGAAGTCAAGGTGCAAGTCGGGCTCGAGATGGATAATGGCGAGATCGGCACCTATATCGGCTATCGTGTGCAACACGACACGTCACGAGGACCGATGAAAGGGGGCTTGAGATTTCACGCAGAAGTTGATGCCGAGGAAGTGCTCTCACTGGCAACGCTGATGACTTGGAAGACGGCGATTGTCAATCTTCCCTATGGAGGGGCCAAAGGGGGAATTGCCGTAAACGTTCGCGATTTGAGCGCCGGGGAATTGGAACGCCTGACGCGCAAGTTTGTCGATGAAATTCATGATATGGTTGGTCCGGACAAGGATATTCCCGCTCCCGATATGGGAACAAACGCCCAGATTATGGCGTGGATTATGAACCAGTATCAAAAATATCACGGTTTCAATCCCGCGTGCGTGACCGGTAAACCGCTCGAATTGCATGGGTCGGAAGGCCGTGAAGAAGCAACAGGGCGCGGCGTTGTGATTGTTATTGCCGCCATGTTAGAGCGATTGAACTTGAAATTCGATCAATTGACATTCGCCTTACAAGGGTTCGGTAACGTCGGGAGTTACACAGCTCGATTTCTTACCGAGCACAAAGCGAAAATCCTTGCCGTCACCGATGCAACCGGTGGCGTGTGGAATCCTGCGGGACTCGATATTCCCCAACTCCTGGAGTACGCGGCTGCACACGGCGGAGTCAAAGATTTTCCCGCGTCAGAACCGATGTCGAACGAAGAATTTATTGCGGCTCCCGTCGACGTTTTAATTCCCGCCGCGCTGGGTGGGGTTTTGACTGCAGAAAACGCCAGGGATGTGCGAGCTAAATACGTCGTCGAAGCGGCGAATGGGCCGGTGACGGCGGAGGCAGATCATATTTTCGAAGAGCGGGAGATTCTGGTTTTGCCCGATGTTCTGGTGAATGCCGGGGGAGTGACGGTCAGTTACTTCGAATGGGTTCAGAATCGCCAGCACTTTCGCTGGGATCTACCGCGTGTCCGAAACGAACTCGAACGAATCATGACGGATAGTTTCAACCGTGTCTGGAATATCGCGACAGAAAAGAAGGTGCCGCTTCGGGTGGCTGCCTATCTCCTGGGTATCGGGAGAGTTGGTCGTGCAACAGTGTTGGGAGGAATCTGATGGCTGTCGTGGCGGAGAAACTACTGAAGGATTGTCCGATTTTCCATGGATTGGATGCGACTGAAATATCGATTATTGCAGAGATGCTACATGTTCAGAAAATGCCGGCGGGCTGGCAGATTTTGCATGAAGGAGACTTCGAACGGGCTTTGTGGATCATCAGTGAAGGTCAATGTGCGGTGGTAAAAGGGCCTCGCGAATCGGAACAGCGTTTGGCCGTTCTCGATCCGTATTCGGTATTTGGGGAGATGTCCTTTTTTACAGCAGAGCCCCATTCGGCATCGGTCAAAACGCTCAAAGAAAGCGAACTTCTGTACTTTACCCGCGAGCAGTTCGAAGTCCTGCTGAAAACCTATCCGCACGCGGCGTATCGTATGGCCGTCAATACCATTGGCATTCTGGCAGACCGTGTTCGTCGTATGGATGAATGGACGAAAAATATGGTGTTATCGGCGGGCAAAGACGAACATCAGGCCGAATGGCTCGAATTTCGTGCGAAACTGTATCGCGACTGGCAGTTTTAGAAGCCGTCGCCGGAACTCCATCGCACTCCGGTAATCGCGATATCTCGTTGTCGTGAACTTTGCCCGAAGTGTGCGTGTCAATTACTTGCAGCATGACGGTCGGGGAGTTATCTTAGAGCGTCGAAGCCGTTGTCGCGATCTGCACAAATGGATCCGCCGACCGCATTTTTTTGTTATGGTGGCTGTAGCTCAGGAGTTAGAGCGCCGGTCTGTGGCACCGGAGGTCGCGGGTGCGAAGCCCGTCAGCCACCCTCAGGTGAAGCGGCAATCGCCTATCACCGCCAGTTTTCAATCCCCGGGGTTAAACTCCGGGGATTTTTTATTGGTACGACACCAACTGACGCCGGTGTCTTCCTTCAAAAAAATCACGTTGAGCGAGAAGGGCAACGGCCCGAAAACTGCAATAGATTCACCCCATCTCTTTTCTTACGTATAATTAGGGTGTGACACCGTTTTACCAATTTCCCATGCCTCTATTTTAGGTGAAATGTCGCTTTCTTCGACAACGAAATAGTCGGCGCGCTGTTATCCTCTGAAGGAGAACGTGAGTATGTACGCATGTGGCCATGAAAACCGGTATGGGAGAAAAATGCGTTTTCGTGTTAGGATTGCCGCCGCATCAGGGATGAAGCAGCAGTCTTGAGAAGGAGACCGTTCGGGAGGTTCGTCGAGAAGGGAATCGAACCGATGAATGAACGCAAATATTCCAGCTTCGTCAGGATGCGATCGATCGGCGTTTCCATCGTCTGGTGCACTCTCTCGGTCCTGATGGTCATTCCCCACTCAGTGCTACTTGCACAAGGGCGACAGGTGGTTGTTCGTCAGAAAGAAGGAGGCAGCGTCTCCGCGAACAGCCGACAATCCGAAGTTCTCACCCAGCATGTCTTTCGCAGCCGTCGCCAGCAGGTTCTGCTCAAGCGTGGTTTGGATGCTCTCGAAGCCGGTCATACATCCGATGGTTTGGTTCTGCTCCAACGCCTGCTGACGCAAGGTGAAGATGGATTCATCTGGCTGGATGACGAACATCGGTTAACCAGCATCCGTCAGGAAATCGTGCGGCGGTTTGATCGGCTTAACAAGCGAGAGCAAAGGGTCTACGAGCAACTTTTTGGTTCGGAAGCGGAAATCCTCCTGGAAGCGGCCAATCGCCGTCAGGAGACAAACGGCTACCAGGTACTGTGCCAAAAGTATCTGCACACGATCGCAGGTTTTCACGCTGCGAATCGACTGGCGACAAAATGGCTCGATCAAGGGCGCCCCTTGCCGGCCGCGCAAATGTGGGAGCACCTGAACCAGACATCTGCTCATCGTCGTCGTATAACCGAAATGATTCGTATCAAGTTGATGATCGCCTGGCGGTCTGTCGGTGACGAAGAGAAAGTCGCCGAGTGGAGTAATCGTCTTCAGGGGCATCAAACGCTTGGTTTGGGAGGAGAGCAGAGAACGGCGAATGAATGGCTCACTCAGCCGGTGTTGGCATCCTATCTCACTCCCTCGAAGTCGATCGTCGATAGCTCCGAACGCCATCCGTCATCTACGGACAAGCATTACACGCTTGCCAGTGCACCTTATTGGCAACCGCAATGGTCGCATCCATTTCGCATTTGGAATTCTGCAACGGGAGTCTCGTTGCTCGCCAAGTGGGAACAGAATCAGTCAACGAGTCTCAGTCCGTTGTCGGTCAGCAATTTTCCGCTCGTTGTTCGCGATACCGTCTATATTCGCAGTCCGCAAGGAGTGTTGGCGATCGACAAACGCAATGGTCAAGTCGTATGGGAATACGCGGCGGAATGCTCACTGTCTCGGCTGATCGGTTCGACCGATGGACAGGGACCCGAACCGACTCGGCCCCGTTCGGACACCGCGGCACGCAGCCTGCAGCTCGACTATGCCTATGCCAATAACTCTCTTATGGGAACGCTGACCAGCGATGGCGAACGGCTGTACGCCGTCGATGGCAGCCAGCTCAACAGATATCATCACCGACAGTCCGGCGGGGCGAATTCACAGTTGCTCGACGACGATCATATCGCCGAGATCGAACGACGAGGGATTAATCGGCTGGTGGCCCTGCCTTTGGAACCTCATGCCCAATCGAAGGTACCGGGTGGTCGACCGAGATCGCAAGCTCCGCTCTGGTCGATTGGAGGGCAACCTCGAGGAACCGAACATGCTCCGCTGGCGGGACATTTCTTTCTCGGTCCGCCGGCTGCTGTGGATGGAGTGTTGTACGTCCTCGCCGAAGTTGATCGGCAGATCAATCTCATCGCTTTGGCACCCGAGTCTGGCACGGTGTTATGGTCGCAAGGGTTGTGTTTTGTTGATAATCCAATCGGCATCGACTCGCGCCGTAGCTTGCTCTCGTGCACTCCGATTTCCGCACAGGGAGTTCTGCTATGTCCCACGCACCTGCAATCGTTGATTGCCGTCGAGGCACACTCGGGATCGCTGTTATGGGCCGCTCGTTTGGGGGACGCATCCTTTGAGCCCGAGATTAATCGCTGGCCGAATGTGTCGGTATCCGGTTCGACAACATATCCGTTCGTCGAAAAACTGATCGTGAACGGGCATCGCATTATTCATCTTCCGCATGAATGTGAATCGATCTCCTGTCTCGATCTGGCGACGGGAAATCTGATCTGGCAGTCTGCGGTGGAAGATACCGATTATCTGGCGGCGGTCGATCGGGAAATTGTATTGGCGGTCGGCAGACGCTATACGCGTGGGATTTCACTGGCGACCGGAGAGGAAGTCTGGTCAACCTGGTTAGGAACCCCATCGGGGCAGGGCGTACAAATCGGTTCATCTTACCTGGTACCTCTGGAACGGGGACGAATTGCAAATATCGAAATTGCCAGCGGACGTGAAATCGGTGTGTCGCGTGAGGAGTCGTATCAGAACTTCCGCGAAGAAACGCTAACCGCCGGTTCGAAGACCCGGGTTGACGTTGTTCCTGATAGTCGTCCCTGGCGGCCCGGCAATCTCGTGGCCGATGGGACGCAAGTCATTTCGGTCGGATTACGCGATGTGACTGCATTTCCGCAAGCGGCGGCGCGACTCAGGCAAGTGAAGGAGCAGGAGGTAACGCAAAAAAATACGATTGAAATCGAATTGTTGACCGCTGAACTAGAATTGACGCTGGGTGATTTTCCCTCGTCCCGCAAGAGGCTGGTGCGCCTCTTGAGTAATCTTAAGGCCAGACCACATCGATCGCGTATCGAATCATCGCTCCGGGCGTTGTTGTATGCCGAACTGAAAGAAAACGACAGTAACCATGGTGCCCTTCTGGCACAGTTGTCGGTGTTGAGCCACAATACTGTCGAGCGGGCTCGTTATCTCACCTATAAAGCTGAAGACGACCTGAAACAGGGGGATTTGGAAGGCGTGTTAAAGGCCTGCCGAGAATTCGCCGAACTGGATCTCCCCGATTTGATTCCTTCAAGCGAAAATCCCGAACACTGGATTTCGGCTGGAAGCTGGATTCCCGGTATCATCGAACGCGTCCAGCAGCAAATCGGCTCAAATGACGTCGATCGTTTGTGGACACATATCGATGAAGAACAGCAAACGGTGCTGTCAACGCGAGAAATCTCTCCGCTACAGAATTTCTTGCTGATTTACTCACAATGGCCGCAAGCCGCAGCGGTTCGCCTGGAACTGGCACGGCGCTGTTTCGATCGCGGGGATTATCAGTCGGCGGAATTGTATTTGCTCCCGGTACGAAAATCGGAATCGCCCGTTGCCGCGGCGGAGGCAACGCGATTGTTGTACGAAATCTGGCTGGCCTCGGGATTGAAACACGAAGCGGTTGATCTGCTGCTCGAATTGGAGTCGCGTTACCAGGACGTTCCTCTGGCCAATGGCCAGACCGGACAATCGTACGCGCGGCGTGCCATGCGCGGTTCGATCGCCGAACTGGCGGAGCGGCATGTGGCCGTCCCTTGGAACGTTGATCGAGTGGGTATTCGCGGTACGTTGACCCCTGATGTCATGATTACACCCGGAAGCGATAATCAGTTCACAGAGAGCGGTCCTTATTTGCGTCTGACATATGACAAATATCGACGTCGATTTCCCATGCCGCAGAACAGTTCGCTGTACCTGTTAGATAAAGGGAAGAATCAAGGGGGGCAATTCGCGGTCATCAATAAGCATCTCGGTTTGATCGTCGGCGAAATCGACGTTGATTCTAACTATAATTACTCGTCTGCAGGTAGCGATTGCCACGTCGGCCACTTCTTCCCGCTGGGAACCATCGGCAGAATGCACGGTATCTCGTTGTTGGAACACCAGTCTGGCAAACCGGCCTGGACGGTCGACCTCGAAACCCAGTTCGGCCGAAATGAAGTCGTGCGTGTCGGGCCGGTCACTCCCTCACATTGCATCTTTCAGACTCGACAGGCACTTATCGCTGTCGACCCGGCATCAGGAAAAATTCTCTGGCAGCGCAGCGATTTGTTGCCGACAAGCGGGCTGACGACCGACAACTCCGCAGGATTGATCGGTGACGAACGTGTACTGGTGTTGTTCCACGCCGACCGGAAACGATACACGATCTACGAAACAGCGACGGGAGAGATTCGGCGAATTGGGCAACTCGACATTGATTCGCGTCATCAACGAACGGTTCTCGGTCGAAAACTGTTCTATCTGACCGGGTCGGACGGCGAAAAAAAGATGAGAATCTGGGATCCCCTTACCGATCGATTTGATCTGGAAGAAGCGGTGAACGACCATCATTTTTCGTACCAGACCTCCGACAACGAATTGTTGTTGATCAACGCCGCCAATCAATTGAAAATTTTCAATCTGGAGACGGGCAAGACGTCGTTGACACTGCAACTGACGACGAAACAATTGACGAATCTCAATTACCTGCGGACATTTCGCGATCGCGACCATTATTATATCAACTTTCAGGAGGCGGTTCGCTTTGTGAATACGGCACGCACCAGCTTCTACGCGACCGATACGTTCTTGCCGGCCGTACATATTCAGGGGACATTATGGTGCGTGGATGCCAAATCCGGCGAAATTCTCTGGGAGCGATCACTGCCGCAACGTTCTGTACTGCAACTCAACGAGTATCAATTGCCGTTTCTGGTGTTAATGAGCAAAGAACGGGGGCAATCCGATAGCACCCGTCAATCGTTGTCGGTCGAAGCCATCGACGTAGCGACCGGTGAGACCATCGGCCGTTGCGAAAATCTGTTCCCCGACAAGATGGTGAAGCTGAAATACGATCGAAATAACGGCAATCTCACGTTATTCGGCGTCAAAAGCGAAGTCGTACTCAGCTTCGACCGTGGCCGGCAACAGTTGCCTCTAATCGATGAACCGATGTAAGCTCGACTTCAATTATTGTCATCGACGTGCAAAATGGAGCTTTCTTACGTGAAGCGACTCTCCGTATGCGGAAATCAATCTCGCTGATTTCTAATGCCGGGCTTCTTGTCACCTGATGATTCACCATTCTTTCGCGTGGACTGGTATTCTGACGGTCACGATGACACAATAGCCCGTTATCTCGCCGTCAGGTCGTACTGACTGCGCTGAGATAAAACGGTTTCATCGCCGTCGCGGCAGAGAAACGCAACCCCCTTATTGATAAGGACCAACAGGAGGAAATCTATGGCCAAAGAAGAGGCCATTGAAGTCGAAGGTGTCGTTATTGAGGCATTAGCCAATACGAATTTTCGCGTCGAGTTGAACAACGGTCACAAAGTTCTCGCACATGTGGCGGGAAAGATGCGCAAGCACTTTATCCGTATCGTTCCCGGAGATCGTGTCGTCGTCGAAGTTTCGCCGTACGATCTGAATCGAGGTCGTATTATCTTCCGCGAACGGTAACCCTCCATGACAGGTCAAGAATCGCTGCCGCAAGTGCAGTTATTTACGGACGGGGCCTGCCGAGGAAATCCCGGACCGGGAGGGTGGGCATTTATTCTCAAGCATCCCGCCAGTGGACACGAAAAAGAAGGCTTCGGTTCACTTCCCAAAACCACCAACAACCAGATGGAGTTGATGGCGGTTATCCAGGGACTCGAAGCGCTGAAGCGTAAAAGTGACGTCGAAATCATCACCGATAGCACGTACGTCGCCAAGGGGCTGACCGAATGGATGCCAAATTGGAAAAAGAACAACTGGCGTCGTCGTGAGGGGAGCCGCTGGCGACCCGTCTTGAACGAAGAACTCTGGAAACGGCTGGATGGTATTGCCGCACGGCATCAGGTCAAACTGACGATCGTCCGCGGCCACTCGGGTCATCCCGAAAACGAGCGCTGTGACGTCCTCGCCGTCGAAGCGGCCGTCAATCAGCACTAATTTCGCGTCGACCTGCACCAACGATGCACTCTTTTCACAACTGTGCGTCGCTGGTATCGCACTGTTGTGTTCTCATCCATTCATCACGACGGTAGACATGCTCTTGGCGAAGGTCATTTAGAATTATTTTCATTGATTTTCACTTTCTTGCTGTTTTTCCTGTCCGCATTTACCTGGCAAATGGCATCTAATTAAGTAGGCCTATCAAGCCGGTGGTGGGGATGTCGTCTGCAGATATCAGAAGGACAAATTGCATCGTGATAAGCAAAACTGGTTGGTGAACGTTCTTCGCAACGGGCAAGAACCACGTCAAAGAAAAATGTCGTTCGAGCTATGAAACTTGGTTTATAGTGCGTGGAGGTCTCGGTAACACCGTTGCGGCGATGGAATGCCTGCACACTTTGGTTAGCTCGTTGTGTCATCATGAAATAAACAGGTTGAACCGGAATCAGCGAATTGTTATTTATCTATGAATGATAGATAATCGCCGTATTAATCCACACTAGGGCGGTCGATGGATGATCTACGCGGATTTGAACAATTTCTTGCCGGGCTGAAATCCGGAGAATCATTGGCAGAAAACGAATTCTTCCTTCGTTTCACCAACCAGCTCATCAATAAAGCCACATCTCATCTCGACTCGGTGCTGCGAAGTAAAGTAGATGCGGAGGATGTCGTACAGTCGGTTTATCGGACGTTTTTTCGTCGCATGGCTGCTGGTCAATTCGAGTTAAAGAATTGGGATAGTTTATGGGGATTGCTGGTACAGATTACACTTCGTAAATGTATTCGAAAAAATCAACATTACCGAACGGGACGGCGTGATGTTTTTCAGGAAGCGTCACCGCAGAACAACTCGAGAACGCGGTCCCTTTATTTAGAGTTCATTGATCATGAACCGACGCCCGATGAAGTTGCCATATTCAATGAGACTGTAAACAGTCTCATGGTAGTATTGAATGAGCAGCAGAGAAGTACATTCATCTTGGCTTTACAGGGGCATTCGCATGTCGAAATCAGTCGGCAGTTGAGGTGTAGCGAAAGGACCGTACGACGGCACCTGAAATTCATCAAAGACGATTTGATCGAGATGGATATGGTAGTGCGAACAGATGAATAATCTGGTCCTCCTCATCAGGGCTTGGAGAAAAGGCGTATGTTCAACTCCATGCAGAATCTGGATCAGCTTTCGCGTCCAGAGCGACAGAGACTGAATCAGATCCTGCAGCAGTATGAATCTGATTCAGAAGCAGGCTCATCTCCAGACATCAGCCAGTATATTCCCCCCGATCAACGACTGCGGCTGCCTGTCATGGTCGAGTTGGTGCTGACGGATTTGGAATATCGTTATAAAGCCGATGAATCAAAACGCCTAGAAGATTACGTGCAATCGTTTCCCGATCTGTTGAATGAACGCGAGACGTTCAAGCAATTGATCTCGGCGGAATATGAATTGCGGAACAACAGAAATGAAATCGTTTTCCCTTGCGAGTATCGCGACCGATTTCCAGATCAGTTGGACGCTCTGCATGAAATCTTTGGAGAAGAGATCGATACACGAAGTGTGGCATTTCATCTGGATGGGACCGAGCACGAGAAGCCCATCGACATTGGCGATACTGCCATCATCCCCAGTAGGCAAAAAAAATCGACATCCGATCGAGAGTCATTTCCACGTCGATTCAGTGATAATTACGAACTGGTCGCGGAACTGGGGCGAGGTGGAATGGGGATCGTTTATCAGGCGGTCCATTCCAAACTCAAGAAAAGCGTCGCACTAAAGGTGCTCTCTGCGGAATTCACAAGAACGCCAAAAATGGTCGCACGATTCGAACGCGAGATAGAGGCGGTCGGAAAGCTGGAGGATCCGGGTATCGTGCGCGCCATGGATGCCGGCCAGGTCGACGGAATACATTTTCTGGTGATGGAGTATGTCGAAGGCATCAATCTCCAACGTTTTATCGCCGAGAATGGTCCCCAAAGCGTGGTGAATGCCTGTGATATGATTCGACAGACTGCAGTCGCACTGGCGCACGCTCATGAACATGGACTGGTGCATCGCGATATTAAACCTTCGAACCTGTTGCTTACAAAACAGAGCAAGATAAAGATTCTCGATCTCGGCCTGGCGAGACTTTTCGATGAGACGACCGTTGACAGCCTGGACTTGTCTCTTACCGGTGAAGGTCAATTCCTCGGCACCCCTGATTTTATGGCACCCGAGCAGTGGGACGATTGCCATGTTGTAGATCATCGCGTGGATTTGTATGCGCTGGGGTGTACTCTATTTTTCCTGCTTCACGGTCGTGCACCATTTAGCGATGCGAACCATTCTTCAACGTCGAGAAAGATGAGGGGACATCTCGACGAACCACCGCCTGATTTACATCAAGGTCGTCCTGATGTCCCTCAAGAACTGAATCGTCTATATCAACAATTGATGGCTAAGGATCAAGCTCATCGGCTTTCGTCCTCTTTAAGATTGGCCGATTTGTTGACGGATATCATCCAGAGGCTTTCTGAGAGTGACGAAAAGGTCATTGATAAGCGTTCTCGCTCTTGCGAGGCGTACGTGAAGGAATCGGTTAACGGAGTGGAAACCGAGAAGCCGGGCAAGGCCTCCTTGGATGCATCCGCCAAGCCACACACCTCGATTTCGGAAACTGATCAACCGAGATCTCTGCCAAGACATTCCGTCGATCGATGGCCCGAAGAAAAGTCGCTGTTTATCGGTTCGGTTCAACCTAATAGTTCGATCATCGAAGAAAACATTGGCCACGGTAAAAGAATGCTCGTCGGTTTGTCTATTGTTGGAGCAGCTTTGGTTTTGCTCTTAGGCGTTATTATTATCAAGATCACGCCTAAAGATGGAAAAACAGTCGAAATCAAGGTGCCTGGCGACTCGATGATTGAAATCACCAATCAAAACGACCAAGGCAAAGCAGCGCCGACGTCGAATAATTCGATTGGTGTTCGAAGATCCCAGAGTCGGAACGTCGCGATGTTCGTATTGGAGATCGGAGGAACTCTCCAGAGCAGCGAGGGAAGCATTGAAACGATCGACCAAATCCCCAATCGACTCTTTGAAATCACAGAAATACATCTCGCGAAGACAGCCGTTCGCGATGAAGACCTGGCAATCATTGCTCAATTGAAATTACTGCGAAGCCTTCATCTCGGTTTTACACAGACCGGCGATCTCGGCCTGAAACATCTGGCGGGTTTGACAAATTTGAGATCTTTGACCCTGGACAACACCCAAATTTCGAATGATGGCGTCAAACACCTGCACTCGCTCACGAAACTTACCTATCTCAGTTTCGACGGGACGGCTATCGGTGACGCCGGTCTGTCGCACCTCGCTGATTTGAATGAACTCTCGACCCTGCTGTTGAGCGGCACGCCGGTCAGTGATATTGGGCTAGAGTATCTCAAAGACAAAAAGCTTCTGGCAACGCTCAATCTCGATGGGACGCGAGTGACGGACAAAGGACTCACGACACTTAGCAATTTTGTGGATCTTGAGTATCTCGGCCTCCATGGGACAAACGTGAGCGATGACGGTGTTGAAGTGATTCGACAACTCTCGAATCTTTCGGTTTTACATCTCCAGAAAACTGATATCACCGACCATGGGGTTGGCAGATTAACAAGACTCAAAAACCTCGCCGAACTTCATCTTGACGACACCAAAGTCACTGCTTTGGGAATAGAAAAACTCCACAGGGCTTTGCCGAATTGTCTGATAACTCATGCCATGACGACTCCAACCCAGTAAGAATATTTTGGGTGAAGCATGTGGACAGATCCAATTGAAGTGCATCAATTCATGCGTCTGTAGTTTCTCGGACAATTTTCAGTTCATTCCAGATGGCGCTCCCCTAACAAAACATCAATCCCGTATTCCCAAGCATGAGATCCGAAAGAATTAACCCCCCCCCCAATGCTTCACCGTTTCGCATAACGCGTTTCCAGCGAATTTGGTGTCAAAAACGGTGTCTTTGAATGCGTAAACCAAACGTATTTCACCACCAGATGGCTAAACCTGGGTGACAAAGTCGACTCAATAGCACGCGAGTAATGGTTTGAAAACTTGTAATACACGATATGCTTCATACCCTGACATCCCGCTCCTGATAACCTGCCTTCATTGCATCCGGCGGATTTTTCGTCACAATGGGACGCATTCTTTTTCACCTCCTCGAATGTGAAAGTTTGCCGATGTCCCCATTCATGATTTTCCGGCTGTGGATCATGGTCTTTATGCACTACTTCGTCTGGGGGGCTTGGTATGTCACGATGGGGACTTACCTCACGCAAACTCTGCAATTCGAAGGGGGGCAGGTCGGGCTGGCCTATGGCAGCACGGCGATCGGGGCGATCGTTTCTCCCTTCTTCGCGGGAATCGTCGCTGACCGGTTTTTTGCGACACAGAAGCTCTTGGGAGCTCTGCACCTGATCGGGGCGGGGTTGTTATATCTTGTCACGACGCAGACCGACTTCAATGCATTTTATCCGCTGCTGATTCTCTATACTATCAGCTATATGGCGGGGCACGGACTGACGAATACGCTCACGCTGCATCATGCGGTCAATCCGGGGAAGGAATTCCCCATCGTGATGATGGCCGGCAGTGTTGGCTGGATTTGTGCCGGGCTCGTCAACAGCCTTCTTAATCTCGAAGACAACGTGGGAATGTTTCAACTCTCGTGCGGGGCGGCGGCTTTGATGGGGCTGTATTCGTTCACGCTGCCGCACACGCCTCCGAAGGGGGCGGGTCAGAAAGTTTCGCTCGGCACGATGCTCGGGCTCGATGCACTCAAGCTGATGAAAGAGCCGTCGTTCGCGACGTTTATATTGTGTTCGTTCCTGATCTGCATCCCATTGAGCTTTTATTTCGCGTGGATGAACGTGTTCCTGAATGAACTCGGCATCGCCAACGCCGCGGCGAAGATGACGATCGGCCAGGTTTCGGACGTCGTCTTTCTGTTGTTGTTGCCGATCCTGCTGCCGATCTTCCGTGCGAAGGGAATTCTGCTGATCGGCATGGTGGCCTGGGCGGTTCGGTTCGGTCTCTTCGCCTGGTTCGACACCTCGCGCGACGCCCACTGGATGATGTATCTCGGCATCGCCGTGCATGGGATGTGCTACGACTTCATCTTCGTGATGGGGCGGATGTGGGTCGACAAGCGGGCGAGCGAATCGATTCGCGGGGCGGCTCAGGGATTGCATGCGTTCGTGACGCTGGGAATCGGCATGTTCGTCGGCTCGTGGCTGTCGGGGGTGGTGGGACAACATTACACAACGACCGGACCAGATGACTCCGTGACGCATAACTGGCAAATGATCTGGGCGATTCCAGCGGTGCTCTCGGTTGTGCTTTCGGTGTTATTCGTCGTGCTGTTCCGCGATCGCGAAACGGTTGTCGCAGATGTGACTGACGACGCAGCGGAACAGTCATAAAACGAACGCACCGAAGACTCGAAAGCCGACGGTGCGTTCAGGCGGTTTGCGGGTGACAGGCGTTGGTAACAAATCTATGAAAAACGATCGTGGTCCGACGATCGAATACGGGGAAAAGGTCCGTTCGTTTTGTGCGAGCCGGATCAATGGACGGTGTTCAGCAGACTAAACAACTTTTTGGATCGTCGAGCTGGACACTACCGACCCGGCGTAAGTTTTCCACTCGCGCGGGCTGATGATCAGATTCATCGGGGCCGATGCCGGCCGACTCCGGGCAGGAAGGGGTCTCCTTTTCAGCTGTGTCATGCACTTCTACTTCGCGTGAAAACAGTACTTCGCCGCGAGCGACACGGACGCTTCTTGGAGCTTCAATACCGATTTTGACCGTGTTGCGGCCGGTCTTGATGACTTTGATCACAATGTCGTCTCCGATCTGAATCAGTTCGGAACACTTCCGTGTTAGAACAAGCATGGTCATACTCCTTCATGCTGCTTGAGCGATTAGGTTCAATCTAAACTTCTGAGGCGAAGTCGATACAATTCGGGAAATAATCGATGCTGAAACTATTTGCTGTATTTCTCAAAGTCGCAGGTTCTTTCGATCAATCCCAGACGGAAAGTATACCATTGCAGGTGGCGTGCCAAATCGCAGGAATGATTTACGACAAGAATACGAATGATTTATAACCTGTTGACATGATGCCGTTTACGTGATATGGAATGGTTTGTTGTGTGCCAATATCAACCGGCCGAATCTGCCGGAACTCCCTCCAGGCTTGGCGAATCTACAAGTGAAACTTACGAATCGCGACGGAGATAGAGGCGAAACAACTTTGAATTCGAAGAGACGAACGCCTCGGAGGATCACTTGCAATTCTGATCGGTGGAATTATACTGACTGTTTCAGCAGAAAACTGGTCCTCGTTCCCGCGACCGGCGGGGCGTCGTAAGCGGTTGAAAGGGATTGAGATGGGTCAGGAATGTTTGGTCTGCGGCAAAGGCATTTCCCGCGGCAACAAAGTGAAACAACGCGGCAAAGCGAAATACCTTGGCGGCAACGGTCGAAAAACGGTCGGAATCACCCGTCGGGTATTTCGCCCGAATCTGCAGAAGATCCGAGTCCAGGAAGGTGAAACCACCGTGACTAAGCGGGTCTGCGTGCAGTGTATTCGTAGCGGCGCGGTGACGAAAGCCGTCGTTCGCAAGCCGTTTACGCTGCCGAAGTAATCGGCACATTGTTTCGGCACGCGTTCAGGATTTCGCTGGGTGGATACACTCAGCGTTTTCATTCTTTGGGGGCCGTGAATTACGGCTCGAGGCGATCGACATGACTGAACACATCACGAGAGATGAAGTGTTGAAGGTCGCCCATCTTGCGCGGCTGAAACTGATGCCCGAAGAAGTCGACCAATTTACGGCTCAGCTCAGCAACGTACTCGAGTATGTCTCGCGGCTGGATGAACTCGACACCGAAAACGTCGAACCGATGGCTCACGCGGTCGAATTGTCGAACGTCTTTCGCGAGGATGAAATATCCCCCTCGATTCCGATCGCCGCCGCTCTTTTGAATTCTCCCAAGACCGACGGACGGTACTTCCTCGTTCCACAAATCTTCGACGCCGAGTAAATCGCAGAGGGTGCACAGAGACATGTCAATCGTCGGACTCTCTGCTGTCGATTTGCTCGAAACGATGCGAAGCGGCGACATCTCGGCCGTCGATGTGACGACCGCTCATCTCGACGTTATCGCGAAACGCGAACCCGAGGTCCATGCCTTTTTGCATATCGATAGCGACGGCGCGCTGGCTCAGGCTGAAGTGGTCGATCGCAAACGCAAAGCCGGCGGAACGTTGGGATCTCTCGCAGGAATTCCGGTTGCCATTAAAGACGTCATCTGCACCGTAGGCCAGCCGACGACCTGCGGCAGCAAGATGCTCGAGAATTATCGTTCGCCGTTCGATGCCTACGTGATCGAACGTCTCCGCGCCGCGGATGCCGTGCTTATCGGCAAGACGAATCTCGATGAGTTTGCGATGGGTTCGTCGACCGAAAACTCGGCGTATCAGCCGACGTGCAACCCCTGGGACTTAAGCAAAACTCCCGGCGGATCGAGCGGCGGGTCGGCTGCGGCTGTCGCCGCAGAGATGGTTCCGCTTTCGCTCGGCACCGACACCGGCGGTTCGATTCGTCAGCCGGCGGGTTTCTGCGGCATCGTCGGCATGAAGCCGACGTACGGCCGCGTTTCGCGTTACGGGCTGGTCGCTTTTGCCAGTTCGCTCGATCAAATCGGCCCGATGGCGCACGACACCCGCGACGCCGCGCTGCTGCTCGAAGCGATCGCCGGTCACGACCGCCGCGATACGACGTCGATCCCGCAACCGGTGCCGTCGTACTCGGCGAATCTCGAAGAACCGCTCAAGGATTTAAAAATCGGTGTTCCTTTCCAACATTTTGGTGAAGGGCTCGACAGCGAAGTCTCGGATGCCGTCAACGCTTCTCTCGATGCGTATCAGCAACTTGGCGCGACGGTGGTCGAAATCTCGCTACCGTATTTGTCGTATTCGGTCGCGGCATATTATCTGATCGCCCCATCCGAGGCATCGAGCAATCTTGCCCGCTACGACGGAGTGCACTACGGCCATCGCGCAAAAGATTTTGACGATCTCATTGACATGTACGCTGCCAGCCGCGGTGAAGGCTTCGGCAGCGAAGTGAAGCGGCGGATTATGCTGGGGACATATGCCCTCTCCGCCGGTTACTACGACGCCTACTATTTAAAGGCCCTCAAAGTTCGTCGGCTCATTCGCAATGATTTCGACAAAGCGTTCGAGGAGGTCGACATCATCGCCTCGCCTGTCTCACCAACGCCGGCATTCAACCTGGGCGAGTTTGCAAACGACCCGTTGGCGATGTATCTCGCCGATATTTTCACGTTGAGCGGCAACCTCGCGGGAATTCCCGGCATGTCGATCCCGGCGGGTTTCAGTTCTAAAGGGCTGCCGATCGGCCTGCAACTGCAAGGCCCGCCGTTATCAGAAGACAAACTCCTGCGCGGAGCAAGAATGTATGAACGCGAATCCGACTGGAAGCAAAAACGTCCCCTGTTAAGTTGAGAAACGGCGGCGAGTGGCTCGGGCGTTCAAGACGCATATGAAAAATTCACACCATCGATTTCGCAAGAGGTATTGAAATGATTAGCGACATCCACGGCCCCAGTCGATGGTATACGAAGTGTTACTCCAGAATACTGGGGCTAGCAGGACTTTTCGACGCAGGGTCGATGATCGCGAACTCGCCACGCGAAATATAAATAACGCCGATGTGCGCCCCAGCCACCCTCCGGCTAAAGAATCAAAAAACGGTATTGGTTCACGATAGAATCTTCACATGGCAGAATACACGATCGTTGTCGGACTCGAAGTGCACGTGCAATTGCAAACGGCGTCGAAGCTGTTTTGCGGGTGTGCGAATCGCTTCAATCCCGAACATCCGAATACGCAAACGTGCC
Organism: Planctomycetota bacterium; assembly: GCA_027618475.1. Taxonomy (GTDB): domain Bacteria; phylum Planctomycetota; class Planctomycetia; order Planctomycetales; family Planctomycetaceae; genus JAQCEJ01. The sequence goes on along the minus strand of JAQCEJ010000036.1, from coordinate 22,800 downwards.
CCGTCTGTCTCGGGCTGCCGGGTTCGCTGCCGGTGATGAACCGCAAGGCGTACGAACTTTCGGTCAAGACGGCCCTCGCACTCAACTGCAACATCGCGCGCTTCACGAAATGGGACCGCAAGCAGTATTACTATCCCGATTTGCCAAAGAACTATCAGATCAGCCAGTACGATTTGCCGTTCAGTTACGACGGCTGGCTCGACATCGCCGCTGATGATGCCGACGCACCGCTCCGGCGCATCGGTATCATTCGGGCTCACCTCGAAGAAGACGCGGGCAAGAACATTCACGACGAATCGGGACGGGGGAACGACAGCCAGGTCGATCTCAATCGCACCGGCACGCCGCTGCTCGAAATCGTTTCGCAGCCCGATCTGCGCTCGGCATCAGAAGCGCGACGCTACCTCGAAGAATTACGATTGCTGCTGACTTATATCGACGTCTCAGACTGCAACATGCAGGAAGGGAGCCTGCGCTGCGACGCCAACGTCAACCTGCACGTGCACAGTCTCGATGGCAAGCACATTCCCACACCGATCACCGAAGTCAAAAACATGAACAGTTTCCGCAATGTGGAACTGGCGATCGAATTCGAAGCGAAACGGCAATACGAAGAATATCAACGCACCCAACAAAAACTCGGCGACGTCCCTAAGACGACGCGCGGCTGGGATGCCAATCGCGAACTGACGTATCCGCTTCGAAGCAAAGAAGAAGCTGCCGATTACCGATATCTTCCCGACCCCGATCTCGCCCCGGTCACCGTAACTGACGAGCAGGTGGCGCAGATCAAAACCGGGTTGTGCGAGTTCCCCGCCGATCGCCGGCAGCGATTTCAAGACGCCTATTATCTTTCGCCGTACGACGCTTCGGTGATCATTTCGCAGGGGCTGTCGTTCGCCGATTATTTCGAAGCGGTCGCGAAGATCGCCGGCGACGGCAAGATGGCCGCAAACTGGGTCACGCAAGACATTCTGCGCGAAATCAAAGAACGCCAACTCACCGAGGGAACCTATCCCGTCCCTGCTGACGTGTTGGGAACATTATTGTCCCAGATTCACGCGAATATGATCACCACCAAAAGCGGTCGCGACGTGTTTCAAATTCTGCTCGACGAACAGAACGAAGCGACGGTCACGGCGGATCGCGTCATGCAGATCATCGAAGAGAACGGCTTGAAAGTCGTCAACGATACCGGTCAGCTCACCGCTGCAATCGACGAAGTGCTCGAACGAAGTGGGAGTCAACAGGCTATCGACGCTTTTCGCGGCGGCAAAGAAAATGCCATCGGCCCACTCATCGGGCAGGTGATGAAAAACGTCAAAGGCGCCGACCCGAAACAAGTACGCGAGATGATTGTTGAAAAGCTGAAGTGACTCAATAGCAAGGCAATAACCCCTGCAACGACACGAGATATTTTCAAATAATGACGTGTCATCGTGAACGACGATCCCTTGAACATGCCCGTGCAGTTTCTAAAAGAAGTCGGCCCTCAGCGAGCCGAACTTCTGGAGAAACTTGGTATCGAAACGGTGCAAGATCTTCTCTTTACCATACCGCGCGGTTTGCTCGATCTCACCGTCGTTACGCCGGTACGGGAGCTTGAAGAAAAAGAAGTACATACCGTCCGCGGACGGGTGGTCGATCTCGATGGGAAGGAAATTTCACGCCAGCGAACGATCACGTCGGTGTTGCTCGATTGCGACGGTGAATTCCTTCGTGGAACGTGGTTTAATCAGACATGGGTGCTGCGATCGTTTCACATGGGTCAGACGGTGCTGTTCTCCGGCAAACCGAAATATCGCGCTGGCCGCTGGGAAATGAATCATCCTCGTGTGCAGTATCTCGATGACGACGACGCCGAAGCCGCTGTGGGGGTGTTGCCGATATACGCTCTCACCGAAGGACTGAAGATGCACGAAATGCGTCGCATCATGTCTCTTGCCGTCGAAGAGTATGCCGATACTGTATTTGACCCACTGCCGAAGTCCTTTCAGGCTGATCACGATTGGGTATCGCTTCCCGCCGCATTGCGGGGGGTTCATCGACCGCGAACCGTCGTTGAGTTCAATCGTTGCCGGTCGCGTCTTGCGTATGATGATCTGCTTGAATTTCAACTTGCATTAGGAATCCGTCGACGCAGCTGGAAGAAGCGTCCGGACGCTTACCCGCTTGAAGTCACGGCGAAAATCGATGCCCGCATTCGACGTTTGTTTCCGTTTCCATTCACGGCGGGACAAAACCACGCCGTTAAGGAAATCGCTGCCGATCTCAATTCTCATCACGTCATGCATCGTCTGCTTCAGGCCGATGTCGGCGCAGGGAAGACGGCAGTGGCCGTGTACGCAATGCTTACCGCTGTAGCGCATGGATGCCAGACCGCACTCATGGCCCCGACCGAATTGCTCGCCATGCAGCACTGGGAGACCATCGATCAACTTCTGGTGAAGAGCCGAGTTCGTCGGCGACTATTCACCGGAAGTCTTACTCCGGCACAGCGTCGCGACGTACTTGCGGAGATTTCAGCAGGTACTGTTGACCTTATTATCGGTACTCAGTCGGTGATTCAAAGAGATGTTCGCTTTGCAAAACTGGGGCTGGTCGTGATCGACGAACAGCACAAATTCGGCGTGAAACAACGGGCACAAATTTCGATCGGGTCGGGTAACCCGCACGTTCTGGTGATGACGGCAACGCCGATTCCTCGCAGTTTGTGCATGACGCTGTTCGGTGATCTCGATCTGACCGTCATTGGCGATCTTCCCCCGGGGCGTCAATCTGTTGTGACAAGCCGGGTGTACCAGCCGAACATCAGGCAACGAGCATGGCAATTCATCCGCGAGCAGGTTGCGAACGGCCGGCAGGCTTATGTTGTTTGTCCACGGGTGTCTGAAGGGGACGTGTGGGAGTTGGAGGATGAGAGTGGGGGAATGGGGGATGGGGAGACGGGGAGAGGAGGAGTCCAGGAGTTTGAAGGGGGACACGTCTTGACGGCGACGGCGGCCGAACAGGTATTTTTACAATTGAAAGCTGGCGAACTCAAAAACTTTCGCCTGGGACTCGTACATGGTCAGATGAAGCGCGATGAGACCGACCGCGTTATGCAGGGTTTCCGAGAAGGGAAGATTCAGGTTCTCGTCTCGACAACGGTCATTGAAGTTGGGGTCGACGTGCCAAACGCCACGTTGATGGTCATTCTCGACGCCGAGCGTTTCGGACTCTCGCAACTCCATCAGCTCAGAGGACGTGTCGCTCGCGGCAGATATCACGGCTACTGTTTTCTGTTCTCTGAAAGCAGTGACGAGGACGCGATTCGCCGGCTTTCGGCACTCGAAGCGACCTCGAACGGATTTCAAATCGCCGAGACCGACTTCGAACTTCGCGGTCCCGGCGACGTACTTGGTACAAGACAGCATGGCCAATTGCCATTCCGCATCGCCAACCTTGCCGTGAATCAGACGGAACTCCAACTGGCCAAGGATCAAGCGGCTGAAATTCTAGAATCGGGTCAATGGGACGATCCCGAATACGCGGAGCTCAAGGCGATTGTCACAGAACGCTTCGGCGAATTGATGAATGTCGCCCAAACCGGATAAGCAAGGTGAACGTCATGCAAGAAGAACTCTTTGATGTTGTTGACGAACACGACCGCGTCTTGCGACAAGTCCCTCGATCCGTAGTACACGCTGAGAAACTGTTACACCGTGCCGTGCATGTGTTCGTCTTTGATAACGATGGAAAAATGTACGTGCAGCTTCGCTCACCGATAAAAGACGAATATCCCAACTGCTTCACCAGTTCCTGTTCTGGCCACGTTGATGCCGGCGAAGATTACGACGCAGCGGCAGTACGCGAGTTGAAAGAAGAACTGGGATTAACGGTCGATTCTCTCTCGCGACTGCAAAAATTCCCCGCAAGCAAAGAGACCTCGTACGAACACACAGTACTATATCGGTTGCAGACCAGCGCTCCGATACAACCTGACCCTGAAGAAATCACCGCCGTTGACATCATGCCGGTAGATCTGATCGAACAATTCATCGCCGCTCGTCCTGATCGCTACTGCCCGGCGTTCAAGGTGTTGTTCAGGTGGTATTGTCATTCTGATCACGTAATCGGTTGACGTGTGTGCGAACCTTCTCTGTAATTGATGTCAACCTCGTATCTGACAATACGTTGTCGGTTTTCAATTCGGGTCCATGCCTGAATCGATGGAGTTCTTCCGGTAATCCAGAGGGGGTCGCTGATCGGCTTGCATCAATGTCTGATAGGCCCGCTTACCGAGGCGGCCTTTCAATTCGGCCTGAGCCTGGTCTATCAATTCGGGATGCGTCAACATGTCCCACGCGGAGGCCGCAAGGACTTTGGCGGCAAGTTGCATTCCTTTTTTTCCGATGCTCATTCCTCCGGCCGCAACTGCTTGCCAGGAGTGAGGAGACGTTCCCGCGACCCAGCATGCCGTGTTAAAGCCGGCGGTTGGTACGACCCATGAAACGTCTCCCACATCGGTCGATCCCCGACCGATTTCACCATTGAGATCGATGACCTGCTCAAATTGGGTGATAGGAGGTTTTTCGTCTAACGTTTCCTGGATTTTGAGTGCGAACTTTAATTCGTCGTCATCGTAATGCATGTCGTTTAGCTGACGAAGATTCACTCGTGTAACGTTTGTCAATATTTCGTTCGGCAAAAGTTCGACGATCCCTCCTTCGTAATTGACTTCGAGTTCGGTTTCGGTCGCCAGTGCAGCCGCTTGGGCACAACGTAAGACGCGTCGGTACGTGGAGATCAGTTTTTCCGACTCAGGATGACGAACATAGTAGTAGACCTCGGCACGCTCGGGAACAACATTAGGAGCTCTGCCACCGTCAGTGATGACATAATGAATGCGCGTCATCTCCGGTACATGCTCGCGAAGCAACTGCACGGCGAAGTTCGTCAATTCAACGGCATCAAGTGCCGAACGGCCCTGGTCGGGCGACATCGACGCATGGGCTGCCGTACCGCGAAAACGAAAGCGAACTGCCATGCGTGCCATCGTCGAGCGGTCGCCGACCGCGTTGACGTGGCTCGGGTGCCAATGCAATACGGCTGCGCAATCATCGAACAGTCTCGCGCGAACCATGAAAACCTTCCCGCTCCCTCCTTCTTCGGCAGGGCAACCATAGAAGCGAACCGTCCCTTTGAGTTTCCCGGCTTTAATCTGCTCGGCTATGGCGATGGCGGCGGAGGCCGATGCGGCTCCAAAGAGATGATGACCGCATCCTTGTCCGTACGATTGTCCTTCGATGGGTTGGCGTTCGGGAGCTGCCGTTTGCGAAAGTCCAGGTAGGGCATCGAATTCCCCAAGAATTCCTATGACCGGCGGTTGATCACCAAAACTGGCCACGAATGCTGTCGGAATACCTGCGACAACTCTTGTGACTTCGAAGCCGTTGGCCTCGAGCCAGCCAGCCAGCAGTTTCGACGATCGGATCTCTTGATAACCCGGTTCGGCCCACTTCCAGATAGAAAGGGCCTTTTCCCAGGCTTCAGCTTCGCGATCGATCACACTTTGAATCGCGATTCGCTTGTCGTCAGGAATATCGACCGACGTGTCGTCGGCTTTGACGATGTGATCATGCGGTATAGACCAGCCGACGACGATCAACGTGAAGAACAGCCGAACGCTGCGTCTCGTCATTGTGAAGAACCTTTATGGGCGAGTAACAAATCGGTTTTAAGGCATATTGTACGGAACGGCATCGATCGCTGCACGGAAAGATTCAGAAAAAAACGAGCAGCACGTAAGGAATTTGTTGTAATTGAAACGCGATGACGGTGATTTCAGTATATAATCATCACGATAGAAAACCCAAAACGAGAACAATAATCAGAAATCCGGAGTTGTTGAGTGAGTGACCTCGAACAGAAGGTATTAGGCTATATTTCACGCGGAGGATACCGTCCGCGTAGTGCGAAAGCATTGGCGAAAAAATTGGGAATACCCCGAGACGAGATCGGCGACCTGCGCGACTGTCTTAATGTATTACTGCAAAATAATCGAATTACAATTGATGACGATGGAAAAATTCAGGGGACGCCGAGTTCTCACTTGATTGCTGGTATCGTCAAGCGGCTCGATTCGGGTAACGGCGTGCTCATTCCGCACGAAAAAACGCGATGGGGTGAAATCTATATCTTTGTCGAAAACATGTTTGATGCGCAAACGGGTGATGAGGTGCTGGTACAGTTGCTCGATCGCCGACGAAAAGGGGGACAGCGCGTCGGACGAATTGCCGAGGTGCTTGAGCGGGCTTCGACTCAGTTCGTGGGAACATATTCCGAACAAGAAGGGCAGGGGTGGGTTGAAATCGACGGACGGGCCATTAACGGATTGATCCATGTCGGCGATCCCGGCGCGAAGGGGGTGCAGCCAGGCGACAAGGTCGTTGTCGAAATGCTGCGTTATCCCCGGCAATATCAGACCGGAGAAGCCGTGCTCACCAAAGTGCTCGGCCCTCGAGGAAAGGCCGGCGTCGATACCGAAGCCATCATTCACGAATTCGGCTTGCCCGACGAGTTTCCCGATAATGTGAATCACGAGTCACGACGGCAGGCGGAGGCATTCGATCCTGGAAAACTGGGAGATCGCCGTGATTTGACGCGAGAGATCATCGTGACGATCGACCCGGTCGATGCACGCGATTTTGACGATGCCATTTCGCTCGAAAAATCTCACGACGGGCATTGGCATCTTGGGGTGCACATTGCAGACGTCTCGCATTTCGTGCAACCGGGATCGGCGCTCGATGTCGAAGCACGTGTTCGAGGTACGAGTGTGTATCTCCCCGATCGCGTGCTGCCCATGTTGCCGGAAGTCATTTCAAATGGCCTGGCGAGTTTGCAGCAGAACCAGGTTCGTTTCACTAAGAGTGTGTTCATCGAATTTGATGCGACCGGCCTGCCGCTGCATACCGAATTCGTAAATTCGGCGATCAAAGTCACTCGGCGATTCGCGTATGAAGAAGTGATGCCGATCATCAACGAACCCGAAAAATTTCGCACGCGCATCAGTGCGAAAGTGCGTGCACTGCTCGGCAAAATGCACGAACTGGCAATGATTCTCAGAGCCCGCCGCATGGGAGGGGGAGCGCTCGAACTCAACTTACCCGAGACGAAACTCGATTTCGACAAGGAAGGGCGCGTCAGCGGTGCGCACCGTGTTGTCCACGACGAGAGCCATCAGATCATCGAGGAGTTCATGCTTGCGGCGAACATCGCTGTTGCTGAGGTACTGGCGTCGAAGCAAATCCCGTTCTTGAGGCGAATTCACGGTGAGCCCGACCGATTGAAGCTCGAAAATTTTTCCAAATTCGCCACGCTGTTGGGGTATCCCCTCAAACCGATCTTCAGCCGGGCGGAAATGCAGGCAATCATTCGAAACGTGCACGGCAAGCCACAGGAGTATGCACTCAATTATGCTCTACTCCGCAGTTTCAAACAGGCGGAATACTCCGAAATCGACGCGGGACATTACGCCCTCGGTGTCGATCAATATTGCCACTTCACGAGTCCGATTCGGCGATACCCCGATTTGACTGTGCATCGTTTATTCGATGCGATTGCGAAAGGAACGAAAGTACCGGTACTGCCTGATTCCGAACTCACAAAGCTTGGTAAAACTTGTTCGAGCACCGAACGCCGTGCGGCGACGGCCGAGCGCGAGCTGATCAAGACCAAGCTACTGGTAATGATGTCAAACCGGGTCGGGGAAGAGCTGGATGCCGTCATCACCGGGGTCGAGCCATTCGGTATATTCTGCCAGGGAGTCGAGATTCCCGTCGAAGGATTAATTCACGTCAGCCGCTTGCCGCGAGAGGATAATTTCTACTTCGAAGAAGCGAGCATGAGTTATATGGGAAGGCGTTCGGGGCAGAAAATTCAACTGGGAGATCGTCTTCGAGTCGTGGTGAGCGAAGTCAATCTCGCCCGCCGGGAACTCGATTTTCAGATCGTCAAGTTACCGTCGGGCAAAAAAGTCGATCTTGTCGCACCGATCAAGAACGATCAACCGTCGATAACGGCAACCGCCAGTCCGGCAACGAAACATCGACATCCTTCAGAATCGCGATCAAAGGCCGGCGGTTCCAAAGAAAAAAACAAGCCGCACAAGTCAAAGTCACGAACGGGTGAAACATCAAATCGATCGGGAGTAAAGAAGAAGCAAAAGAAAGGACGAAAAAGCAGGTGAGAGGGATCAAAATCACCTCAATCCGCTTTATTCTTTATCTCTCGATGCAATTATTTTTCGTCCGAAGCGCAGACCCAGCCTCCGAGTGTGGTTTCGCGGTCGATGAGTTCGTCGGGTTTGAAGTAGATACCGATTTCACGAGACGCCGATTCAACGCTGTCGCTGCCGTGCACGAGGTTCATCTGTCGACTAAGGCCGTAGTCCCCTCGGATCGTTCCCGGGGGAGCTTCGCGACCGTTGGTTGAACCGAGCATTGCTCGCACCACTCCGACCGCCCCCGGTCCTTCAATCACCATTGCGACGACCGGTCCTGCAGTGATGAAGTCTTCCAACAACGGGTAAAACGCTTTGTTGACATGCTCGGCGTAATGCTCGCGCGACAGTTCCTTTGTCACCTGCAGCATTTTCAGTCCGAGAATTTTCAACCCACGTTCTTCGAAGCGAGTGAGCAAACGACCACACAGACGCCGCTCGACGGCGTCGGGCTTGAATAACACGAACGTTCGTTCCAATGCCATGTTCTATTCCTGTAGAAATGAAATCCAGAGTCTAATATCCCGAGCCGGAAACCGGCACAATTTTTGTTTCAAAGTCATGTGCCGCACAGCTTAATGATCATGCGAAAAATCGACAAGGGGTGCGATGCGCAAATCTTTGGTTTCAACAAGCACTCCGGGATTTCGATTATGGCAGATCGCCCACGACGCGTCCAATTATCGCGATTGTGGCGAGAATTCCAACTGTCGATGCAAATCCATCCCACGATTGAGTCGTGTCATTCGTAATGACAGCATCGGTAAATCGATCATGTTATGATCGTTGTTTGACGTCTTTTCCCCCGTCCTGGTTCTCTTCTTGCGATCGTTTCTTATGTTCGACAGCATGTTGACGTTCGTTCTGGGGTGCATTCTTCCGGCGTTCGCGGTTTCGTATGTGGCGACGTGGGGGATGCGGCGAATCGCTCCCCGTGTTGGGCTGATCGACCGTCCCGCTGCCCGCAAAGTGCATGTCGTGCCGACTCCGCTCGGAGGTGGAATTGGGATTTGGCTCGGGGTCGTTGTTCCCTTGGTCGGCGTCCAATTATTGGGTTGGCTGTCGCACCACGGAATGGCCGGATGGTTACATCTTCCGGCGAATTTGACGGTTCATCTAGACGGCATCGGCTATCGAGCCCCACAACTTTGGGCCATCCTAGCCGGTGGGACAATTCTGCTGGTGATGGGGCTCCTCGACGATCTTAAAAACCTGCATTGGATGCCGAGGCTTTTCCTGCAGATAGCCATTGCTATCGGGCTGGTGATGTCGGGTGTGACTATGACATTGTTCATCGACCAGCCCTGGATCGGTCATATTCTGACGGTCGGATGGCTGCTGGTGTTGATGAATTCATTCAATTTTCTCGACAACATGGATGGTCTCTCGGCGGGAATCGCTCTGATTGCATCAATTGGTTTTGTGATCGTCATGCTGACCGGAACGAGCGAACCTCGCTGGCTGGTGGCCGGTGTGTTATTGATTCTCTCTGGTGCGCTTGCAGGTTTCTTATGTCATAATTGGCCACCGGCACGTATATTTATGGGAGACACCGGCAGTCATTTCGTCGGCCTGATGCTGGCATCGATGACCGTACTGGGAACATTTTACGAATCGAAAAATGGGTCGGAATCGCGGCATGTCATTCTCGCACCGCTCTGTATTCTGGCCGTTCCGCTGTACGACACGGCGTCGGTTATCATCATTCGCCTGTTACAGAGACGAAGTCCGTTTCATGCCGATAAAAGCCACTTTTCACATCGTCTCGTGGAACTTGGTCTCAAATCAAAATACGCGGTACTGACAATCTACCTGGCAACGATGACCACGGGACTGGCAGGGCTGCTACTCTATCGGGTGAACGACTGGTCTGCCGCGTTGCTGATTATGGCCTTGGTGATCTGCGTTCTGACTATTGTTGCCATTCTCGAAACAGTCGGCAGGAATAGGCCGTGATTTCGTTCGTGCGCGACTGAAACGCCTTCCGTGGAATATTCTATTCGTATGAGCCGCCGGAACTACAAATCGATGCCGTTCCCTGCCGGTCCCCAGAAGGATGTGGTGCACGGTGATAGTAAGTCGAATTCTCACGCTTTCGATTCGCCTCCGCTGGTTCTTGCTTGCGCTATCGCCATCTGGTTTGCCCGATGGGTGATCCCGGCAGAATCGTCGACGATGGGAGAAACGCTCTGGATCGTCGTTCTCTGGATCATACTCGCGCTGGTTTACGTGTATAGCAAATACCGCGAACGGATTGCTCTCGAAAAAATCACACCGTGGGAAATCGGATTAGGCGTTGTCGTTCTGGGACAATGTCTTGGGTGTGCCGGAGTTTGGATGAACGGTGGCAATCTTCGTTCAGCTGTCAACGGATGTTGGGAGTGGATCGGCGTCGGCCTCTCGACATCGATGATGTTACGGCTGCTCAACACGTCTTTGTTGCGGGCTCGCTTCATCACTGTATTAATGACGTTTCTTGTCATCCTCTCAGGGCTCGGGATCTGGCAGCATTACGTGTGGTATCCTAAAACAGCGGCACATTTTCGCGAATTATTATCGTCACTCGAAGAAGATATCAAACCCGCTCGCCGTTACGACATCGAAAAAGAACTCGCCCAGGCCGGGTATCCCGACAACCGCCAAGCGCAGCTTATGTTCGAACAACGATTGTTTTCCAGCACCGAACCGATCGCCTTTTTTGCCCTGACCAATTCGCTCGCCGGCCTGCTTGCTGTCGGAACCATCATCGGTCTTTTCGGACTGATTCGTCTGATTCCCCTAAACGATTTGGGCGGAGAACAGTCCCGTCGCAATTCACAATGGTTCGCAATTGTATGTGGAACAGCGACAATCGTCTTTTGTCTGTTGCTGACAAAAAGCCGCACGGCCTGGGTCGGGACAGCACTTGCTATCGTCATTGGTTGCCTATTGTTGTCGCGACAACTGCACATCTCTCGAAAAATATGGCTGCGCGGCGGAATGGTATTCATGGCCGTGGTGGTACTTGTCACCGGCGTGCTTGCACTGAGCGGCGGACTCGACTGGCAAGTTCTTTCGGAAGCTCCCAAGTCACTAAAATATCGACTCGAATACTGGAGCGGCACGTGGCAGGTGATCAAAGCACATCCGATGACGGGAGTCGGTCCGGGAAATTTTCGACAACATTATTTGCAATTCAAGCTCCCCGAATCGAGTGAAGAAATCGCCGACCCCCATCAGATGGTTCTCGACCTTTGGGTGCAGGGAGGTGTTGTTTCACTGCTCGGTCTTGGCGTGTTGCTGCTGATTGTGGTTCGAGGATTACGAAAACCGCACGCGGTGGCGGAAGACTCGGGCAAACAACCGTCTGCTATAATCCGCTTCGATTCCCCCTGGATACTAGCTGGCATCGGCAGTTTTTTACTGGTATATCTTGTGCAATTCTTGTGCGGTGAGAGGTTTGATCAACGCCTCTTCGCATGTGGTCTCTCCTTCTGGATCTTGTTGCCGTTCGGATTGCGGTCGAACAGTGCGTCATTTACATCTCCAATGGCTTTAGGGCTCGCGACGCTTGCTCTGGTGATTCACCTGCAAGGGGCAGGGGGGGCTTCGATGCCCGCGGTCGCCCAGATCCTATTTCTCCTGCCGGCATTGGCGGTCCCCGTCTCGACCCAGGTTCAAACCAGCGCCATGGAGCCTGTGTCGTCATCAGGGAATTTCCGTACGATGTTCCTGTTATTCGCATTATTGATGTCGTGTCTTTTCACAGCATTTTTGCCGGCGTGGCAGTGCAGGACGTTATTGTTGCAAGGTGACTCCGTACTCATGTCGGGGCAATCACCCCGCATCGCCGAGAATTATTATCGGAGAGCCGCCGATGCCGATGACTGGAATCCCGATCCTTACGAACGATTGGCGCAAGTCTCGTTTTTGGTATGGTCTGTCAGCCGTGATGCTTCATCCGCAGACTTTGCCCAGGGAGTGACATTTCAGAAAGAAGCGATTAGGCGGAATCCATTCGATCACAAGGGGTATCAGATACTGGGACAATGGTTTAGCCGACGTTTTGAGAGAACCAAAACGGCTGATGATGCCGCTACCGCCGCTGACATGTTCGTTGAGGCGGTTCGGCGATATCCCGAAGATTCTGAACTACAGTGGGAACTGGCGATTGCCAGTCGGGCGGCAGGTCAAACGGAACAAGCACGTCGAGCTGCGAAACGCGCCATCGAACTCGACGAGATCAATCGGCGCTATTCACATTCGGACAAGTACTTAACGTCAGATCAATTATCGGGCGTGCGTGCGGTGTTGAATGATTCCGTCGTCCCATAATCAAAGGGAAGGTCCGAATTCGCTGTTGATAAATGTGACATCAAATTTAATAATGAATGAAACAACCTGGGAGGATAACGTCAATGGAAGTGATCTGAGTCGTTTCGCATGTACAGCGAGATGGTTTTTTCTTTTCCCGCGACGGCATCCCGCAGTGATTGCTGTTATTTTATATTTTTTATCGGTCCTGAATTCGATATGGAGTTTTTCCCATGCGTTTTACGTCCGTTCTTGTGGGATTTGTCTGTTTGATCGTTGCCCTGTCATTTACCGTATGGGTCGGCGGAGGAGGGCAGAGTTCGGCCGTTGACCGCTACCGTTCGGCACCAGCCGATCCTCCTCCTGATGAGGATGCGTCTAAATCCCCGGAAAGCCCCGATGTTGCGAAAGGTGCCGACGGACATGATCATGATCACGACCATGATGCGGACGAGGGTGATCGTACCGAAGAGGATTCCCCGGATCTTTCCGAATCCGGCCCCTATCCTAAAGTGCAAACCGAACAGGCGAGTTTTAATTTCGGTGTCATGGAGCCCGAAACCGACGGCGAACATCTCTTTACCATCCGCAATGACGGCGAAGCGGCACTAATCCTACGGCGAGGAAAAAGCACCTGCCAATGCACGCGATTCGATATTCTGAAAAGCGAGATCGCGCCAGGCGAAACGGGGGACATCCTCGTGAAGTGGAAACCGAAAAACGCCGATCGAAATTTTGAACAATCGTTGCAGGTTAAAACCAATGATCCGACACAGACACTCGTCAAACTGACGGTGAGCGGTCTTGTCGAACCGAAAGTCGTCTTGGCGCCCAACAGCCCGTGGAACGCCGGGACGTACGCGGGGACGGATCCTTCCAGTCCCAAAGTCGGAACCCTCACGTCGCGGATGGTCGATGATCTGCAGGTCGAATCGGTCGAGATCGAACATCCGGAACTCGTGTCCGTCAACCTCACACCGATTGCTGCCGACGACGATCTGATAGTGAAAGAAAAATATCGTTCCGGCGTGAGAATTGAAGTCGTCCTCCAGCCCGTTATTCCCATCGGTAGTTTCAGCGAAAAAATAACGTTGCACACCAATGTTCCCCAATTCGAAAACATCGATTTAGAAATTACGGGCTCTCGCAGCGGTTCAATCCGCATCTATCCCACGCAGGGGGTACGATTTGATCCCGATCGAATGTTGATCTCGATGGGCCAGTTTCCCAGTCAAGAGGGAAAAAAAGTCCAACTGCGTATGATCATTAACGATATGGATGAGGACTTTGAGATCAGCGACATCGAAACCGACCCGTCGAACTTGAAAATGACGATGGAAAAAGACCCGGCGAAGTTCGATGATCCGACAAGGCGGCGCTTTCTGTTGACGTTCGAAGTTCCGCCGAACGGTCCTTCCCATGCCCGCACGTTCGAAAACATCGCCAAAATCAAGTTTAAGACCAATCATCCGCGGTCGAAGGAGATGACCTTCTACTTCGATTACATTGCTCTTTAACGGCAAAGTCGCTGCCGCCTCGCCGCGATCTCGAATGTGAAGGCGATGCCATGGCATGTCCATGCACCGCATCGATTATTTCACCCGCCCGCGGGGCTTGTTTTTTCAGCTTGGCACCCGGCCGAAAAAACAATACGATGCCCGCGACGGAGGGTCAGGACGACCGGCGTATCGTTTCATCCACAGGAGGGATTTCACATGTATCGATTTGATCACATCGCCGCTGCGATTCCGGCATTCGTCTGCCTCATCCTGTTTTTTGTCGGCTGCGGATCGGACTCCCCGCTCCCTAACGAACAAACCGCACCGGTACCCGAGGCAAAGGCCACGGCACCGGACATCGAAAATCATCCCGAGACTCACGATTCGACAGCCATTGACGACATCGAGACGGAAACCATGGATACCGCCGATGTCTCACCCGGCGAGCCCACGGACTCGACCCATTCCGAGACGAAATCTACAGCACAGTCCGAAGCCAGGCCACTGCTCAAAGACTGGCCCGAGCCGAAGCTGGCGATTGTCATTACCGGTGAGATTCACGGTTACTTCGAGCCGTGCGGCTGCACCGAGAATCAATCAGGAGGCATGTCGCGACGCGCCGATCTGATCACCAAGATGGAAGATCGCGGCTGGTCCGTCACTGGGCTCGATCTCGGCGGTATGCTCAAAAGAAACCGCCGTCAGGATCAGATCAAGTACGAAACCATTCTCGCATCCCTCACCGAAATGAAGTACACGGCTGTCGGTCTCGGACCCGAGGAACTCCGTTTTGGTCCGGAAGTCTTTCTTCAATTACACAATCCCGAGCCCGAAAAGCCCGAGACGACGCCTTCGTTCGTCTCTGCCAACGTGACGATGCTCGAAACACCCGACCTGGGGAAGTTGCCGTATAAGATCGTTACAATCAACCGTGTAAAAATCGGTGTGACGTCGATTCTCGGTCTCCATCAGCGGCGCGAAGTCTTTGGCGAATCGGAAGGTGGTGATATGTCGGCAGAAGATGCCGAAGCAGCGCTTCCCGCCGTTATTGAAGCTTTGAAAGCCGAGTCGCCCGACTTACTGGTGTTGCTCTCACACGCCGATCAGGACGAATCGAAAGTCCTTGCCGAGAAGTTTCCCGAGTTTCAACTCATCGTCACCGCCGGCGGCGTCGAAGATCCGAACGGTATCGCACAGAAAGTCGGCGAGACCACGATTATCGACGTCGGCCACAAGGGAAAACATGCCGGAGTGATCGGCTTCTACCCCGACGCCGAACAGAATTTCAAATTTGAACTCGTCGAACTCGATCGCCGGTTTGGCGACAACATGAAAATGATCGAACAGATGAGGTACTATCAGGACCGGCTGAAATCCGAACAACTCGCTTATACCGAACCGCCGTTGCCGCATCCTAGCGGAGCCCATTTTGTCGGTGCCGAGAAGTGCGGCGAATGTCACACGAAAGCCTACGAAAAATGGCTGACGACAAAACATTCCCACGCCACCGAAAGCATTACGCATGCGCGTGAAGGTCAGCCCGCATACGGCATCACTCGAATTTATGATCCGGAGTGCCTCGCCTGCCATTCCACCGGCTGGAACCCGAAGGAATATATCCGCTACGATGGAGGCTTCGTCAACGAGGAGTTCGCCCAGACCGACGATGAAAAAACGCTCTCGAAACTTCTGCAGGGCCAGCAATGCGAAAACTGCCACGGCCCCGGCAGCAAACACATCGAACTCGTCGACGCGGGCGAGATCGAAGAGGCGAAAAAACTGACACACCTCGACCTCGAAACAGCAAAAGCCAACGTCTGCTACAAATGCCACGATTTAGACAACAGCCCGCACTTCAATTTCGAAAAATACTGGAAAGAAATCGCGCACCCCTGGCGGGACTAATGGCGCGTCCAACTGAAAACCACCATGATTGACCCCCCGCAAAACATTCGCGCCTTGAGCGACCAAAAAATCCTCGAACTCGTCTGGTCCCCCGAAAAGACCGATCGGTTGCCGTTTCGTGTCGTTCGCGAGTATTGTCCCTGTGCGACGTGCATTGACGAAATCACCGGCAAGCGGATACTTGATGTCTCGCGAATCCCTGATGACATCCATCCCAAAAGTATGAACTTCGTCGGCAACTACGCCGTCAAAATCGTCTGGTCCGACAACCACTCGACCGGCCTCTATACCTGGGACCACCTCTCGCAACTGGGCGAGGCGTACGCCGGGCAATAATGAATGACGAATTTCCGGTTTGATCATTTGTGCTTCGTCATTCATTCGACATTCGGATTTCGACATTCGTCATTTCCGTAAACTCAAACGCGACAATCGGCAGCCCCATTATGTCCTTTGAAGTCGAACTCAAATTCAAAGTCGATAACCGTGAGACGGTGAAAGCTCATCTTGCGAAACTCGCTTCGACCAGCGGGGAAGTCGAACATCATTGCGATACCTACTACAGGCATCCCGACCCAAACCGTGACTTCGCCCAGACGCACGAAGCGTTTCGCATTCGCACCGTGAATGACGAAAACTGCCTGACCTATAAGGGGCCGATCGTCGATTTGCAGGTGAAAGTCCGCGAGGAAATCGAAATTGATTTTGCATCCGGTTCCGACGTCGCGCGGCAGATGGACCACCTGCTCACAACGCTCGGTTTCCGTCCGCGCGGCGTGGTTCGTAAGACGCGGATATCGAACCGGCTGCATTGGGACAACCGCGACTTCACGGTTACCTTCGACGACGTCGAAGGTCTGGGATCGTATATGGAAGTCGAAACAATCGCCGGGGATGAAGAGGCCGAACGCCTCGCCGCCCGAGATGCGTGCCTGCGGCTGGCGACGTATCTCGGTCTGTCGCACCCCGAACGGCGCAGTTATCTGACGATGGTGTTGGAGAAGGGGGGTTAGGGATTGTACAAACGCCATCATTTTCACTCCAACTTCCTGTGATGCTTCTTTCCGGTTTCGCGTGCTCTGGACCAGCTTCGGAAATTTTTTATTTTGCTCTTGCACAAATTTGAACGTCTGTTAAAGTATCTATTTGTTCATATTTGTCGGTTCGCAAGAGACATTTGATAGAGTAATATCTGCAAGATCATAGTCACCAATCACATCGTTGTTCATTCATCAGCGAAAGGGAATTTGCCGTTATGGCCACAAGAACCACCTCCAAGAAAAACGCATCCGCTCCCTCTTCCCGCGTGCAGGATGAATCGCAACAAATGCTGGGGAATGCGTTAGGTCAGATCGAAAAAGCCTTTGGGAAAGGCTCGATCATGAAGTTGACCAACGCAGGTGCTCTTGCCGGCATCCCTGGTGTTTCCACCGGTGCCTTATCGCTCGACCTCGCCCTCGGTGGTCGCGGTCTGCCGCGCGGACGTATCATCGAACTCTTCGGTCCCGAATCGAGCGGAAAAACCACGCTCGCGTTGCACACAATCGCGTGCGCCCAGCGGGACGGAGGCATCGCCGCGTTCGTCGACGCCGAGCATGCCCTTGATCCGTCGTGGGCCAAGCGCATCGGCATCAATCTCGAAGAACTGCTCGTCAGTCAGCCGTCGTACGGCGAAGAAGGCCTTCAGATCGCCGAGATGCTGATCAAATCGAACGCGGTCGACGTCATCGTCATCGACTCGGTCGCGGCCCTGGTTCCCAAGTCAGAACTCGACGGCGAGATCGGCGATTCGCACGTCGGTTTGCAAGCCCGCATGATGAGCCAGGCCATGCGCAAACTGACCGGTGCGATTTCGAAATCGAAAAGCGTCGTGATATTCATCAACCAGATCCGCGAAAAAATCGGCGTGATGTTCGGCAGCCCCGAAACGACCCCCGGCGGCAGGGCGTTGAAGTTTTACAGCTCGTGCCGCATCGATGTCCGACGCATCAGCACACTCAAAGAGGGGGACAACGTCATCGGCATGAGAATGCGGGCCAAAGTGGTGAAGAACAAAGTCGCTCCCCCGTTTCGCGTCGCCGAATTTGATATGTACAGCGATTCCGGCATCAGCTACGAAGCCGACATTCTCGATTTGGCCGTGCTAGAACGGCTGATCGACAAGAGCGGCAGTTGGCTGAGTTACGGCGAAGTTCGTCTCGGTCAGGGACGCGATAAGGCCCGGGCATACCTTTTAGAAAACCCGGCCGTCGTCGAGGAACTCCGTTCGAAAATTATGACGATACGCGCCAGCGGAACCGGAAACAACGGCCAGCTCGCGCCGCTCGATTCCGGCGATTCGTCCGACGAATAATCGCACGGCTCCCCATTGGCCAATCGCTGCGCAAGTGAGTAAGATGTCTGTATGAAGCCGATATCTGCTCAAATTCTCCCGTGCGTGCGCCACGAACACGCCGGCGAAAGGGACAACCCCATGTCCATACAGCCGCAATCGACGTTGAAGTATTTGTTGCCGCGACGCATGTCTCGACTCGTCATCGTCATGCTGTCTTTATTAGTATCCGATTTACCGTTTGCATCGGCTCAGCCCGACGGTGAATCGAACCCGATTTTTGCCCTCGAAGAAACGTTTATCGATGTCATCGATCGTACGGAAGGTTCACTGGTCAGCATTGCCCGCATTCGCACAGACGGTGTGAATCGCCGTGAAGTTCCATTGCCCCTTCGCGAACAGGGACGCGATGAACTTTTTTCGCGAGAATTGTGGGATCCCAATCATCCCGACTTCGTTCCGCTGGAGTTTGGGGCGGGCGTCATTGTTACTCCTCCGGATCGACCCGACGAACGATATATTCTGACGAATTATCATCTTGTTGCCGGTGGTCCCGTCACCGATCAAGCCGATCGAGCGGCCGATTGTCAGATTCATCTTCGCTTCGCCAATCGCCGCAGTTGCTGGGGAATGATCCGCGCGGCCGACCCGCGCAGCGATCTGGCAGTCGTCGAAATCGACTTCGATGAACTCCAGATTTCACCGCGCGATCTCACGCCGATGACATTTCCCGAGAATCCTAAATTCCGCAAAGGACAAATTGTGATTCTCCTCGGTAACCCCTACGCCATCGCACGCGATGGTTCCCCGAGCGCGAGCTGGGGAATTCTCAGCAATATCGCCCGTTATCCCCAGCCGCTGGGCCCGCTCCCCCTTACCGAAGAAGAACGACAGCGAGAGACGATTCATCATTATGGTACGCTGTTGACCGCCGATGCCCGCATGCCGTTGGGGACAAGCGGCGGTGCCTGGGTCAATCTGAAGGGAGAAATGATCGGTCTCATGACGTCGATGGCCGCACTGGAAGGCTACGAAAGCGATTCGGGTTACGCCATACCGATGACGAACTCGGTACGGCGCATGGTGAATTCGCTGATCGACGGTTATGAAGTCGAATATGGTTTTCTCGGTGTGCAACCCGAAAACTACCTTCCCACCGAAATGGCGAAACTCGGCATCGGCGCGGTCCAACCGTCTGCAGCGGTAGCCATGAGGGTCTATCCGAATTCTCCCGCGGCACAAGGGGGGATGATGCGAGGGGACATCATTCTTGCGGTTAACGACATTCCTATTCTCAACCGCAACGATCTCTGGCGCGAGATTGGTCTGCTCGGCCCTGATACGGCTACTGAAATCTCGATTTGGCGTGAGGGGGCTCGCCAGCAGTTGAAACTTTCGATCAAACTCGGAAAATGGCCCGTCTACGATGATGAAGGAGTGATCGCGACAAAATCACGTATTCCTCGTTGGCGCGGAGTGATCGTCGATCACCCCACCGGTCGGTTCAAATATGTGCAATGGCCCTTTCGTTATCCCATGGCGGTGCTGGTGACCGATGTGCTCCCCGGCAGTCCTGCGGCGAAAGCCGAAATTCAGCCTGGCGATCTGATCACGCACGTCGATCAACAGCCGGTTCAGACCCCGGACGAATTCGCCGCGGCACTCGATCAGAAAAATGGTGAAGTCGAACTCTACTTTAGCAATGGCCGACGCGTTACACTGCCTCCATAATCGAAAGAGCCCCGGTTTCTCGGATGAGCGTAACGCCGAACAATCTCGACCTTTAACAAACAGTTTCTGTCACGACACACGAATTAGAACGGATGCTCCAGCCGCGATGAAGACCGACGAACTGCGAGAAATTTACCTGTCGTTTTTTGAGAGCAAAGGCTGCGTCCGTCGGCCGACCGACGTCCTCGTCCCGCGCGACGATCCGACGGTCTTGTTCACACCCGCCGGCATGAACCAGTTCAAGAACCAGTTTCTGGGGATCGGCAAGCTCGACTTCACCCGCGCCGCGACCTGCCAGAAATGTCTGCGGACCGGCGACATCAGCAACGTCGGCGTTACCGCTTATCACCACACGTTCTTCGAGATGCTCGGAAACTTCTCGTTCGGCGATTACTTCAAACGCGAAGCGATTAACTGGGCGTGGGAATTTCTCACCGACAAAAAATATCTCGCCATCGATAAAGACCGGCTTACCGTCACCGTCTATCTTGACGACGATGAAGCCTACGACATCTGGCATAAAGAAGTCGGCCTTTCGACCGACCGCATCACACGCGAAGATGAAATGGAAAACTTCTGGCCCGCCGGTGCCCCCACGCACGGCCCCGACGGCGTCTGCGGCCCGTGCAGCGAAATCTATTATCATCCCGCCAGTTCGAAGAAAAGCGTCGAAATCTGGAACCTCGTCTTCACGCAGTTCAATCGCGTCGGCGATCCTCCCGATAATCTTCGTCCGCTCCCCAAGAAAAATATCGACACAGGCATGGGCCTCGAACGGACCGCCGCCGTGCTGCAAGGGGTCGAAAGCAATTTCGAGATCGACATTTTGAAACCGCTCTGCCAGTCGGTGGGAGAAATCGTCGGCGTGCCGTATAGCTTTTCGTCATCGAACGGCAGACCGCTGCGTCGCATCGCCGACCATGTGCGGGCCATCACCTTTGCGATGCACGAAGGGGTCACCCCCGGCAGCGAAAAAGAGAGTTACGTCATTCGTCAGTTGCTCCGCCGCGCTTTGCTCGAAGGATACTTGCTCGGCAAGCACGAAACGTTCTTGCATCAGATCGTGCCGTTCGTCGTGCAGGCGATGAAAGTCCCGTACCCCGAACTCGCCAAGACCGCAGAATCGGTTGCCGACACCATACGCGAAGAGGAAGAGCAATTTCTCAGCGTGGTCGACAAGGGACTGCACCGCTTCGAAAGGTTCGTCGAGACCGCTCGTTCGCAGGGGATGTCGATCATCTCGGGTGACGATGCCTTCGATCTGCATCAGACCGACGGCTTTCTCATCGAACTCACCGAATCGCTTGCCGCAAAGCATAATCTGTCGATCGATACCAAGCGATTCAAATTCCTGATGGACCAGCACAAAAAAGGGAGCGGCAGCGGTGCCTTCGCCGATTCCGTCATGTCCGAAGGTCCGCTCGATGCGCTGCGAAAGACCGCCGGCGATACCGAATTTCTCGGTTACGATGTCACATCCTCTGAAGCCACGATCGTCGGCATCATCGCAAACGGCCAGCTCATCGACGAACTCGACGAGGTGGGACATCTGCTGCCGATCGGCGTCGTGCTCAATCGCACGCCGTTTTACGGAGAAGCAGGGGGACAGGTCGGCGACGTCGGTACGTTGACCACAAAAAATGCCGAGTTCAACGTGCTCGACACCCAACGCAACGGGGGGCTGTTGGTCCATCTGGGCCATCTCACGCGCGGTAAACTTGAAATCGGTGCGAAGATGAATGCCCATGTCGACGACTTGCGGCGCGGCGGCATCCGTAGAGCGCACTCGGCAACGCACTTGTTGCATCATGCGTTGCAAATGACACTCGGCGAAGGGGCGATGCAGCGCGGTTCGAAAGTCGAAGACGACGCCCTGCGGTTCGATTTTGCTCACAAACGCGGTTTGACCCCCGAAGAAATCGTCGCCGTCGAAGACGAAATCAATGCCCGCATCGCCGAAGGGGCAGGGGTTTCGACGGCGCTGATGTCGATCAACGATGCCAAAGCCGCCGGCGCGACGGCGCTGTTCGGCGAAAAGTATCCCGATAAAGTCCGCGTGGTTACGATGGGGGACTTCAGCAAGGAACTGTGCGGTGGCACGCATCTGTCAAACACGGGTCAGGTCGGCATCTGCCGCATCACCAGCGAAGAACCGGTCGCGAAGGGGGTCCGCCGCATCTCGGCGCTCACGGGTCAGAAAGCGCTCGCCCGCATTCGCGAGCAAGAGCAACTCCTCAAGGAATTAACGGGACTGGTCAAAGCGAATCAGCCCGAAGATCTCCCCAAACGCATCACCGCGCTGCAGGATGAACTGCGGCATCTCAAGAAAGACCTCGAACAGCAGAATTCTGCCTCGGTCTCGTCGCAGATCGATGACCTCGTGAAACAAGCCGAGAAAATCGGTGAAACGTTGCTAGTGAAGTTCAATGCCGGCACCGTGCCGCGCGAGTTGCTGCGCGAATACGTCGATCAAATTCGCTCGAAAGCGAAGAGCGCCGCCGTGATCGTCGGCGCCGTGGTCGACGAAAAAGTCGCATTGACGGCTGCGATCAGCAAGGACTTGCAAAGCAAAGGCTTCAATGCCTCAGACTGCGTCAAAGCCGCCGCAAAATTAGTCGGCGGCGGCGGCGGCGGCCGCCCGGACTTAGCAGAAGCCGGCGGACGGTTTGCAGATAAGATCGATGAGGCGCTCGCTGCGGGGATGGAGTATTTCAGGGGGAAGTTCGGCGGGTGACGTCTCAATACGTAACGCCAATCAAAGTTTAGCCGCGACG
>JAQCEJ010000167.1 GCA_027618475.1 Planctomycetota bacterium | reverse complement strand
TCAAAAAGACAATAACAGCCGAAGACCTCGTGTGCCTGCGGCACCCGGACACAAAGCTGTCCGGGCTACTCGGCTTTAACCGGAATGACCAAATGTCCGAAGGAAAAGCCGTCTCGATCCCGAAGGGATCGCAGCGATTAGCCGGTGGTTGAGCGTCAGCGAAACCACCGGTAGGCGTTCTTATTCTCGTCGACCCCGGATGGGGTCGCAGCCGACGGCGACTCGCTCGTTCGCCGGTCCCTTGATCTCATCAGGGTCATCCCTCTGAGGACATATCGTCAACCCGTATCCGCTCATGTACAATGATTCGAGTCAGATAACCCAGACGACAATGCTTCGACAATCTGGTTCATCAAATGAAATCCGAAGAACACTGGCGGGTGCCAGTGAAGATATAGGAAGCCGGGGCTGTCTTTGGGAGAATGTGCGGATGTTCGAAGTCCCACGAATCCCAAAGGAGCCCCAGCTATGCGTCAACCGCATTATATCGCGATGGACACGCACTGTGAAACGACCGATACCTGCGCCATGACATTTTCCGAACGTATCATTCTCCGCGAACGTTGTCCCACGACGATCCCGACGTTGCGAGACGTCCTGGAGAAAATTCCCGGTCCGCGCATCCTCACGTTTGAAGAAGGTCCGCTGGCCGACTGGTTGTCGCGGCAGCTGACACCCTTTGTCGATCGGCTGATCGTGTGTGAACCGCGGCGCAATGCGCTCATTTCCAAGGATGGCGATAAAGATGACGCCATCGATGCCGAGAAGCTGGCCCGGCTGCTGCGGAGCGGCATGCTCAAGGAGGTGCATCAGACGCACACACTCGAACGGTCGATCCTCAAGCAACACGTCAGTTTCTACCACGATCGCGTGCGCGAACGGGTGCGGCAAGGTTTGCAACTGGTGAGTCTGCTGCGGCGTCACGGCGTGTTCGTCAGCGTCAGCGAACTGCTCGATGCCGACGAACGTCGAGCCGTGTGGAAGCGTCTGCCGCAGAAAAAACTGCTGCTGCAAAATCTTGATCTGGTGTGGGGGGTGTACGAGCTGATGCTCGTCCAGGAAGCAGAACTCAAAGCGCAATTGCCTCGGCTGGGACGCCGCGAAGAAACAGTGCGGCGGTTCCAGGAACTTCCCGGTTTTGGCTGGATCCGCGCGCTCACCGCCTACGTCTACCTCGACACGCCGCTTCGTTTTCGCAGCAAACAGGCGTTATGGAAATACAGCGGGATCGGCTTGGAACGACACACCAGCGGCAAAGGCCGGCCGCGGGTCTATCTGGTCAAGAAATGCTATCACCGCGCTTTGAAAAACGTGTTCATGGGAGCCGCGAAATCGGCGATCGGCTCCGGTGACAATCCCTTCGCCGAGAAGTATGACCGTTGGACACAGGAGGCAGGTTTGCATCCCGCCACGGCCCGCCGCAACGTCGCCCGCTGCCTGGCGACGACGTTGTGGAGTCTGTGGAAAGACAACAGCCGTTACGATCCCGCGCACGTGCGGTAAATCGCCGGTTCTTTTGAAGAGATGATTTCGACACGAGCCACGGCGGAGTTCCCAGGGTGCCACTCGACTTCGAGTCCCAAGCAGTGAATGAACCCGCCGTTTTGAATCACGTACGCTCTTTGATCCTCATAGGCCTCGCGAGAGAGTCTCACATAGGTGGCTGAGCGATGTTTTTGACAAATGACAATCGCCACACGACGAGGAAAGAACGAAGCCAAACTCTTCGAAACCGAACGACCGACGAGACACAAGAAAAGACAAAACCGACTTGCTCAGAGACCGTAACCTTCACCGTACCCCGAATGCCCTGTTTTCTGCAAGTTTTTCGAGGAGCATCCGTGGATTCACCCAAAGTATGCCTTGACAGAAAACTTCCTATAGGTGGCACCCGGCGCGTAAAGTGCATATGTAGTACAATGTGTTTTATTCTGCATAGGATGTGTTATGAATCTCGAAGAGTGTTCAAGCGAACTTGCGACAGTATTGAAGGAAAGTGGATGGTTCGAAGGACGGCACGTGGATATTTCCCATGAACGGGAACTAATAATGACCTGCTATAAACGAGAGATTCATTCCGCGGCCACGAAGATCTTGCAAGAATTTGCGGGATTGACTGTATGTTCGAGGAAGCGCGGTACGATCAAGACAGTTTTCATTGTCGAGAAAGGAACAATTAAAAAACTGCAGCGTATCGATAGTATTGTCGGTGGCCAATGCATACCTGTTGGGTACGATTGGAATTGTGGAGATGTTGTCTATTCCGTTGATGATGGTGGAGTTGCAATAAGGGATCGGGATTGGGAATTTGTTGATATTGCGGAATGTGTATGTGAGTACCTTGAAATGTCGATAACGCCGTATGGTGCATTCAGGCGTAGAATTGCTATCGTGGACTAAGAGCCTGCGTGTCGCGCCGGGTGCCACGGTCGAAATGAATTTGGATTTGTGTGCCACTGGCTTTCAGCCAGTGTGTCTTTGACCTTTTCAGCATCGAGAACAATACTGACATCACCATCAGGTGTTCTTTGCGACTCACCGGATGAGGAACAAGGACAGGTATCGATTCGCGTTTTCGTGCATTCACCGTCGATCAATACCGGGGGACGCAAAGCCTTTGTCCCCGGCCACCCGGCGATCAGGTGAGAGTCGTTCCCCATAAGGCAAACCGTCGAAATGGCCGTAAATTCGTGGACGCACAGCCAACTTGTGGGTATCATCAATTCGGTTGCCCAGTCTGTAGAGGCACGATGTAATCCCTTGGGAATATGTCGGTCAAAAGGCCCTGAAACGACGTGTCGACGAATGAGGAGACAAAACGATGAAATCTTCCTGGGGATGTATTCTCGTGTTTTTCGGAATTCTTGCCATACCATCGCTGGCCGATGCGCAGACGAAATTATCGAATGATCTCGAAGTCGAATTGTTGGCGGATTACGAACTTCAACCGTTACAGGGAATCGACAGCATCGTCGGAAAGATCGTGAAAAAAGATGGACTCACCATTCAGTACGACATCGGCTCCGTTCCCAAGCCGGGTGCGATTCAGTTCGGGGGTCAATTCGTCAACCAGGCCGAGAAATACCCCGCGACAGAAACGTTATGGAAGAAAAAGCAAACCCTCGCCGGCAACGATGTGCATATCGCGTACACCAAATCGAATCTACTGATCGTCAGCCAGTCGTTCAAAACGGTGGGGGTCACCTTTTCGGCCGAGGCGAAAAATCCGGAAGAAATCGCCGAGGTTTTGTTGACGGTTTTATCTGTCAACAAAATCAAGCAGAAAAAGAAATAGATTTCGCCTCGAGCGTTCGTCAGGACAATCCTTTAATCCCCGAGCGTCCGGGTTAATCTTCAGTCCATCCCCCTTCCGCGTGGGGTGGCACCGATACCATCGGTGCGGCGGAGCCGTAAGAGGCCGGGGATGACGCGATCTTATCGAAGAGAATTCGCCGTCGCCTGTTGAAGGATCATCTTACAGCGATCATCAGCCGATGAGCAGCCTTGTACGGCTGCGACGCCCTGAATTTTTCGGGGCCACCCCGGGGGGCCTCTGGTTCGCATTCAGCGGAGTTCGTCTTTTGACAGCGCCCGATTGTAGATCCGCAAATCCTTCATCCTGCCGTTGAAGTAATCGTGCTGACCGAAACCGATTTTGAGTGGCTGGTCCGTCGTCAGGTCGTACTGATCCGGATCGAACTCAGAACTCTCCGAAACGAGTTCACCGTCGATGAACAACTTCAGACGATTTTCCGTTCGAACGGCTGCCAGGTGGTGCCAACCCGCCGACAGCGCCCGGTCGTAGGTCGCGCTGCGACCAGCCTCCAACGACAACACGTGTCCGGAGGGGAGCGTACCACAGAAGAGCTTCCCGTCAAACACCGCCATCGACCACGCCCTGCGGTATGTCACGTCGGGCGTGGTGTCTACCGCGCCGGTCGAGACCCAGCGGTTGTCCCCTTCATAACGAAACACATGCGCGAGCGGCAGAGTACCGGCGTAGAGCTGGCCGTTGTAAACCGCCATGCCCATGACCTCTTTCTCTTCGCCCAACCGACCGAAATGCGTCCACTCTTGAGGGCCTTCGTAACGGTAGACCGAGCCTGTGGGCCATGTGGCGCTCAGGAGACGCCCTTCATAGATTGCCGTCCCATAATTCTGCGTTGTCTCCGGCACAGGCCCGAGACTGGTCCAGTCGGTCCCTCCTTCGTAGCGGAAGAATCCCCCATTATCGTAACTCAAGCCGTACAGTTCCCCGTTGTAAACACTCAAATGCACGATGCGTTGACCGGGGAATCCGCAGTCGGTCCACACTCCGTCGCCGTCGTACCGATACATACCACGCGTCAGCGACGTGTCGGCCAAGCGGGTCGTACCAGTTCCAGCGTAGAGTTTTCCTTTAAATACGGTGAGACCGCTGACGCTTCTGACGTCGGCGATCTTACCGCAATCGGTCCACTCGGTCCCCCCATCATAGCGAAAGACACTGCCGCCGTGGTTCTCGTTCGGTGACAACGGCAGCGCAGAGCCGCCGCCGCTGTACAATTCCGATCCGACATAGAGCTTGCCCTCGTAGACCGCCATCGCACAGATCGCGTTGCAGATATCAGGACTCCCGCAGTCGATCCATTCGGTACCCCCCGCGTAACGATAGACGTGCCCTACTCCCCCCTCGGCCGGCTCCCACACGGCGGCGTAGAGATCTCCATCGAACACCGTGAGGGCTTTGACCATCATGTTCGTCCCGGGTCTGCCGCAGTCCGTCCATTCGGCGTCGACGTGTCCTGCATCGATGCCGAACAGCACATTGCGCCAGTTCGATTGTGCATTCGTGACACCGGAGTAGTTCATCAGGCTGATGGTGAACCCTGTTCGCTTCGCGGGATCGAAGCAGGTCAGCACATCCCCCAAGACATCGTCAAGTTGCTCTTCTGTGTGAATCGAGACGGTGATTGTGAACGGATCCTTGCCGAGCGAAATCGAATCGGAGGGTGGCACCTCAAGCCAGGCATCGATCCCATCGAAGACCGCACCGCCGTCGCCTTCAAATTTGACACCGTGGTTGACTGCGTGTCGATTTGCTCCGGAACTGTCGCGCGCATCGCTTGTGAGTTTCCAGTGACCAACAAGCGAGTCGTCCGCTCCCGATGGTCCAACAGTGACAAACAGTGTGATGACAACGCCTGCGAGCAGTTGAATGTTGCGATTCATGTTGATTTCCTGTGCATCAAATCTCAATCCAGGGACACAACGCCAAGGTGCCCCAAGACATTACTTCATTCCCATTTTCACCTTGAGTCGCACCGATGAAATCAGTGCGGCGGAACGGTAAAACGCAGGGGATCAAGCGATCCCAACGATGGGAACTACCGCACGCTGTCTGTTTTCATACCATCGCCACGAATTCATCGTTCAGACCGTCGCCTGTTGAAGAATTATCATACAACAATTGTCCGCGAATGAGCAGCCTTGTACGGCTACGCCGCCCCGAATTTTTCGGGGCCACCCCGGTGCTTGACCGCTTACTTCGTGCGCGGCTCGGTTGCCGGGTGTTATTGGTGTCGATTTCTTGCCGCCATTCCGGCGTTCTGTTACGCTGACCGTTTCCACTTTGCGTCGAATTCTTGTATCCGCTCCGCCGGCCTGCTGGGGATATCATCGATGTCGCGACTGTTCACATTCTGTCTGTCACTTGTGCTCTTCGGCATCGTTGCCTCTTCGCATGGCGATGAAGAGACCAAACCGTTCGGTCTCGAAAAACGCGAACCGTGGACGACCTCGAAAGTTGTCGGTACGCCCGAACCCCCTCCCCCTTACACCATCGAGCGGATTTATCCCGAGATCAAATTTCAGAACCCGGTTTTCATCGCACAAGAACCGGGGACCGATCGCCTGCTCGTCGCCGAGCTTGGGGGCAAGATTTTTGCGTTCTCGATGACGAACCCCGTCCCCGAAACGAAGGAACTGTTTCTCGACATCGAACGGCAATTGTATGCGTTTTCGTTTCATCCCGATTACGAAACCAACGGTCAGATTTTCACGTTCAGCCCGACCGACCCGAAAGACGCCGAGAAGCCGAGCAAAGTGTCGCGATTCGTGACCACTCTCGATCACCCGCGCAAGACGTCGCTCGAACACGAAACGGTGATTATCGAATGGACGGCGGGAGGTCACAACGGCGGCGAAGCGATCATCGGCCCCGACGGTTATCTCTACATTTCGACGGGGGACAGCACGAGCGGGTCGGACCCCAAAGCAACGGGTCAGGGCGTGGATGACCTGTTCGCCGTCATGATGCGGCTCGACGTCGAGCATCCCGATGAAGGGCGGGCGTATTCGATTCCGCCGGATAATCCGTTCGTCGATTTTCCCGGGGCGCGGCCCGAGATTTGGGCGCATGGATTTCGCAACCCCTGGCGATTTTCGTTCGATGAAGAAGGGCGACTCTGGTGCGGCGATGTCGGTCAGGATATCTGGGAGATGATCTGGCTCGTCGAAAAAGGAGGCAACTACGGTTGGAGCGTGCAGGAAGGGTCGCATCCGTTCCATCCCGAAAAGCCGGTTGGCCCGGGACCGATTCTTCCCCCCGTCGTCGAACACCATCATACCGAATGCCGTTCGATCACCGGCGGGTATATGTATAACGGCGAGAAACATCCCGAACTCAAAGGGGTCTATTTCTACGGCGACCACGAATACGGCACGATCTGGGGTTTTCGTTATGAGGATGGCCAGGTCGTCGATCAACGCGTGCTCGCCGATACCGCGCAGAAGATCCCGACGTTCGCCGTGCAGCGCGACGGCGAGATTTTGTTTTGCGATCACAGCACGGGGGAACTCTTCAAGCTCGTCAAAGCTCCGGAAACAACCGGAGAGAGCCATTTCCCGCGAACGCTGAGCGAAACGGGGTTGTTCGCATCGGTCGCCGATCATCAATTGGCAAGCGGAATTATTCCGTATTCGGTTAACACGCCGCAGTGGGTCGACGGGGGACACAAGCAACGCTTCTTCGGTCTGCCGGGTGAATCGAAGGCAACGTTTAGCGCGGGGGGAGGTCCGTGGGGATTCGATAACGGAACGGTGATCGCCGAAACGATTTCGTTCGATATGGAAGAAGGGAACCCCGCTTCGCGCAAGCGCGTCGAGACCCGCATTCTCGTGCAGCAGCAGACTCACTGGCTCGGTTATTCGTATCTGTGGAACGACGAACAAACCGATGCGACTCTGGTCGAACGGCTGGGAACCGATCTCAAATTTCAGATCAAGACGCCGGATGCCCCTGAAGGAGTTCGCGAGCAGACTTGGCATGTCCCCAGCCGACAGGAATGCATGGTCTGTCATTCGCGAGCGGCGGCGTTCGTGCTTGGACTTCGCACCGAACAGATCAATCGCGACCACGACTACGGCGGCATCGTCGACAACCAGCTTCGCACGCTCGATCACATCGGGTTGTTTACGGCGAATCTGACGCAAAAACCGGAAGAGTTGATGGCGTTGAAAAATCCCTACGACGAGACGCTCGATCTCAACGATCGGGCGCGGGCTTATCTGTATGTGAATTGTTCGGTCTGCCACGTCGACGACGGCGGGGGGAATTCCAAAATCGTGATGTCGTACAGCACCACCCCCGAGAACATGCGGGTCTTCGGCGAAAAGCCGATGCACGGCCATTTCGGTCTTGCCGACGCCAGCGTGATCACGCCGGGCGATCCGTTTGCTTCGGTATTATTTTACCGGTTGTCGAAAGTCGGACGTGGCCGCATGCCGCACGTCGGTTCGAATCTTACCGATCGTCAAGCGCTCGATGTCATCCGCGACTGGATCGCCCAGATGCCGGCCGCGGATGAAAACGCGAACCCGGCGAACGCGGCGGCTGAAATGCAGGCTTTGAAAGATTCCCTGCTCGCCGATCCTGCGAATGCCTTGCCGCAAGCGCTATCCACGACACGCAGCGCACTGATGCTGGCAACGATCGTCGGCGACGGCGAGCTTCCCGTAGAATTACAACAGGAGGTGATCGCACAAGGAATCGCCTCGCGCGAACCAAATGTGCGTGATCTGTTCGAGCGGTTTATTCCCGAAAGCCAACGGACGAAACTCATCGGCGATTTCGTCAACGTCGACGCGTTGTTGAACACACCGGGGGACGCCGAGCGCGGCCGCGAATTGTTCTTTAACGCCGCCGGGCTGCAATGCCGCAATTGTCACCGCGTGAATAACATCGGCAACGCACTCGGAGCCGACCTCAACGAGATCGGCAAGAAGTACAAACGGCACGAAATTCTCGAATCGCTGATCGACCCCTCGAAGAAGATCGATCCGAAGTTCGCCACAGTCGTCGTCGTCAAAACCGACGGCATGATTTTGAACGGCATCGTCATCGAGAAAACCGAAGAAGCAACGACACTGAACGTGCTCAAGGAGGGGAAGGGAGAACAGGTTCGCATTACCGCCGAAGAGATCGACGAGATCATCCCGCAGACAAAGTCACTGATGCCAGACCGCCAGCTCCGCGATCTCACCCCACAACAGGCGGCGGATTTGTTGGAGTTTTTGACAACGCTGAAGTGAGCATCGAGCGGCGGGGTTTATCCCAGTATTGTTCGGCACGAAATTTGCGCCCTAGCTTTAGGGTTGTCAATTTC
>JAQCEJ010000035.1 GCA_027618475.1 Planctomycetota bacterium | reverse complement strand
GGCACAACCGAAAACAGGTCGGACATAGCCGAACGTTCGATATCGTGTATGAACCCGAGTTCGAGCAGATTTCGGCCCCCTCGGCTTTCGCAAAAGGCCGCTACCAACGTGTTCGGTTCCTGAGACCGATGAAGATAACCGTCGCGTGCCAGAATGGCCGCATCACCGAACTCGAAGTGGCCGGAAGCGACCTGCTGTAACCCGGCGACGATCGCACCAGCTGTGAAAACATCTTCGGCAGAAATTTTCCCCTCCGTCCCCGCACAGAGAATCTGAATTGGTTTTCGGGCCTCATAAGCGGCCTTAGCCACGGCATGACAATTGACCATCGCACCGACGAGGATCAAATCGGCCAATGCTGCACTGAGCAGGGCTCGTGTTCCGTTCGTGGTGGTGAAGATCACGGTTTTATCGCGGACGACATCGCCCGAATACTTGAGGGGAGAATTGTCGAGATCGAAACCGGGGATGAGTTCTCCCTGTCGTTCGCCCCCGAGAAGTCTCTCATTTCTCTCGAATTGTGCGGCACATTGCATCGCCTCTTCGACTTCGAGAACGGGAATAACGGCCCGTGCTCCGTGAGCCAGCGCGTGCACAATGGTGGTCGACGCTCGAAGGACATCGATCACAATCGCCACGGCACCGGTAAGCCGAGAGGGATCGATCGCCGTGGGAAGAAACGACACATCGACCGGAATGGGGGAATCGTGGTGAATCATCGACGCATAATAGAGGTGCAATGCGGTGCCAGCAACAGTGGATAAGGGACGGCCGCATGATCTCGTGCGAAACGAAATCAAATGATGCCGAAACGCCACACTTCGAACGGTCAACGTACTGGTCTGATCTGCAACACCTCCCCGGACTTGAACAAATTCCTCGAAAACTGGACTTTTCGCAATTTTATTCAACCGTTCCTTGACTGCCGTTGATCGTGACCTAGGTTTGCAGTGTGCATGCAAGAGGCGAGCGAGAACAACTCAGATGTCGCCAGCGATGCACGCGGTTTGCACACCATTTTCTGGTGCTTAAAACCGACATCGATTCAACGTGTTCGACGTTGAGATAACTTTGGGTCTAACCTCATTGTGAGGTTATGGTTTTGGTGTCGAAGGGCTTCCGGAGGGTGTTTCAGCCTTTTCGGGGGTGTCGACATGACGGATCGCCGAAACGTTTCGGCGGTTCACTGACAAGAGAACTAGGGGAGAGGACAACATGAGAAATTTTGCACAAAGCGTCAAGCGGTTTCTGGTTTCTGAAGATGGCCCGACCGCGGTTGAATACGCCGTGATGTTGGCATTGATCGTCATCGTCTGTCTGACCGCCATTCAGGCGATCGGAACGAACGCCGCGACGACGTTCCAGAACGTGGCCGATCAGTTGTAAGCCGCGGTTGAAGAACGTCAGTTGACGTAACTAGTTCATCGACCGTCCAACCGGGCACCATTTTCCGGTTGGACGGTCCGATTTTTTCGGAGTCTGAGATCATGTTTCCATTCTGGGTGACAACATCCGATTTCGCTTTTCTGCAACTGGTAACGATGTTCGCGGCGGGGATCTGGTGGATTACTCTGTCGCTGACCGGCCGCAACTTCTCTGCGTAACCGTTCGCTCTCATCGTTCATTCGTCGCCGGCGATTGACGTGCCACTGCACGGGTCAGCCGCGATGCAATGCGAAGCGCTAAAGTGTAGCGCCGTAATGGCGTTACTCCTCTTGGTTACCCCCCTGCTTTTCTCCACAGCGTCGCGCTGCGCGCCTGGGGAAACAATCCCATTGCCCCCTACCGTTCGAGCGTCCGTCGTTACAACCGGAGACCTCGGAATAAGCGCAACGCATTGCCGCGATTGACCGACGTTCTCCGCAGAAAAAACATCGCAGCGAATGATCGTGACCTAGATTTGATGTGGAACGACACACAGGTGGAGTTCATACCCTGTCCCTTCGTGCGAAGTCGAACAGGTCAATTTCAACAACACATTGGAACGGCAAGCCGAGATTTGCCGGAGCATCATCAGAGAAAGGTTCCCTGGAAATGGATTGGCAAACACTTCTTCTGGACAACTGGCACGTTAAAACCGTGTGTGCCCTCCTCATCTGGGCGGCAGTTATCGACGGTAAACAATTACGGGTTCCCAACTGGTTGACGTACCCCATGATTTTTTCCGGTTGGATCTTCGGATTTTCTGTCGGAGGTTGGGCCGGCCTGGGGGCTGCATTTCTGGGAACGGCCGTCGGACTTCTGACCCTGCTGCCGTTATATGCCGTCGGAGGCATGGGAGCCGGCGATGTGAAACTGATGGCCGGAATGGGTGCCTGGCTCGGTGCCAAAATCACGTTTTATGCGTTCAGCGTTTCAGTCGTCGTGGGTGCCGTGATGGCCATCGCGATGGTGCTGTATCGCCGACGACTCTCTCACCACACGGCGAACTTCTTCATGATTCTTTCCGAATGGAAGGAAATTCGAGACCCGAAACAACTGGCGGAAATCGCTGCCAAACGCAAGCCGACCATGATGCTGCTCCCCTATGGGATTCCCATCTGCATTGGCTCAATTGCCTATTTTGCCTTTGCGGGTTTGATTTAAACACCAGCGGACAAACACGCACCAGGCAGCACTGAAAGAGATTCACCACAAGCTGTATAACTCCCGGTTTAACACATTTGAGGTCGCTAGCGGAATAATCGGCACAATCATCAATCTCAATTCTGTCGTTACAGTCGTTATAAGCTGAAGCCTTTAACGAAACTGTGCCGATGAAAGAGACAGATCATGCCATCTTTCGCGCGTGACCTCGACAATTCTAACGATTCGCTGTGACTCCACGTATGCACACGAATCAACGATCGAGGTGACGTCATGAAGATGAAATCGATGTTAATGTTGGTGGTGGCGATGGGATGCGGCCTGGTCGCCATGTTAGGTGTCCGTAAGGTTCTCGAAGGAAATCAGACGAAAACACAAGATTCCGTCTCGGTGCTCGTCGCGGTGACGCCGTTACAGCCCGGTGAACCTCTTGATGAAAATAAGAACGTCACCTTTAAACCCTGGCCGAAAGAACTCGTTCCGCCGGGGGCCGTCACAAAATTGGATCAAATAAAAAACCGGGCCATGAAAATGCCCGTCGAACCAGGAGAAGTCTGTCTGTTATCGAAACTGGGAGAACCGGGCGTGTACAGCGCTTCGTCGGAAATCCCGGAAGGAATGCGGCTCGCTTCGGTCAAAGTCGATCCGACGATGACTCACAGCGGGTTGATGATGCCGGGAGACTTCGTCGATGTCCTCGTCACGTACTCCATGATCAATCCCAAAACACGTAAACCGGTCAACAAAACAAAAACGGTGCTCGAACTGATCAAGGTCTTTGCCACCGATAATATCCGAGCCTCGGCAGCAGTTAGTAACAATCAGGGACAAAGCGACACGGCGGCTAAATATGTTTCTCTGCTGGTGACGCCGGAACAAGCCAAATGGCTCACGCTGGCACAGAAAAAGGGAGAACTGCAGCTCATGCTTCGCCCGAAGGGAGACATGACGCTGACGAGGTCCGACAAAATTGATGAATTTATGTTCGACGAAGAGGAGACGTTAGCCGGTGAAGGGGACGAATCGCTCGCAGATAATGATGATCATTCGAACCGCGCCAACGACGTCGCCAGTTTCCTCGAAGCCGCCGAAAAACCAGAAGCCCACGTTGAAGTAGAAAAACCGGTTGAGGTCATTCCGGAAAAACCGCAATGGAAAATTGTCATCTTTAAGGGAGAAGAAAAGGTCGAAGAGTTTGTCGACTTGCCCGAGGAAAAAATCGAGTTGCTCGAAGCCCCGACCGAAACACCGTCGGTCGATTCGGCTGCCGTCAACGCGCCGTCATTCGAGACTTCATCGGTCCAAGATTCGTGGTGGAGTGCCGCGTTCAGCGCCTTAGGCAAAGCGAAATCGACTCAAAAAACCGAATAACACGCCCAAACAACAAGATCGCAGACCGGTCTTCCCTGCCGGCGAACATGTCATCGTTCGCCGGAACGACACGGAAACCGGCTCGGTGATCGAGTTGTGTTATCTGATGAGCTTATCGAATCGAACGAAGACTGGATGTTCGTTCGGGCGGTTCAAACCGCCATGCAAAATGAGAATTTAAGCCCGTATGCCTGAACAGGCAGGAATGATGAGGTGCAAGGATGCCGACATTTCTCCGATTTCGACGATCGTTCTGGATCGTCGTGGGGATGGCCGTCTTGATCTGGGGTTCCAGCGAATCGATCGCTCAATCCCCCGATGAAGAGCCGCCGGCCGAACGAGACATCGTGCAGGTCGAGACTCCGAAGAGCCGAATCGAACTGGTCGAGAAATTCTCGCGCGTCCTCGAACTCAAAGCCAAGATCGAGCGCGTCGACGGTTTCGATCCCAGCGTTCTCAACATCACGGCTCTCTCGGCGCATCAGATTCGCGTACAGGCTTTGACGCCCGGCGTCACCACCGTCGTGCTCTTCGACGAATTCGGCAAACATTATCGAATCGAAGTCTTTGTCAACGGCGATGCCCGGCATCTGCAGGCTTACCTCGATCAGATGTTCCCCACGGCGAATGTCAAAGCCATCAAGGTTAAAGACAACGTCATTCTAAGCGGGTGGGTCACTCAACCCGAACACATCAACGCGATGGTCGATATCGCCGAGCAGTTCTATTCGAAAGTGCTGAACCAGATTCAGGTGGGAGGCGTTCAGCAGATTCTGCTCAAAGTCAAAGTGATGGAAGTTCAACGCGGCAAAATTCGGCGCATGGGTGTGAACCTTGCCGGCTGGAGCAGCGAAAACTTCTTCACCAGCACTCCCGGTGACATCGTACGTATCGGTGGAATTACGAATAATCCCGCCAGCGCCACGGTCGCCGCAGCAACGCTCGGAAATCCGACGGCCATTCTCGGTCTGGCAAATGACAACGTGACCGTCAATGCGTTTCTCGACATGCTGAAGCAGGAAAATCTGTTTCAGATTCTCGCCGAGCCGCAGATCGTCGTGATGAACGGACACCCGGCCAATCTGCTGTCAGGTGGTGAGTTCCCCATTCTCGTTCCGCAAAGTCTGGGAACGGTAACAATCAAATGGAAAGAATTCGGCACGCGACTCGAAGCCGCACCGCTGATTCTGGGACAGGGAAAACTGAGACTCGAACTGATGCCTGAAGTGAGCGAACGAGACTTTACCAACGCCGTTCAAGTCAACGGCTTCACCGTCCCGGGGCTCACCACCCGACGCGTGCAGACTCAGGTCGAAATGAAATTCGGCCAGACGCTGATGATCGCCGGACTGATTAACAACCGCCGCACCACCGAAACGCACAAAGTCCCCTTTCTCGGCGAATTGCCCTGGATCGGCGCCGCGTTTCGCCGGATGCGCGACGTCGACAACGAAACAGAACTCGTGATCATGATTACGCCCGAACTGGTCGCCCCCCTCGATTCAAGTCAGATTCCGCCGGGAGGACCGGGGTTATTCACCGATACACCGGTCGATCGCGAATTTTACATCGACGGCATGCTCGAAGTGCCCAAGTACGGACCGGAATGCATCGATTGCGAAGACGATTACAGCGGTCAGGACTCGATTTACCTCAACTCACCCTATGGCGAGCCGACACCTGTTCCCGCAGGAAATCTCCAGCAGACTCTGCCACAAGCCGAATCGCCGGCTCTTCCCGGACCGACCCTACAGAAAGGGGCCGCGCCCCTCGACGAAAACCCGTTTACCGATGCGCTCGACGGAACGAACGCGAAGCGATCCGTCCCCCCCGGCAACCGACGGCCTGGTCTCGTTGTTCCTGCCGCCGGGAACGTCAGCCCGTCGTCCGGTTCTCAGGTACAGCAGGCCGGAGGTCTGCGAGCGCCTCCTCCCAGTTCGTCAACAGAACCGACAAACGAGAAAACCGCCGCTCCGAAAAAGAAAACGTTCTCCAGTTTCTTCAGCCGAAAGCCTGCTCGCACGAAATAATCAAGTCGTCCGAAGTCTCTCGCACGACTGACGTCAACCCAGAATAACACCTCAAAACGACAGTATCACGTTTCGTTTCACACACCACGACCTGAATTCCATATGCTTAAGAATGTTGCCGAATCATGAAAAGTATGTTTCGTATAGCGCTGGTTGATCCCAACGACAGCTCTCGGGGCATGCTCAAGAAACTGCTGCTGGGTATCGATATCGTCTGGCTCGAAGCCGAAAGCTCGCGCTACGAGTTCTTTCCCGATGTCGTCGTGCAGACGCAACCCGATATCGCTCTCGTGGCCATCGACGCCGATCCCACTGCCGGATTACAGCTAGTCGCGAAAATCGTTCACGATCTGCCGCATTGCAATGTCTTTGTGACCAGCAGTTCGCAGGAAGGAAGCCTGATCCTGCAGGCGATTCGCAACGGGGCCAAAGAGTTTCTGAACTCGCCACTCAAAATCGACGATTTTCTCGCCGCGATCGACCGCATTCGCCTCCAGAAGGGGGGACAGTCCGGGGAATCCCATTCCAAACCGACGCAAATTATCACGGTCTGCGGCGTCAGCGGCGGAGTCGGCTGCACGTCGCTGAGCATCAATCTTGCCTGTGCTCTCGCTCAACGCGATTCAAATACCGTTGCCATTATCGATCTCGACCTGGCGATGGGAGACGCCGACGTCTGGCTCGATATCATTCCCGATTACACGATTCAGGATGTTGCCGAAAACATCACGCGGCTCGACTATTCGTTGCTTAAGCGATCGCTCACGAAGCACGACAGCGGCCCCTGCCTGCTGCCGCGTCCCGTCGAAATCGAAGACCGCGCGCCGATCACGCCCGACGAACTCAAACGGGTGATCTCGCTGTTGAAGTCGACCTTTTCGCATCTGATCATCGACGTCAGCAAGAGCTACAATCCGCTCGATGTGGCGGCGTTGGAGATTGCCGATTCGATCGTCGTAGTCACCCAGCTCGACTTGCCATGCCTGCGGAACGTTGTCCGCCTGCTGCAGTTTCTCGAACGATACGAAAAGCTGATTTCCAAGGTCAAAGTCGTCGTCAACCGCATGGGTCTCGACGAAACGCAGATCAGCCTCAACAAGGCGACCGAAACCATCGGTCGCGAAATCTTCTTTCAGCTCCCCAACGACTACGCCACGATGGTCGAGTCGCGCAACAACGGCGTGCCGCTGATCGTGCAGGCCCCGAAGGGAAAACTCACCCGAGCCTTCGAACAATTCGCCATACTGCTGGACGGCCAGGTGACGGAGGAGACCACCAGCGAAGAGGCCAAAAAGAAGCGCGGCCTCTTCAGCTTCCTGGGGGGAGCCCCAAAGTAACCGACTCACCCCGACGATGAGCGTTGCGTGCGTGTGTGTTGCGTGTCACTGCTGGCTCGCCCAGCAGTGCCCTTCACTTCAAATCGTGCATGACAACGAACTCCGGCGGAAGAGGGCTCAATACCGGCAGCCGGTCGATGGGTCTCTCCGGAAGAACGAATCGACGGGGACTCGATCACCTCCCGTCGATGAAGGCGGGGTTAGCTTTTAGCGTAACCCAGCAGCGGGAAGTTGAAACCGCAATTGTGCTGGGTATCCCGTTGGTCTACCCAGCCTACGTCGCTGTTTTTTCGAGATGGATGACAGATCGTTATTCACTCTGAAAGTTCTTTAGCGGCTCTGAATATCCTATAAGCCTTGACGCTGTGATAGGTGGCAAATATCGCGAATACAAGGATTCCGATTTCAGCAAAATCTTCCACCGTTAACCTGCGGACGATATAGATGGGAATCCCACCAAAATAGAATTTGAAAAAAAGATAAACAGCAGAAAATCCAATCAAGCCAAGCCAATAGCTGACAACTTGAGTTTGAATGTCGTAAAACTCCCCGCTCTTATCTCTTGCCTGCATCTCTTTTTGGAACGCCTCCATTTCGTCAGGGATCATTAAGCTCTGCTTGCATTTTCGGCATCTAATCTTCTTCCCCGCTTTCTCGGCTGATACTCTGTATGAGGCTCCACATTTGCATTGAAACTCAATTGTCTTCTGCAAATCGTCTTCGGGAACATCAGTAGAAAAGTTCAGATTCTCGACCTCTTCTGCCGCTTTCCAAAATTCTTCTCCCTCTTTTCTAACTTGGGTTTTGGGGGTCACTTTTCCCCGAGCGGCACACTGTTGGAGCAACTCAAACGGAAACGGCCCGTAAGTTTTTCCGGTTAGATGATCTTTATAAACCCATTCTGGTTGCATTGATGAGTCCCTCATAAAAGTTCTTGTAGGTCAGGCATTCTGCCTGACGAATGCAAGCCTTTCATAATTCGTCAGGCGATGAGTCTGTACTACGGGGCTCCAGCAAGTGGTTAGGCGGCTACCGCGTAACGAGCGGGTAGTTCTTCCAGGCTTCCGCAAGGGCTTGCTCACGGGGAACACGCCGTTGAAGCCGCTTGGCAAAATCTATCGCGCGTCTGATCGTCTGCCGATTCTCTCCGTTCATCTCTAAGACATTGACACGATCACAGTAGACGCAGAAGCTATGGAGTGAGCGAGGTCGAGTAGAAAAACTTTTGCTGGCGAAGTGATGGATGTCTGGAAAGCTTGTGTCAGCTCCAAGTTTACGGAGCATGTCGGCCATCTGATTGTGAGTTAGCGAATCCATGGACTTGCCGCCTAACGATTGTGATCACAGGGCAGCCGTGATCGATACAACTTCAAAACAGATCCATTCAGAAGTGGAACCCCACAACATCGGGTGGTTGGGATATCAATTTTAAGAAAGTACGACGGGACTGTGTTCATGTCGGTGACTCGGATCGCGACCGTGACTGACTTGCAACAAATGATCAGCACCATGATTAGAACCGGGCGTTGTCGGTCGGTCAAGTCTATCATTGGGAAGTCGGCGGTGAGGGGCGCGTTTGACGTTCGATGATGGGCAATGACGGATCGACGTCCCTTCCTCCCCTCACCCGGCGGCGTTGCCGCCGAACTCTCCCGCGGGGAGAGGTGAAGAGGGGATTGGCTTTCGCAGCTGAGGTCTTTA
The DNA here is from genome assembly GCA_027618475.1 of Planctomycetota bacterium. Taxonomy (GTDB): domain Bacteria; phylum Planctomycetota; class Planctomycetia; order Planctomycetales; family Planctomycetaceae; genus JAQCEJ01. The sequence continues at coordinate 36,468 of JAQCEJ010000035.1, read as the reverse complement.
TCTCGGTCCGGCCTCGCAGAGGCCAGCCACAATGGAATGTCGGTGGGTGGCTGGGGCGCGCATCGGCGGGCGCGTGTTGACGCGACGAGTTCGCGATGATCGGCCATGCTTCGAAACGAGTTCATGGCCCCAGTCTGTCGGCCCTCCTCACAAGTCATCGACTAGGTCCGTGGCCTTCGATTTTCTTTCCTCATCTCATGCGAAATGGAGGGTAGCATTTTTCTCTTGCTGAATCAGCGTCCCATCGACTCTTCCATTCCCAAACAGCAATGGGAAGAGGCGCGAAAGATCAGCACCTCTATCGCTCTCTGGTTGCGCGGAGGGGAATTGATCAAACAGGCGGCTGGGTTCACATAATTGTTTATGAATGTGCAAAATCTGCGCAAAAGCGCGCAAAAATGCCAATTTTTGGCTCCGAAGTGAGCGCGAACCGCGCGCGAGACCTCATTTTGCGCGCATTTCGAGCCCGTTTTGCAACTTCAAACATGGTTTGCGATGATTCATTCCGCGGTGCAAGGGCTTAAAAACTTCCCATTTTCACGCCGTGGCGCAACCGGCTCCGGAAGGATGAAGGGCGAGACAGACCGGCGAAGATTTGGAAAGGACGCAGGCGGCATGAGGAACTCTCCAGCACTCGATCACCCCATCGTTGTCCGCACACCACCCCCTTACCCAATCCGCTCTTCCCCGACCCACGGCCTGAGCACTTCCGGAACCACGACCGAACCATCCTCCTGCTGGTAATTCTCCAGCACCGCGATGATGGCTCTGGCGATCGAGATCGCCGTGCCGTTGAGGGTGTGGACGAATTGGGTTCCCTTCTTTTCGGGAGTGCGGCAGCGGATGCCTAAGCGTCTCGCTTGATAGTCGGTGCAGTTCGAGGCGCTGGTCACTTCGCCATATTCGCCGGCATCGCCGCGACCGGGCATCCAGGCTTCGAGGTCGAACTTGCGGTAGGCGGGGCCGCCGAGATCGTCGCTGGCGGTGTCGATGACGCGGTAATGAATTTTGAGTTCCTGGAAAATTTCTTCTTCGATGGCGACGATTTCCTGGTGCAGCTTGTCCGATTCAGCGACGTCGGGGCCGGTGAAGCCGAACATCTCGACCTTGGTGAATTGATGCACACGATAGATGCCGCGTGTCGCCCGGCCGTGGGCTCCGGCTTCGGTGCGGAAGCAATGCGATAACCCGGCGAATTTCATCGGCAATTTGTCGGCGTCGAGGATTTGATCTTTGAGGGCACCGCCGAGCGTGATCTCCGCCGTCGCGACGAGGCTGAGGTCGGAGTTTTGAATCGAATAGATTTGCGTCTCGGGTCCACGCGGAGCGAAACCGATCCCTTCAAGCACTTCGTCTTTCGCGAGATCGGGGGTGCTGTAAAGCGTAAATCCCTTCTTGCGGAGCTTCTGCAAGGCAAAGTTCACGAGGGCCTGTTCGAGCAGCACCGCTTCGTTCTTGAGATAATAAAACCCGTGCCCGGCGACGCGGGTTCCCGCTTCGAAATCGATCAGGTCGAGCTTCTCGGCGATCGCGACGTGATCGAGCGGCTTGAAGCTGAACTTCGGTGCCTCTCCCCAATGCCGAAGCGTGACGCTGCCGGTTTCATCCGTGGCGACAGGGGCATCGGGATGCGTCATATTCGGCAGACGCATCATCTCTTCCTTCAGTCCCGTCTCGGCATCGCGGAGTTTCTCTTCATTGGCGGCGATCTGTTCGCGGAGTTCTTTTCCTTTGGCGATCAAAGCCTGCTTGTGTTGCGGGTCTTTTTCCTTAGGAATTTGTGCGGAAAGGTCTTTTTGATCGTGCCGAAGCTGGTCGGTCGCCGCGATCAGTTGATTGCGTTGATCCCGCAGCGCAAGGATACGGTTGAGATCAACGGTAATGCCGCGGTTGGCACAATTGGATTCAACCTCGGTGCGGTTGTCGCAGACGAATTGGAGATCGAGCATGGAGGTGTCCGGAGAATTGGGAGTTGTTAAAAGTTAATGATGAATGTCGAAATCCGAATACCAAATGTCCGAATGACGAATTGAATTGCTTATTGGTCATTCGTGCTTCGTCATTGCTTCGTCATTGGTGCTTCGACATTCGTCATTTCAACGCGGCCAGTTCGTGCCACAAATAGGCACTCGCACGAATGCCGCGTTGAAAGTCGACGAGGCGGAACCGTTCGTTGGGGCTGTGCAAATTGTCGGTGTTCTGGCCCCATCCGAGCAGAAGTGTATCGACTCCCAGAATCTGGCGGAAGGTCGAGACGACGGGAATCGAGCCCCCCTCGCGGATGAGAACCGGAGGCGTGCCGAACGCGGCGGTGATCGCTCGCTTGGCCGCTTCGAGATAGGGGCTGTTCGGATCGAAGACGAACGCCGGGGCTCCATGTTGCGACTCGAATTCCATCGTGATGCCCGGCGGCAATCGCTTTTCAAGAAACGTTTTGAGGGCGGCAGTCAATGCTTCGTGATTCTGATCGGGAACCAGACGGCAGGTGATTTTCACCATCGCGGTGGAAGGGACAATCGTCTTGGGCCCTTCTCCGGTGTAACCGCTGGCCATGCCGTTGATCTCACACGTCGGTCGCGCCCAGCGGCGTTCGAGCGTGGTGAAATCTGATTCACCAAAGGTTGCAGAGGTTCCCAGAGATTTAAGGAATGCCGATTCGTCGAACGGCAGATCAGCGAATTGCTTGCGTTCGGCATCGGAAAGAGGCAACACGTCGTCGTAGAAACCGGGAATCTGCACGCGACCTTTGTCATCGTGCAAGGCAGCAATCAGTCTTGCAAGCGCAGTCGCGGGATTGGCAATTGATCCACCGAAAATGCCACTGTGCAGATCTTGCGAGGGCCCATGCAGGCGGATTTCAGCGGCGAGGATGCCACGGAGTCCATATGTGATCGCCGGGAGTTCGGGACTGTATTGGCTGGTATCGCTGATGACGGCGACGTCGCACTTCAGTTCGTTGCGGTATGTTTCGAGGAAGTTGTCGAGATTGCCGCTACCGACTTCTTCTTCCCCTTCGATCACATAAATGACGTTGAGCGGCAGTTCCCCTTTGGTCTTCAGCCAGGCCTCGACCGATTTGATGTGCGTAAACATCTGCCCCTTATCGTCGGTGGCACCGCGGGCGTAGATGTAGCCGTCGCGTTCGGTTGGTTCGAAGGGAGGGGTAATCCATTTGTCGAGCGGATCGGGGGGTTGGACGTCGTAATGTCCGTAAATCAGCACGGTCGGGGCGTCAGCTAACTTCTGCCAGCGACCGAGAACGATGGGATGGCCGGGCGTTTCGACGAGTTCGGCGTCGACGCCGGCGTGCTGCAGGTTGTTGCGAACGAACTCCGCCGCATTTCGCGTCTGAGAACGAAATGCCGAATCTCCACTGACGCTGGGGATCTTGAGCAAATCGCATAATTCGGCAACAAATCGACCGGATTCACGATCGAGATAGGAATCGACATCCTGCATGGTATTGTTCCACTCACGAATGGGAAGCGAGGTAAAAACTCTGCTCGCTGGATTGCAACGCATTTCAGCTGGCGATGCAAGCCTCTCAGACTGCGACACCTGCAGAGATTTTAGCGAAGTCTGGAGAATGTAATTGAAGCAAGGGAGTTGAATCACTACCAAAATCGAATTGAATTCCCCGTTAAAATGTGCCGATCTTACGAATATTAACGGGAAACAGGGCTGAGTTGACATCGCGTGAAGATAGAAAACCCAATTGTGATTCGTTAAATCGACAGATTCTTCAATCGCCAATGTGATCGATTGTTCCAATCTCTTTTCGAATGAATTGCAGAGAAAAAACCGTCGTAATCCTTACGACAGGATCAACTCATCCGCAGGATTGTAACTGCTGAAAGTCACGTTGAAGTCAATTTTCGTCGCACACCGATAAACACAATAATCGAATTGATGTCGCTATGTCACGACTCAGACAATTCGATGCGATGCATTCGACAAGAACGACTCTCGAATTCGCCGCTTAACGTCACTTCGGCTGACGATGGCGTGGTTCACAACACAGATTCAGCCGAATCTTGCTTCATCGACGAAGGAATCCCACATGTTACGGGCGATGTTTTTTGCGAGCGGACTATTCGTATTTCTCCTCGGGGTCCAATTTCTCGTCGTAGACAAGATGGTTCTTCACGGGAAAGATGAAAACTCGCGAGATACACAATTTCGTGGGCTATTCACTAGTGTCAGCCCCGAAGGTCAACGCATTTTCGACCCGCAAGACTGGGCCGCATTTGCTCTCATGTCGGTCGGCTCGGTGACGATGCTGTATTCAGCCGCCTTGCCCAAAGCACGCGATTGATTGAGTCTCCTCCGCTCCTGACCCGCATTTAACGGAGATGATCTCGCAGCATTTTCGTTCGAACGAGGTTAGTCGTTGCCGATTTGTTGCTGGTGATTTCAAGAACTTTGCCAGTTTCGCAGCTCTCGAACGCTAAACAATCTCCATTTCTGATTTTCGTCGCCGGACTGCCACTCCTGGCCATTTCCCATTGGCTTCATGATGTGAAAACTCTTTCGCCTCATCGCGAAATGGACGTTTCGCATCCTTCTTCTCATATTACCCTCCCCGCTCATTCATCGAGCATGTTGTCGGTTCCCTCCCTCATTTCTTCCTTCAACCTCGCATTGCGCACTCTGATGGTGTCACCGTTCTGACACATGCGGATGATGCGATGGCGACATCCACCTGTCCAACCGATTGTGATGATTCTAACGGCTGGTTAAATATCACCTTACAATGATTCGCCTCTTGAATCCGCCTTGCCGGTGCATTATCATCGATGCGACGGAGTCAGAAAATCAAATGCCTGAAGGTTTTCGGTGCATCACACATATTTATGATCCTTTCGATTTGAGTAAAGCTTTGCCGACTTCAAGGCGGTTTCGGAACGTCTCTAACCCAACCGGATGGAATGAGGAAAAAGGTGTTAGAATACGACTTTGAAAACAGTATCGGTTATTTTTTGTATGCCGCCACGCAATGTGTGCGGCAGTCGATGAATGCCGAACTGGCCCGGGAACAGATCACTTTTCGGCAATGGGAAGTCCTATTTTCGATGGCCTTGCTACAAGAGCCGTCGCAAACCGAATTAGCCAATTTGCTGGCGATTGAAGCACCGACGCTCGCCGGTATTCTGACCCGTATGGAACGGGACGGTTGGCTCGAACGCGTTTCTTGCAACGTCGACCGCCGGAAGAAGCGATTGCGGGCCACTGCGAAATCCCAAGCGGTTTTTGAGCAAATGGTCGAATGTTGCAAGAACGTCCGACAGCGGATGCTGGTCGACATTCCTGAAGAAGACCTGCAGACCGTGAAAAAAACCTGTATTAAAATTTGTCAGAATCTCGGTGGGAAAGACCCTTCGACTCAGTTGATGTCGAATCAGCAGGCGGCAAGCAGTGACCGTGATCAGCCGATTGTGACTGAAGCCACTGCCAAAGAAATCGTAACCGCGAGTTAAAATTTATGAAGACCATCATCAGTCCGAGCATCGACTCGCGCCAACCGACTGTTGCAGTCGCCATATGCGGGTTGGTGGCGATTATGGCGTTTTGTGGTTGCGGCAACTCCGGCGAACAGGAAGTTGCTGCGCAGGGTGCTCCTCCTGCGCCACCGCCTCAGCTCGTTCGACTCGGTCAGATTTCCATCAAGACCGTTTCACCAAAATTGACTGTCGTCGGCAGTATCGTTCCCTCACGTACCAGCATTGTCGCATCGGGATCGAATGGGCAGGTCGAAGAGTATCTGGCAGAGGAAGGTTCTTTCGTCGAAGAAGGAACCGTGCTGTCCGTCCTGAAAATGGTCACGACTGATCTCGAAATCGAAGAGGCCAAAGCGCTGTTAGCGGAACGTCAGCAGGCCCTGGAAGAACTTGAAAACGGTTCTCGAAAAGAAGAAATCGTCGAAGCACGCGCACGAATGCAGGCCCATCTAGCGGCGAAGGAATCGACACAGTCTCGCCTCGAACGCATCCGTACGCTTATCGCTCGTCAGGCCTCGAATCAGGACGAACTCGACGAAGCCGAAGAACGTGCCGAAGCGGCCTCGCAGCTCTATCTGGCCAGTCAGGCACAATTCGAATTGATTGTCGAAGGGCCACGAAAAGAGACCATCGAACAGGCCCGAGCCCGTGTGAAGGGGCAACAGGACCATGTCGAGTTTCTTTTGGCCGATAAGCAAAAACGAATTACCCGAGCTCCGTTTTCCGGTTTCGTCGTCGAAGAGCATTCTCATGAAGGGCAATGGCTCTCACAAGGGGATCCGGTTGTTACGCTGGTGGAATTGAATGCCGTCGATGTCGTCGGAAACGTCAATCAGGATGACATCAAGCACGTACGGCTGGGATCGGAATCCAATATCAAGATTTCCGCAGTCAGTGACGACGTCTGGCAGGGACGTGTCAGTTACATCGTTCCCACCAGCGACTGGAAGGCCGGCTCGCGGGGATTTCCAGTTAAAGTTCGACTTCAAAACCAGTTTACAGAAGTCGATGGCGTGCGGTCACCGATCCTCAAGGCGGGAATGATGGCGGAAATGACACTCTTTGGTGCCCCTCAACAGGCTCTCATGGCCCCTAAAGACGCCTTGATGCGAACAACTCGCGGATTACTGATGTATGTCTGTGACATCGACAAGAATGATCCGACTCAAGGGGTGGTACGGCAGATTTCATTGACAACCGGCCTGACGGAAGGAAATGAAATCGAAGTCATCGCACCGGAATTGCAAGACCATCAATTCGTGGTCGTCGAAGGGGCCGAACGGCTTCAACCCTTTCAGCCAGTCCGCATTCAATTCGGCACCGAAGAGAAAACAATCGCACCACCAGCCTCGCCCCCCGCTAAACAACCCGCCGAGAATCCTTAATTCTCACGACAAAACTTTAGACGTTGAAACGTTTATCTGTTAATCTGGAATAAAATAGTATTAGCGCACTGCGCTCATCATTTTTCCTTCCTGCATACCTGAGATTCGGAATCCGCGACAATGGACCTGATACATTTCGCCGTTCACAATCCTGTCAAAGTGGCTGTAGGGGTCATTTTTGCCGTGTTGTTCGGGATGTTGGCCTTGTGGGAGACTCCAATTCAACTCACGCCGGACGTGACCGAACCTGAAGTGACGGTCACGACCGTCTGGCCGGGGGCTAGTGCACAGGAAATCGAACGCGAGATAATCGAAGAACAGGAAGAGCAACTTAAAAGCGTCGAAGGTCTGAAGGAATTCAAAAGCCAGAGCACCGATTCGACCGGTACCATCGTGCTCAAGTTCGAAGTGGGTTCGAGTCTGGCCGACGCCCGCGCCCGTGTCAGCGAAAAACTGAACCAGGTTGCGCAATATCCCCCAGACGCCCGTGAGCCAATCGTGACGACCGTGAACCCAACGGCGAATGCTATCGCCTGGTTCATTCTCAGTCCGATTCCCCCCAAAATCACAGAGTTGCGTCAATTCGTCACTGCTCATCCCGAGACTGCCGACGTGCTCGCTCCGATGATTTCGGGCGAAAATGCGATCGAACTTTCGACTCTCAAAAAGTATTCCCACGACTTCCCTGCGATTAACGATCTTCTCGCGACGAAAAACGATGCTGCGAAACTCCGCAAATTCGCCGAGGAACAAATTGAATCCCGCTTCGAACGTGTGGAAGGGGTTGCAAACTCCAACGTCTTCGGCGGTCGCGAACAGGAATTGCACATTACCGTCGATCCGGCCAAACTCGCCGCATTCGGACTCACCGTTTCTGACCTGCGGACCGCTCTCGTCAATCAAAACAAGAACACGTCCGGCGGCGATATCTGGGAAGGAAAAAACCGCGACGTCATCCGCACGCTTGCTCAATTCGAAACGGTCGAACAAGTCGAAGCGACGGTTGTCGCCATGCGCGACAATTCCCCGATTCGCGTCGGAGATATCGCCCATGCTGAAATTTCCTATAAGAAACCGGATGGTGTCGTCCGGCAGAAAGGCGTCGAGGGGCTCGCCGTCAACGCACAACAAGCCCCTGGTACGAACGTCCTTGAAGTCATCGGCCCCCCCCTTGAGCAACTCGATCTGAACGGCGACGGCGAATTAACTCCCCTCGAAATCTCATCGGCGAAACTTCAATTCGGCGACTCGCTGCGCATTGCCGCCGCCGAACTCAATCTCGGCATTCTGAAGCAACTCGGTGTCGAACTCGAACAGGTTTACGATCAGAGCGAATATATTTACTCCGCGACCGAACTGGTGACCGGGAACATCTACGTCGGTGGAACTATGGCGATCGTCATTCTGTTGATTTTTCTCCGCAGTCCCCGGTCGGTTCTCATCATCGGCATCAGTATTCCCATCAGCGTCATCGCCACATTTCTGTTCATGAAGTCGTTCGGCCGCAGCATCAACGTCATCAGTCTGGCGGGAATCGCTTTCGCCGTCGGCATGGTCGTCGATAACGCCATCGTCGTGTTGGAGAATATCTATCGGCATTATCAGCTCGGCGAAAGTGTGGAAGAAGCGACTCGTAAAGGAGCCTCCGAAGTCTGGGGGGCGGTCCTCGCTTCGACATTAACCACGCTCGCAGTATTTATTCCAGTTATCTTTGCGGAAGGTCAGGCGGGGCAACTCTTCAAAGATATTGCGCTAGCGATCAGTTGTTCGGTCGGATTGTCGTTGATCGTTTCGATTACCGTCGTACCGGCAGCGTCTCGTTACCTGTTGCCCAAGAAACGAATTGTCGTTCCTGCCGCGAGACAATGGAAACTCTTCGGACTCGTTGCTCTGGGCCAATGGGTAAACAGCTTGTTGACCGGTGGACTCAAACTCGTGCACACGATGCCACTTAATGGAATCGTACGTATTGCCATCGTCGCCGCGTTCGCAACGGGATCGTTGTGGGGCATTCAGAAAATGATGCCGCAGATCGAATACCTTCCCGACGGAAACCGCAATTTGGTCATCGCGATTGTCTCGCCTCCACCAGGATACAACGTCGATCACATGGTCGATATGGGGCGAATCGTAGAGAACGAACTCTCTCCCTACTGGGAGGCGAAACCGGGATCTCCCGAAGCCCTGTCATTGGACGGGCCGCAACTCGCCAGCTTTTTCTTCGTGGCTCGGGGTCGGCAGATTTTCATGGGTGCAAGATCGGTCGATCCGCTGCGCGCCGCAGAACTCGTGCCGGTGCTCACTCGTGCTGCCAGTAAAGTTCCCGGTGTGTTCGCTTTCGCGAAACAGACCAGTCTGTTCGAAAATGCGTTGACCGGCGGCCGTACGATCGAAATTGAAATTACCGGCCCTAGTCTCGAAGTCCTGGTGCAGGAAGGCCGCAAAGTCTTCGGACAGTGCATGCAGGAATTCCCCATGACCGAGGGGAATCAAATGCGTCCCGACCCGAGTCTCGATTTGACGAGTCCCGAATTGCACATTATTCCGAAACTCGAAGAAGTTGCCGAATCGGGTCTCAACGCCAGCGATCTGGGTTACGCCGTCGATGCCCTTATCGATGGTGCTTTCGCCGGTGAGTACTGGCACGACGGCCGCAAGATTGACATGGTGATATACGGTGCTCCCGAATACGCCTTGCACTCGCAGGACGTCGGTCAATTGCCGCTTAATACACCAACGGGCGAAGTGGTATCGCTTTCGTCTGTCGCCGACATTCGGATCGCCAGCGGTCCCGAACAGGTCAATCACAGCGAACGAACGCGAACGATCACGATTCTTCTGACTCCGAGACCGACACTGGCGCTAGAAACCGCGCTGAATACCATTAACGAAAAAATCGTTCAGCCGATGATGCAGTCGCCGACGTTCGAATCGGGACAATATCAAATTCGCCTCGCGGGAACGGCCGATAAACTCTCTCAGACGTGGCGAGAAATGCGCGGCAATCTGCTGCTCGCACTCGTTATCACTTACCTGTTGATGGCGGGACTTTTCGAGTCGTTCTTTTATCCGCTGGTCATTATTTTCAGCGTGATGTTCGGTCTCGTCGGCGGCGTCGCCGGGTTGGCCGTTCTTAATCTTTACACGGGCCAGTCGGCCGACATGCTCACGATGCTCGGTTTCATCATTCTCATCGGTACTGTGGTCAACAACGCAATTCTGATCGTGCATCAATCGCTCAACAACATGAAAGAATTCGATATGCCTCCGGTCGAGGCGGTCATTTTCAGCGTCAGTACGCGCACGCGGCCGATTTTCATGACGACGCTGACGACCGTGCTCGGCATGATGCCGCTCGTGTTCCCCAATCCCAGTTGGGTCAATGGCGAACTCGTCTGGGCAGCGGGAGCTGGTTCCGAATTGTACCGCGGCATGGGGAGCGTGATTCTCGGGGGATTAAGTCTCTCGACGGTCTTCACGCTCGTGCTGATCCCCATCAGTTTCACGCTGGCTATGGATGCCAAGCGCATTCTTGGCAAAGTCGGGTCGGCGTTCTTCCCCGACGACGAGACTGTTTATCCCCCCGGTGCCCTTGCCGACACCCCACCCACTGCAAACGCCAAAGGGGACGTCGCCGGCTCCATCTTGTACCCGAAATACCCCGACGTCAAGCAACCTGCGCAGCAGCAGAGCTAAGCCTTCGAGTCGCTCGGTTGGGATAGGCCCTGGACCCACATCAGGTACCCCGGACAGCTTTGTGTCCAGGAACCACACCGACATGAGGTCATCTGAACCGAGGTCTGCGACCTCGGTCCGGCCTCACCGAGGCCAGCTACAAAGGCATAGCGAAGGGACAGCAATAACGGATGCCCCACGAATTTCCCCTTGACAACCACACATAGCCTATCTATACATAGACTGTCATTGCATTATCGCCAGGGAGAATATTCATGGATTCACGTCTACTCACCGGCACCGTTGAGATGCTGATTCTCGAAGTCATCTCCGAAGGCCCATCGTACGGGTATCAGATCGCACAAACGGTTCTCGCTCGTTCGCGCGGGTACTTCGAACTTAAAGAGGGAAGTCTGTACCCTGCCCTGCACCGGCTCGAACGGCAGAAGCATCTCGCTGCTAATTGGAATGAAACCGACGGACGCCGACGCAAATACTACAAGCTGACCGCCGCCGGCAGCAAAGCCCTCGCCACCAAGAAGCAGGAATGGACCGCCTTCTCTAAAGGGGTGCAAGGAGTCCTCGGCCATGCCTGAGCACGGCAGCAACTGGCGAGACCTCGCCGCCGATCTCCCCGCACCGCGCGATGATGAGCCGTCGCATCTGCGCGACGACATCGTCGCTGAGCTTGCGGATCATCTGTCCTGTGCGATGAACCGCGAGTTGCACGCGACAGGTGATAAAGAACATGCGAAGAAAAACGTGATCGATAAATTCGGCAACCCCACCGCCGTAGCCTATCGGCTGTGGTGGGATGCGATAAAGGAGAAAATTATGTCGCAACGCATTTTGATCGGTGTGACGGTCATAATGGCAATCGCGTGTCTTGCCGCCAGTGGATTTGCATGGATGGCGGTGCAGGAAGGGCGCGAGGTGAATCGGGCGATGCTGGAGAAGCTGAGTTCACTCACACTCATGTCCGAGGAACATCCCCAATCGCTCAACACCTTGTTGCTCGACTGGGTTCCCGTGAAAGTGAAACTGGTATCGAACGAACACGGAATGGTGCCCGACGGCGAATTTCAGGTAACGTTGTTTGGAAAACTCTTCGGTACCGACAACGTGCAGGTCGACAAAAAACTACATATCAATGAGGAAGTCGAGATTGGATATGTCAAACCTGGCTCGTGCACTTTAACGGTGAATTCGCCGTGGGGCGACCATACCACCGACTACCAAACAATCATGCCTGGCACTCCACGAACACTCACCGTCGATTGCCCGTCCAAACCGATCGAAGACGTTCAATTGAAACTCGACGTTAACTGGCCCGCCGATCTGCGCAACGAAAATCTCGATCTGATTTGTGCCGTTTCGCAAGGCTTACGTCACATCGGCGAGACGGTATGGCAACCTCCGCTTGTCCAAGATCGCCAGGGCTTTTCAGGTACTACTAAACGCGACTGGCTGCTTCTGCAATCATCAGGAAAGGTAGCGAATTATTGGTCTACCATCGGCTATGCTGGCTACAACATTGAATCCATCGGCCAGAGCAAATACGGCATCGAAACCCGATTGGATCCCGACTCCGAGCTGATGTGGAAGGAAAGTCTGACGATTCGTAATCTCCCAGTGGAAATCAATGGGATGACTGTTGTTTTTCCGTCAACGGAACTACTGGCACTACGAATGAGCAAAAAGTTGACGATAAGCGGAATGGGAATGCCAATTATAAGCACTTGGCCGACCGACAGGTATTTTAGAGGCGACGGTGAACTGGTAAGCGGTCAAATGCCGGAAATGAATGGAATATTCCAAGGGCCAATCATAATTCCCATTAAGTCGGCTATCGTCGACAAATCAGCCGATCCACTTCGCTTCGTCCCTAAGGCTGGCGAAATTAACGTCTGGACGATCGAACTCCCCGAGTCGCTCGTCGCCCGCACGCGCGAGGCACTTAAGGCGCTTGATGAGTTTAAGGCCGAACGCAACGATTCGGTGGAAGCGAGATACGACGGTGAATAGTTCCATGCGGTCGCCGCTTCAGAACTTGGGGCGGCGGAAGCCCCATGTCCGCTCGCACGCCGTTCCGTAAAGCCCCGGATGGGGCGACGCACATGGCGAATGACGACCACGCTCGTCTGTCGCCCCTCACGGGGCTCGGATGCGAGATGGCGTTCGAGTGCCTGGGGCTTCCGCCACCAAGCTATTCACGATCGCCTCTCTGAGGCTGAATAGCGGGCTTGAATACGAACCGTTTTTTTCGTTCGCACGTTATCATTCCTTTGGGGCCGGTGTGGTCAACTCCGTAGGGGATGATCCGGCCTCACAGAAGCCTGCCACAGATGAGTTACTCCGCGAGTTCCTGCGTCATCTCAATCAGCGCATCGAGCATCTTCACCGAGGCTTCGCGTTCCAACCGGTTTGTCCCCAGCCAGGTTTCGTAACCCCCTAAGTCGTGATGCCGGGGCGTGGGGAGGTAGCCGTAATAGCCGTGGGCCAGTGAGACCATGAAGGCCGGCTTGAGCGGGCTGCGGTCGCGGTATTCGATGCCGATTTCGCAGAACGTTTCTGTCGGCATCGTGCCGATCGAGACATTGTCAACGCGCATCACCTGCAACGGCAGTGCGAGCGTTTCGGGATAACTCAAAATATTTTTCGTCCGCTCGGCGTAGAAGTGCGACAGATCCCAGTTGCTTTTGTCTTCAGGAGCGGAAGCAAGCGTCTCATCGGCCCATTTGAGTAATTCATCCGTAGGACGTCGGGTAGCGATGTCGAGTTCGCGATATTTTGCTCCGAGTACGACGACCTGTTTGTACTCGAGATTCGACAGGGCTCCGTTCACTTTCTCTGCGACGTCGTGGGCGACATAACGCATCTGTTCATAAGGCTCCTTGCGTCCGCGTGGCTTCACGAAGTCGATGTTGTTGATATCGCCACTGGTGCCGTTGGCAAGCATCCCAACAAATGGCGGATCTTGCGTTGTCGCGTTTTGCAGTCGTGCCAGTTCGTCACAGAACATGGCAAAGTAATCGGCCGAAACGTGGGCATTGCCAACCCCGCCCACGTAATGCAGTGAATACGCCGCGTAGAGGGCGATCGGCTTGCCACCCGGTTCGCGAACCGAAAGAAACGAGACCACGGGATCGATCGGCCCGGCGGGTTCGGTGAGATTTTCGCTTCCCGACGGCGGATTCATCTTCACGAGGTCGATCTTGCCGAAAGGATTAGGAGGCATCGTCCCCGGACGCATGAACCAGCGACGGTTATTGACGTGCTCAGGAACATCAACGGAACCGAACGCAATTTCTGCCGGTCGCAACATTTCGATTGCACACCTCACTCCGTCGGCGATACGGCGGGCCACGAACTTCTGGTAGTCGTTCAAATCCTGATATTCCTGAAAACGCTCTCCGAGCGCGCTGACCGCCGAGTGCGTATGCGTACCGCTGATGAGGACGTTTTCGAGCGAAATGCCAGTTTCGTCTTGAATCATACGACGTGCCTCATCGCTGACGCTGCGATGAATGCCGAGCAGATCGCAGATAACAATCGCGATGCGTTTATGGCCGTTATCGAGGACAAGACAGCGGGCGTGTAACTGGTCGTGAATGTACGTGGATGGAAACGGCTTGAACCCACCAATGATTTCACCGCCGAGGTTCGGTGTGATGTTCGCAGTCGCCGCCCCTGCTTGCAGCGGTCCCGATTCCGTAGCGAATGAACTTTCCGCGAATGACGTGAACAGAACGGCGAACGACAGGGCAAGCGAATGCAGTTTCATGGCGTGACCTCATGAAGGAGTTGAAGCGAGTTATCTGGTCGCTTCAGGATACACGCAATCCCCGTTCACATCCAGCACCTGTAGCTGGTCTCTATGAAGCGGGATCGAGGTCGAAGACCTCGGTTTAGAACGCCTCATATCGCTGCGTGACACCGGTTGACGAGCTACGGGAACGATTCGATGGAGGCAATGCGGTGCCAAATCCGTCATAACGCCACTGTTCAGAACATTTGACACAACCTTTACAACCGCGCACATCGTTTTAATCGTTACCATCGGAATAATCGCTGCTAACGGAATTCGACACACGGGTCGACGCCGTATTGATATCCGCAACCTCCTTCTTAACCAGATGTTATGACAACGCACCGATTTTAACGATTATCACAGTCGTTCCTTTGGCACGGATTCTGCCAATTCTCCCCGTTGTAACGATGATGTCATCCACGCCGATCATTCGCATCGCATCGCATCGATCGTAGAACCGGCGGGAACAACCATACACGCGTGACGGACAGATGTTCGTCATGAGATCCGACGGCCTGAGAAACCGTCGGAAGTGACTGCCCGGTGTTGCTGAGATCCTCTCTCGACCGCCGGTCAGTCACTTGGGGAACACAAACCCTTCTTCCGTCGGAGGAAGGCGGCAATAGGCAACGAGACGAACGTCGATCGCTCGGGGAATCAAGAGCGGTCGCGAAGGGAACCTGGTTTTACGGAACTCAGACAAACTCCATTTTTTACGCGAGGAGACCATCATGAATCTGTTACAAAAATTGTGGAACGACGACCTGGGCGTGATCATTTCTGCGGAATTGATCCTGGTTTCAACCATCATGGTATTGGGACTGATTACCGGCATGACCTGCCTGCAGGAAGCGATCGTTGGGGAATTCAAAGATCTGGCCGGAGCATTCTCTGCGCTCGATCAATCGTATTATTTCAAAGGAATGCGCGGCTGTTTCAACTGGTGCGGGCGAGGTTCGCGGACATTCGGTTCCGCTTTTTCGGATAACCAAATCGTTTCGATTCCCGATGATGCCGATATCGTCCCGTGTCCCATGCAACCGGTATCGACGCCGACGCCGACTTGCCCGCTCAATCTGGAAGCACCGATCGATGGAGTCCCGTGCGATCCGTGTCAGAATCTGCCCTTGGATCAACACCCGGGAACCAGCACCCCCTTCGATGCTGAACCCGCAGGGCCGCAACCGATTCCGGGTGATGCCGTCCCCACTCCTGCGGGTAACGTAGAATCAACGAGTGTCACGCAAGTCGGCCCACGATTTCCGTATTGAGCAGATGAGAAGGAATAACGATCGTCAGACGACTGATTCTGGCTCAACTTTTTTCCTTAACTTTAGATCTTGACGCTTCAGATGGTTTGTAAGAGTTCCGCCAGGTATTCCCCCTGGTCGCACGGCTGATCACCGAGCCTCTTATCGACGGTCTGAGTTCCCGAGGCCGCCCGTTGGAGAATGGGCGGCCTCACGCGTTTCTTTGGCGGGGCGAGATTCGCAGCTTTCGAGTTGATTGTGGGAGTATCAGGCTCTATACCCTCTATTTTCGAGCAATCATGGGTGATGAATCATTGATGATGTTGTAATATGGATGCATTCTCGACTCTGTGAACATTGGCCAAAAGGGTGCGATTATGTGTTTTCGAATCTTTTCATCGTGGCTCGGTACCCTCTACGAGGCTTTTCCGATCTGTTTGGTTGCGGCGGTAGTCGCCCTGGCACCACTTGGTTTCATTCACTCCGCTGAAGATGTGAATCCGGCAGACAAAACAGCGAAATCTGTTGCTGATCTGACGACAGCGACGAGGGACTCTGTGGTTGTGATCAAATATCATGGACGCGACGGTCAGTCGAAGGGGGTCGGGACCGGTTTCATCATCGCCTCCGACGGGTTGATTGCGACCAATTATCATGTGATCGGTGAAGCGCGACCGATATCGGTCACGCTTCGTGATGGCAAATCGTTCGATGTCGTCGAAATACATGCAACAGAGCGTCTGGCCGATCTGGCGATCATCCGCATCGACGCCAAGGAGCTACCGGTGCTACCGCTCGGAGATTCCGCAGCGGTGACCCAGGGTCAGCCTGCTATTGTTCTCGGTAATCCGCTAGGGCTCGAACATAGTGTCGTCAGTGGAGTGATCTCAGGCACACGCGATATCGACGGGCTTTCGATGTTGCAACTTGCCATGCCGATCGAACCTGGCAATAGCGGCGGCCCGGTGCTCAATATGAAAGGGGAAGTCGAAGGAATCGTTTCATTGAAGTCAACGGTCACGCAAAACCTCGGCTTCGCCGTTCCGATCAACGCCCTCAAGCCGCTGCTCGAAAAGCCGAACCCCGTACCGATGTCACGCTGGCTGACAATCGGAGCACTCGACGAAACCCAATGGACGACATTGTTCGGTGCAACGTGGCGTCAACGAGCCGGTAGGATTCAGGTCAAAGGCCTCGGCGAAGGTTTCGGCGGCCGGTCGCTCTGCTTATGGCACGAATTGGTATCCGAATTTCCGCGTGAAATCGCAGTCGCAGTTCGAATGGAACAGGAAGACGGAGCCGCAGGCATCGTGTTTCATGCCGATGCAACCAACAAGCATTACGGTTTTTATCCGAGCAGTGGAAAATTACGTCTCAGCCGATTCGACGGCCCCGACGTTTATTCTTGGCAGGTATTAGAGGAAAAAAAGAGCGACCATTACAAACCGGGCGAATGGAACTGGCTCAAAGTGCATCTCGATGCCGACCGGTTTCGATGTTATGTAAACGATGAAATCGTATTCGAATCATCCGATGCCGTTTATACTCGCGGAAAAGTCGGTTTAGCAAAGTTCCGACATACAGACGCAGAATTCAAAGGGTTTCGTATTGCCGAAGAGATTCCGTCCCTGCTGCCAGATGAAGCGCTGGTCGCCAAGTTGATGGAACAAGTTCGCGTGTTGCCGCTGAATCGTCCGCCACCGAAAGAACTCGTGGAAGTGTTTCCCGATGATCCGTTAGCCCAGACCCTCGTCTTGGAACAGCAGGCTAAAGAACTCGAACAGCGAGCCGAGCGAGTCCGTCAACTGGCGAAGGAAATTCAGCTGCATCACACGCACAAGTCCTTAGGTGAGGAAATGACGAAACCTGACCATGAAATCGACCTGCTCAAGGCATCGCTGCTGCTGGCTAAACTCGATAATCCGGAACTCGATATCGAGGCTTATCTCACGCAGGTCGAGCGGATGGCCGGTGAGATCGCAAAGCCGTTCACCGAAGTGACGACGGAAGCCGAAAAACTTGTGGCGCTCAATCACTATTTATTTCAGCAACTTGGTTTTCACGGCAGCCGGACCGATTATTACAACCGTTCGAATAGTTATCTCAACGAGGTCGTTGATGATCGCGAAGGGTTACCCATCACACTCAGCGTACTTTACATCGAACTCGCGCATCGACTCGATCTGAAAATCGTCGGTGTTGGCTTGCCGGGCCATTTTGTTGTTCGTTACGAACCGACAGAAGGAGAATCTCAACTCATTGACGTTTTCGAAGGTGGTACCGTACTCACAAAAGAAGTAGCGGCGATTCGCGTTCAGCAGGCGACGGGACGGCCGATTGCTGAAGCCGATCTCGCGCCGCAGACCAAATTAGCCATCATCACCCGCATGTTACACAATTTGTTCGGAGTGGCCCGCGACGCGGCAGACGCGGAAGGAATGCTGCGATACGTCGATACACTGGTGGAACTGAATCCCGATGTCGGACAGGAACGCTGGTTTCGAGCGGTGTTGCAGTTTCAAACCAAGCGAACAGAAGAAGCGCTGCTCGATACGAACTGGCTACTCGACCATCAACCTGAAGGTGTCAATCTCGATCAAGTCCGCGAACTGCAATCCATTCTTGAGATGGAAACTCGAACGAAATAATCTGCATTGGTTCGTTGAGAATACCTTCAAACACGGAATATTCGACTTATGACGATTTGGGATTTCTTAGTGATCGGCCTGTTCGGCCTGATGATGCTGGCCATCGGCCGCTATTACTCGAACCGGACGCAATCGGCTGACGATTATCTGCTAGGCGGTCGGAATCTCAATCCGTTCATGGTTGGATTGTCATTGTTTGCAACGTTGACGAGCACGCTTTCGTATCTGGCCTATCCTGGAGAAATCGTCAAGCACGGCCCGATGATTTTCGCCAGTATGGTGAGTTTCCCGATTGTATTTATCATCGTTGGTTGGCTGCTTATTCCTTCCATTATGAAACTTCACGCTACGAGCGCGTATGAGTTATTGGAAGCGCGGCTTGGTACATTGGGGCGGCTGCTCGGTTCAGGAATGTTTATCACGCTTCGTATGTTCTGGATGGCGTCAATATTGTACGCCACGGCATCGACTGTTGTTGTGCCGATTTTCAAACTTGACCCACAGTGGATTCCGCTGATATGTGCCGTGATGGGTGCCTTCACTGTTCTGTACACGACCGAGGGAGGATTTCGCGCGGTGATCGTCACCGATGCGATTCAATCATTGGTCATGGTTGGTGGGGCGATTCTAACAATTGGTCTGGTGTCATATTCAATGGGTGGATTCACTCCCTGGTGGCCGAATCATTGGATGGACCATTGGGCTCCGCCGAAGTTCTGGCATGAAGAGGGAGCCCGAATTACGTTCGTTGGCGCATTTGTCAATATGCTCGTCTGGATGACGTGCACGACCGGGTCGGATCAAATGGCCATCCAACGGTATCTCTCGACTCGAGATGTTCGCGCCGCTCGATGGACTATGGGAGTGCACCTGTTGACCGATGTGGTGATCGGGGTACTGCTGGGATTGGTAGGCGTCGCCGTGTTGGGATACTTCATGGCTAACCCCAGTCTGTTTGGCGGTACTGCCGACGCCCTGAAAGATGCCGACAAATTATTCCCAAAGTTTATTGTCATCGGACTCCCACCGGGAATGACAGGCTTGATTATTGCCGCGATTCTGTCGGCGGCGCTGTCGAGCCTGTCATCGGGCGTCAACTCGTCGTGTGCCGTTATTACCCACGATTTTTTGAAGATTTTCAATCCGCGCAAACGAGGCCCGCGAGAAGAAGTCCGTCTCGCTCGTATTGTGTCAGTCATCGTAGGCGTCATTATCGTACTGCTGACGTTAGTCAACCGCTGGCTGGTCCAGAAGGAAATCGTCACAAATTTGATCGACCTTTGCATGAAGGTCGTCAACCTGTTGACGGCACCAATTTTCGTCTTGTTCTTTCTGGCGATGTTTGTCCCATGGTCGACTTCCATTGGAGGATTATGTGCCGTGCTCGCGGCAATCACCACGGCGGTCGGCGTGACGTTCTACAAATGGTGGGGGTTGAATTTTCTGTTCTCCGGCGCGATGTCGCTTACTATCGGCATTATTGTCGGCATGATTGTCAGTGGAGTCGAAATGACGATGCGTGGTAAACGTTTCGACGGCCCAGTGAGCGACGAATAATAAGATTTTACATTTCGGGAGCAATCGAAATGTCAGAACGAGTCGTCTATTTCAACGGAAACTTTGTCCCCGAATGTGAAGCGCGTGTTTCCATTTTCGACTCGGCGCTTATGTTTGGTGACATGGCATTCGAAGTGACGAGAACATACAACCGCAAACCCTTCGGACTGAAGGAACATATCAACCGGTTATACGGCTCACTACGGTTGATGGAAATCGATTGCGGGTTAAACCCGAATGAGATGGAGCGACTGACTCTCGAAACACTCGAGCGCAATCTTCCGACGGAAGACAGCGACATGGACTGGCAGATCATGCACGATGTCTCTCGCGGACCGCTCGAAGTGTATCGATCAGCTTTTTCTGAAGGAATTCATTCAACCGTTTCAATCAACTGTTGGCCACTGATCACTCACATGGGAGGTTTTGCTCCGAACTATTCAACCGGTGTGCACGTCGTTGTTCCGGCTCAGCAAACGTTATCGGCATATCTCGTCGACCCGAAAGCGAAAACGCGAAGCCGGTTGCATTACCAGATGGCGATTCTGCAGGCCAAACGGATGGGTCCGGGACGCTGGCCGGTGTTGCTCGATTCCGACGGCTATCTCTCCGAAGGCCCGGGTTGGAATATTTTTCTCGTCAAGAACGGCGTACTGCTCACCCCCGAACCGCGAAATATTCTATTAGGTGTCAGCCGAAACACGACGCTCGCACTCGCGAAAAAGCTGGATATTCCCGTACGTGAAACGAACCTCGGCCGATATGAAGCGCTGCTGGCCGACGAAATATTTTGTACGGCAACAACGTATGCACTCTGCCACGCCGTCAGTTTCGAAGGTCAGACGATCGGCAATGGTCAGACCGGTCCCGTCTTTAAACGACTTATGCAAGGCTGGCAGGATTACGTCGGTGTCGATTTCGTCAATCAAGCCCACAGCTATGCAGAACGACTCCCCGCGTGGGAAGCAGCGCAGAAATAAGAGATTCTAAGGAACATACAACAATGAGATATAATCGACTGGGAGCGAGCGGACTGATGGTCTCCCCCATTTGTCTGGGAACGATGACATTCGGCACCCCCGTGACGGAAGCCGATTCGATCAAGTTGATTCATCAGGCACTCGACCTGGGAATCAACTTCATCGACACCGCGAATGTTTACGAAGGTTATGCGAGGTTTCTCGGCAGTTCAGGCGGAGTCGCCGAAGAAATTGTCGGCAAAGCCATGAAAGATCGTCGCGATCGTGCAATAATCGCGACCAAAGTCGGTGCCCCCGTCGGTCCCGGTCCGCAGGAAAAGGGACTTACCGCCTTACACATTTTACGGGAAGTCGATCGGAGTCTGAAACGATTACAAACCGATACGATCGACCTCTATATCATCCACTGGCCCGACAATGAAACCCCGCTTGATGTCACACTCGCGGCCATGGAAACCGCCGTCAAGGCAGGCAAAGTTCGTTATTTTGGAGCATCGAATCACTCGTCGTGGCAACTGTGCGAATTGGTTAATCTTTCTGAAAAGCATGGCTGGCCACGAGTGGTCTCATCACAGATTCCATTCAGTCTGTTGCGACGAGAATTTCAACACGACCTCAACTTCTGCGATAAATATTCAATCGGCGTCACTCCCTACCAGTCGCTACAGGGGGGACTCTTGACGGGAAAATATCGCCGTGGTCAAGCGGCACCGGCGCAATCCCGTGCCGCAGAGAAACCCGAATGGATGTGGAAAATGGACGACCCGTTGTTCGATCGGCTGGAAGCGATCGAACGCCTGGCATCTGACCTGGGTGTACCAGTTTTACGATATTCGCTTGCCTGGACACTGTCGCAACCGGCGATGAGTTCATTGGTGGTTGGTGCGAAACGAATAGAACAAATCGAAGATGCCGTTGCTGCTCTCGACGTACAGATTCCCACGGAACATTTCAACAAGATCGATGCCATTTTCCCGCCACCCTGGAAGCAAATGGATCCGATTCGGGGGTGATACAAATGCTACTGTTCGTCGTACTGTCCACCCATTTGATAGAGCGGTAAGAAACGGTAATACACTTCAAGACAAAGTGTACAGAGTGCGGTGGAATAAACACGTCCTCCGTAAGGCCCCCAGGGTGGAAGAGGTTCCCAGCTGCCGGCATTGACGCCGCTCGTCTGCTGTTCACTGACAAGAAGATCACGCAACGATTCATTCCATCTCTTCCAGCCGTCACCTCCGTATTGATACATGGCCAGCGTACCGTAGTACCAATAGTATTCGTTGTACTCGCTTCGTCGGGGAAGGTTCTGCATCAAAAATCCAACGGCCTCTTTACACGCAGGATGAGTTCGTCGAATCCCGAGCATCTGCTTGCAAAACAACGCTTCTGCAGTCATTGACGGCGTCGGAGGGAGGGCTGGTTCAGTAACGCGATACGCTGCGAGCCCGCCGTTCTTCCCAAGACTGCGACTGATGAGAAATTGTTCCATCTTTGTACGGACGCCTGACGGAATCGGTATACCGGCAATATCAGCACTTTTTAGCGCCATCAACTGCCAACCAAACATACTCATGTCACTTTTTTGCCCCTTCAGATACCGCCAACCGCCGTCGTTAGGGTTCTGATTGTCGATGATATACGCAACAGCTCGACGTAATGGTTCGCGCAGACGTGTGTCGGTCGTCGGATCATTCTGCATACCGTAGGCTTCGGCCAGTGCATAGGTCGCCATCGCGTGACAGTACATACGGTCGTAATGCCCCGCCTTACCGCCAAGAAAACCGTCGGACCCCTGATTTTCCACGAGCCAGCGAAGTGCCGCGTCGATCTGATCAGCATATTGGCCTTCTTCGTGCGTATAGCCGGCACCAAGAAATGCAAGCACGGCAAGAGCGGTTACACCGGCATCCGATTGTGCGCCGGCATTCTGGCGGTCGACTCCTTCTTCGTCGATTTTGACGCGACCGGCACCATAGGCATTCGCATCCCAGAAACCACCGCTCGACTGCGCCAGACTCAACCAGCGTAAACTGGCTTCCACGGCTTTTTCCGATTCTTCCGTACCGCCATATTTGCGGGCGACATCTTTCCGTCGCGCGAGCGTGCGGAGTCGATAGGTCGACGGTACGCCCGATTGCCGTCGCGACGTTACGCCGTCGAGTTCGGAGGGGTTCGCGTTGGGAACCAGTCCTGCTTCGGGGGTCGCAGTGGCAATCGAGTTTCTCATACCACGTGTGTCGGTGTCCGCCAGAGTTAATGATCGTGGTGTCCTGTCATCGCGAAATCGCTCGACACCGCTACCATCCGTCTGGCTGCGGACGCTTCGAGGTTTGATTCGCGTAAACCGAGGGGGACCAGGAGACGTACTCTCTGCGGATGGGCCACCGTCTTCGGTTCCCGCACCGGCATTATCGAGATCAAGCGTCGAAGCCACGGGACCACTACGCCGGACGATACTATCGGAGGATTGTTCGCTGGGGGCTAAGATTCCCAACGGACCATCCGGTTCGGCAACCGTGGCCAACCGTTGATCGGGCATGATCTCCGGAGTCAGCCGTTCGGCCGATCCTTGGGGAGAGGTTCGTTCGATCCTGGCGTCTGCCATCCCCGACTTGAGTCGCGTGCTACGACGTGCGGCACTCGATGGAACAACGACCTCGGGACGTGATTCGGCCGTTTCTTCGTTCAACTGAATGGCAGGAACAGATTCCACCGTCGTTCCTTGCTCGGCGTTGTTCACCGGTTCGGGAATGGCGACCGGTTCGTCCGGCCGCATCGCAAGGTCGGGGATATCAAGAGACGGAATGTCTTCCATTTCGAGATCCCGCTTGATTTCCTCTGGCGGAAGGGGATCGAGTCGATTTCGCTCGGTACGCGCCAACGGTTCATCTTCGGGACGGGCGACCTTGTCCCAGACCGGGGTGTTGCCGCTTTCGATCGACTTGATCGTTTCTTCGGAATCGACAAGGACGCTGTTCAACTGGATCTTTGATTCGGGTTCGGTGATTCCTTCTGGATCCCACGACCTGGGTGCTACTGCTGCGGCACCGCCGAGACACGTCAGGTGGACCAGCAGAGAAAAGACGAGTGCCTTTTTCGAGATATTTCGATCGCCCCATCGCGTCAGAAACATGCTGAGCAAATGCAGCGACGAACAGGCCAGCCCCCCGAGCAATATTCCCCAGATGACTTCATCAATGGGAATTCCCCGCGTCTTTCCCCACTCCATCCACGAGTCGGGAATCGCCAGAATCCAGAATGCACACATTGATGTCATCGCTGCGAATCCTCCGCGACGCGAGTGTGAATTGAAATGTTCTGTATCTGCGCCTTATGGCAAATCTCGAAGACGTTGACAACATTCTGATACGGCACCTGTGCGTCGCCTCGAATCACAACCGCTTGACCGGCAAAGTTATCATGAGCCCCCTTCAGTAACTGTTCGAGTTGGTCGGGAGATTTTGGTTCTCCCGCAACCAGAATAATTCCCTGATTGGTCACTCCGACGACAATTTCATCGGGAAGATTCGTAAGCGGCTGCGCTTCGGCCACACTGGGGAGCTGCAACTGATATTGCAATTCCGTATCCTGAATCTGCGTTCCCACCATGAAGAAGATGTTCAGCAGAAATACCACGTCGACCATCGGCGTGAGATTCAATGCCGGTTCTTCCATTCCTTCCGTTTTCAGCGGCATTTCAGATCCATCTTTCGGCAAACGAGGCGCCGATCCATCAGGTGAGCCATCATCAGAAAAAACCAGTTTATCAATCTGTTATGGGGATCAACCGGTGGCCAATTTTTCGCAATCTCGATAAAGTGTGATTCTACACCATCAACCCTGCAATGGGAATTCTAATTCTCTTGCTTCATCAGACTGGAAGACTTGGTCCGGCCGGTATTATTCTGAACAGAAAATACAATGAGATGCTTTTTCGGCCAATTCTAAGCATTGTACCACACTAAAATGTTTTCAATCGACATTCCTATTTGTCTTCTTAATTTGGACTCACTTCAGGGGCTCAATATGATTGCAACTCGAAATTTTTGGACCGTTCTGTTTCTGTCATTGTTGGTGTCTCGAATAAGTTTTGCTCAGTCTCGCATAAATTCCAGCGGAATGCAGGCGCGGGCCGACGCAGTTATCGTCGATGACCTCCCCCTACTCCATACGGGGCAGATTTTTCCCATTGACGCAAACGGAGACCTCGTCGGTGGTGACGATCTCACCGCTCAATGCAAACATGTTTTCAAACGATTAAAAGAGATTGCCGCAAATTCAGAGTCCGCCATCACCGATGTCGTTAAGCTAAATCTCTACGTCGGTGATGAAGCCGATGCTGCAGTGATCGCAACACAGATCAACGCGACGTGGGACGATGACGTTCTCCCCGCCATGATGTGGGTGCAGACGCCTTTGCCTCTTGCCAAAGCAAAAATTGCCGCTGATGCCGTGATCATTGCCCGTCTCAACGATGAAATCAGCGGAGTGCTGCGCGACGACTCCCAAACGAATTCGATGTGGTCGATTCTGCCAACAGGGCGTGCGGTTTATATCGCGGGGCAGGCGGAACCGGGAGAGACCTTGGGCGAGGCAACGACGAAAACACTCGAAAGTCTGCATAACACGCTCAAATTCATGGAACTCAAAGACGAACACGTCGTCCAGATCAAGACGTTTTTGAATCCCATGTCGCAAGTGAAAGATGTCGATGCTGCAATCACTACGTTTTACAAAGATCGATCATTGCCACCAGTCTCACATGTTGAATGGGGCTCAAAAGGTGCCATCGAAATCGAAATGATTGCCTTCGTTCCTGCTGACAATAGGGTGATCCCCTCTGACGACAGTGTCGTCTTTCTCACGCCGCCTACAATGACCGCCTCGCCTGTTTTCAGCCGCATTGGCGTCATAAACTCGCCAACAAAAATCTATGTTTCCGGGCTTACAGCAAATGGTGAAGGAGATGGTGAACATGAAGTTCGCGATATCTTTTCGCAACTCACCACAGTGTTAAAGGATGCGGGAAGCGATTTGCGTCACATGGTCAAAGCCACCTATTACGTGTCGGGAGATGAATCGAGCAATCAATTGAATATGCTGCGCCCGAAGTATTACGATCCGAAACGCCCCCCGTCGGCATCGAAAGCTCCGGTTTCCGGAGTCGGAAAGAAAGGCCGCACGCTCAGCATAGACATGATTGCCGTTCCTGCGAAATGACCGGAAAATAAGGACGATGAATACCACACTGTTCTTGCCCCGTTTTGCCGTTCGTCGTACAGTTCATTTATGAATACACCAACTTCGGCAAATCAGGCCAAATGTATGACACGACGGGCGGCGGCGACTTCGCTGCTGACCGCCATATTAGCCGTTGTTTTTAGAGGTCGCCCCCACGATCTCGTTGCGGAAACGCCGGCAACGGAATTCGATGAACAACGGGCGTTCGATTATCTCGTTAAAATCTGTCGTCTCGGTTCGCGAATGAGTGGTTCGCGGGGAATGGCCGAACAACAGAAAATTCTTGTCGAGCACTTCACGGCTTTCGACGCCGAGGTACGATTCCAACCGTTCGACGCGGCACACCCGCTCAACGGGCAGCCCGTGCGAATGAACAACCTCATCGTGAGTTGGCATCCACAATCGCAGCAACGGGTATTGCTGGCATGCCATTACGACACGAGACCTTATCCCGATCGTGACCTCATTCTGCCGCGCGGCAAATTCATCGGTGCCAATGACGGCGCCAGTGGGGTGGCTTTGTTTATGGAACTTGCCCATCATCTGCAAGGACAAAACTTCCCTTACGGCATCGACATGGTCTTGTTCGACGGAGAAGAATTGATATACGGTCGACAAGGGAAATATTTTCTTGGATCGGAATACTTCGCGACAAATTATCGCGACGAGCCTCCGGCGCATAAGTATCTCGCAGGAGTATTAGTCGACATGATCGCCGACCGCAATCTCGATCTATTCCAGGAAAAGAACAGTCTCAAGTATGCACCGTTAGTCACAAAGAGCATTTGGGAGACAGCGACTCGTCTCAAAGTGAAGGAATTTATCAATCGTGCTAAACACGAAGTGCAAGACGACCATCTACCATTGAATGAAATCGCACAAATCCCAACGTGCGACATTATCGACTTCGACTATCGATTCTGGCACACAACTAAAGACATCCCAGCGCAGTGCTCCGGACGCAGTTTGGCAACAGTTGGCAAGGTGCTGCTTGCCTGGCTGGCGAATCCCCCGGATTTATCACGCTAGTCGTTCTCGATCTCAGATTCAGCGAGCGAACGAATTTGGATACTCTTGATCGCCGCCGTTGTTTCGTACGTCGCTAATCCAAACGGGACCGAGAGATGAACTTCGGGGCGAATGCCGATTTTTCGGCCGACAATTCGCTGCCTGATGATCCGTTCGCCGTCGAGCCAGGCATCGATCCGGCTTTCTTGCACGCGCAAGCGGATGTGATACCAGCGGCCGTTCTGAAATTCGCGGTATGAAGTCGTTTCGTTCTCAGAGGCGTCGAGAAAATCAAGACTCGAAAGTCCGCAGACGCCCCCTCCCCAACCTCCGAGAATTAAACTACACGGATCGTCATTGACGGGAAATGTCATGCCACAAAAGAAGTCGCGGCCATCGACTCGCATGGCCGTCATCTGAACTTCATAATTTATCTTTGGAAGTTCACGTTCCTTATCGATGGTCACCCCGGTCATCGATTGACCGAAACTGATACGGAGTTCGCCGTCTTCGACATCCACCGGTCCCTGACCTCCGAAATCGGTGATCGTCCATCCGGTGAGATCCTCTCCGTTAAATAGTGAGGTCCATTCGACACCCGGCGGGGGATCAAACGGACGCCGGGCGGCCACCGAATCATTGATTTCTAAGTCGGATTCATGGACCTGCTCGGCTAAATTGTCATTATCCAGTCCGACCCAACATTGGTCGAAGGCAATCGCAAACGATTTCGATTCCAGGAAATCGACCCTAGGATCGTTTGGAAGAACCGCCTGCGATGTCTTTGAGAACATCAACATCCCTGGCACGACAATCACCCCAGCAACAATTACCAAAAGCAGGGTGTTACATCCAGCACAACCGGTCGCGCGGCGTGGGAGAGAATTCAACACTTTTAAGGTCATCGGTCGAGTTCCCGTTAATGACCAGCTGAAATGGCAGCTTGTCCGTACATAATAATCCGGTTGGAAATCAGTTCGTGACGGAGCGTTTCAAGCTTTTGTGCGAGACTTGAAGTTATTCTCCGGCAATCACGATTGTAGCGATTATCGGCGATGCAACGCTACTCCATACGAAACAGTGAACAAAAACGGCTGAACGGATGACCGTTTCTTTTCCATAGAAACCCGTGAGCTATGTTGAAAGTGGATGGCCTTTTCGATTTCACCCACTTACCACACCATCAGAGAATGTCACTGATTGTGATGCAACATATTTCAATTATTGCCGATTCTCTATTTTCCTACCCCATCGGTGCCATCTCAACGACGGCACTTGCCGGTGTCTGCTTCATCCATTATTGCTGGCACGTCCTCCGCCTCCAGCGATTCCGACGAGAAAAACAACTCGTCGAAATGGAGCTGAACTCCCTGGCAAGCGAATTCAACGAGGTGCAGTCCGATCGCACACTGGTACGGTTGGAGAACCATATTCTGCGTGAGATCATTTCATTGGGAGAAAGCGACCACGCGATCACTGTTTTACTGCGACGGTTTATCACTAATCCAAACGACGCCTTTGGATTCATTGTGGAGAAAAAGGACGCCAACGCCATTGTCAAATCCCATCGCGGTCTTCAATCCGAACCGCAGAAGGATTTTCCGGTCGAGAACCAATGGTGGCATCGCCTGAAGTTAGAACGAGTGATTGCTCTCGAAGGTCAATCGATGCTTGATTCCGTATGGGCCACATCTCTGTCGGTAGCCGACCGGCGACGTGCCAGAGAATTGTTTCTGATCGCCATCGGTGGACCGAACGAAGTGACCGGCGTTATGGTGACAACAGACCTGTATCCCGCCGGTATCTCGCGCGAACAACAATTCGAACTCGCGAAGCGGATGATGAATTACATTTCCGGTAACTTGAAGAAAAACCAGGATCTCGCGACTCAAAAAGTCGAACTACGTGCCGCACAGGAAATGCTGTCTCTGCGTCAGATCACCGACCGCACTTTCGAATCACCGACGAAGATGACCGAAGAATTCCTGAATGCACTGATTCAGTGTGTCGCCGCCGATCGCTGTGCTCTGTATCTGACGAAAAATCCTTCGGGAACTGGTTTTACGCCGGAACAGGCACGCATTCGTTGCGGTGTTCCTCTACAGGCCAATCTTGAAATGGTCTGGTACACCGCCGAAGACGTGATCGTGCGGAATCATGCCAAATGCGGACAAGACCAGGATCTCGGCATCTACAATACATTCAACCTCATCCCGCTGGAGATTCATTCCCTCATTCGCCACGCGACAGTTGTTACCTTGAGACAGCAACACGGACCGTTCGGAATGTTCTGCCTGACTAAACGCACACCAGAACCCTTCGAAGATTGGCAATATCGTTTAATTGAATGGGCCGGCAATCACCTTGCCGAGACCATGTTGCGATCATTCAACTTTGTGGCCGTCGAACGACAGGCGCGGCTTGACGGACTGACTCAACTGGCCAACCGGCGTACCTTCGATAAAATAATCGCTCGCGAGGTTGAATGGGCCGATCGCTTTAAGGAAGACTGCTCGCTCATTCTAATCGACCTCGACCGTTTCAAATTGATTAACGACAACTATGGTCACCAGGCAGGAGACGATGTCCTACGTGTGATTGCAAGAGTATTGCGCGATCGTATTACGGAAATCCGTTGCGGCGATCGCGCCGTTCTCGCGAGATATGGAGGTGAGGAGCTCGCCGTATTGTTGCCTGGAATCAGTTCTGCCGGAGCCACACGCATCGCCGAATCGGTACGTGCCGCTATTGAAAAGACCCCAATCCCCACCAGCAAAGGGGATTTAAAAGTGACGGCAAGTCTCGGGACGAGTACATATCCCGAACATGCCTTCACGGTCGATGATCTCATCGGTGCCTCGGATAAAGCCCTCTATCACGCCAAAGAACTTGGCCGAAACCGCGTGGTACAGGCGTCGGAACTGCTTTCTCCAACGACCTAACTCGAATCGCGACAGATTCAACGTCGTTCTGATCGAGGATACTCCGGTATTTCAAGACGCTCCATGGCGAATTTGTTCGCCATGGAGCATGTTCGTTTCGTCGAAAACCGGCTTATGAATCGATTGTCTGACAGATCGTCTCAACCCTCGCGCATAACTGTCTCCAAACGAAATTCGTCTCTTCCTGTGAGGCGATTTTAGACCATGACGGCTATAATGCTCCTCACGGGCACGACTAGTGATACACAAGCAAGGTCGTGCGTTACAGACGGTATCCGGAGAGGCGGTTAAGAGTCATGAGCAACGATTTCGCGGTCGATTCGATTCCCTATCGCCGCTGGTTTCCCTGGTTAGGAATCAGCCGTGCGATTTTCATAGCGCTCGATCCGCGAAATATCCTTACGGCATTTTTGGGAATCATCCTAATGTACACCGGACATTTCGTATTGTCGCTGTGTATACCAAGTGAGGTTGTTGCCGAGTCAGCCCGCATCAGCATGCCCCAGCTGAACGACCAGGAGAACAGATCCCAGAGTATATTCGACTTTATTAATGAACCGGATCAAAGTCGCCTACGTGTCACCAATCCGATGCACATCCTGTGGCGACCCTATCGCCAGATCTTGTATCCGGCAGCGCGACTATTTTTTCCGAATGGTGGACTCAGCGGCCGGTCGACATGGACCGATATCGTAGCGGCATGGTCGATTCTTTTTTGGGATCTTATCATTTGGTCGATTTGTGGCGGTGCAATCACTCGGCAGGCGGGATCGCAATTTGCCCGGCATATGTCACTGTCAATCGGTGAAGCCATTCGATTCAGCCGGGCGTTTTATCTGGCATTTTTCTCTGCCCCCTTATTGCCGTTCGTGGGAATCGGGACTTTGTTTGTGACGGTCCGTCTCTTCGGACTCTTCGCATTAATTCCCGGCGACGGTGATTTTGTCATGGGCATATTCTGGTTTATCCCGCTGATTCTCAGCCTGTTGATGGCAATTATCATGTTCTGCATCGCGATCTGCTGGCCACTCATGTTTGCCGCCATCAGTGTCGAAGGTTCAGATGCTTTTGACGGACTCAGCCGCTCCTATGGTTATCTGACAGGACGTCCGTGGCAAATGGCCTGGTACATTTTCGTCGCGTTCATCTGCGGAGCCGTGATGATCGCCTTTGTGCAATTGCTTCTGACCTTAACGATTTATCTTTCGATCTGGTGCGGCGTCTGGATCGGTGACGACACCATGCGAGAGACATTGCAACAACAGATTCCTGTGGTTTTTGGCGGATCAGGCGCAACGCAATTGACGGAATGGCCGACATCAGGGCTACAAGTCATCGGTTACTGGATGGAAGGATTTAGCTGGTTGTTTTTGGCGATTGTGTACAGTTACTTCTGGTGCGCAACGACAATCATCTATTTTCTGCTCCGTCGAAGCAACGACGGAACCGACCTGTCCACATTCTATCTCCTACCACCTTCTCCGGATCTCCAACAATCGATCACATCATCACCACTGCAATCTCTACCAAACGCAGTCGCTAATAGCGATGCTAACACGGAAGAACCAACGACTTCAGGTACGTGAACTCGATTGGGATTTTCGACCGCAGACCGCTGTAAATCTTACAATCCAGCACGCTGGCGAAGAGTCACCTCAAGAACTTGCCGTTGACGAAAAAGCGGACTTCTGCAAAAACTGCCGGTCAATTCCCGGTGTTCACAAAACACTGGACTGGCCTGTTCCTTTTCCCCGCAATACAGGTTAAGCACGTTGAACGCTACCCTTCTTATTATCGCTACATTGTTTTCGGCAACTCCGATTTCGTATCAAACCGTTTATGTCCCTCGTGATGCTTTCATGTCGGCTATTCGCGGGCAAAACGGCGCTCCCTACGATGAAATCCCCGGAAACACCGACCCATACTATTCGAATGGTGACACAGGGCAGGCAATGCCATTTTCGGGTACCCCCTACACGCCTGTTCCTTATGGCGATCCATTCCTGGGGGGAGTTCCAGGACAAATGCCATACACTGGGGCCGGACATGGACCTTTCGCCTTCGGAACCAATGGACCACAACCCTATCGATTCGGCTGGACGAGCCGCTGGAATGCCGGGTATCTGCCAAAAGAAGATGCCTCCGGAGCTTTGGGAGACTTTGGCATCTTCGAAGCCGGAGTCGAACTCGAACATACTTCTCCTCTTCCGGATGGTTGGATTTTCTCATCTACACCGCAATACGACTATCGCGCATGGGACGGACCGACAGGAATAGGACTCCCCGGAAGCGTCCATCGTATCGGCTGGGACTTGGAACTCGCCACTCCCGCGAACTCGCCATTTAGCGTGCAAGTCGGCTTCAACCCCTCAGTGAACAGCGACTTTGATGGTGGAACCAACTCTGACGCCTGGAATTTTGATGCTCGGGCGATTATGTTTCTGCGAACCAGCGATCAATTGATGTGGGCGTTAGGTGCCGGGTATTGGGACCGAGTCGACGACATCGTGATTCCCTACGCCGGGTTGGTCTGGACTCCGAGCGACATCTGGGAATGGCGTCTTGTCTTTCCGCAACCTCGAGTCAGCGTCTTCCTCGGTAACCCCTGGGGCGTGGCAACCTGGCTGTATGCGTCTGCCGAATACCATGTCGAATCGTATCAGATTACGCTTCAACCCGCCTCTATTGATGAAAAGATTCAGATTGCTGACTGGCGTGCCGTACTCGGACTACGCAACGACAACGGATTTCTCTCCAGCTTTATCGAAGCCGGTTGGGTCTTCGACCGCCAGGCCGAATTCAAATATGCTACGCCCGACTTCGACATCAGTTCCGGATTGATCGGACGGGTCGGAATTCGCTATTGAGAACATCACCCCGAACTGTTCTCATAGGCTGATTGACTACCTCAAGACTTGAGTACGGCCCGTGCAAATCGGCAATGGCTCCTGTCATTTCCCTGATGAAAATCTCCGAGGAATTTCCGTGACTGCCCCCATAGCCATCATACTTGCCGCCGGCAAGAGCACGCGAATGAAGTCGGAACTCCCCAAAGTTCTGCATCCTGTTGGCGGCCGCCCCATGATTGAATGGGTTCTCGATTCTGTTCGTGATGCGGGAGCAGAAAAAATCTGTGTCGTCGTCGGCCACAAGGCCGACCTTGTACGGACCGCATTATCGCAACATGCAGACGTCGAATTCGCCGTGCAAAATGAGCAAAAAGGGACCGGACACGCCGTCATGATGTGCGAACCTGTCGTCGGTAAACATCAAGGGGCGGTCCTCGTTCTGGCCGGGGATACCCCCCTGCTCCGGGCAGCCTCGTTAGGGGAGTTGTTGAAAACTCAAGCTGACCAGGGGGCCGCATGTGTAATTGGCACCGCAGTGACCAACGCCAATCAGGGTCTCGGCCGAATCGTTCGTGGTGCTCAGGGAGAATTTCTTCGCATCGTCGAACAGAAAGATTGCACACCCGAACATGCGGCAATTACAGAAATTAACACAGGATGCTTTGCATTCGACGGACGATTGCTGTTCGAAGCGCTCAGTCTCATTCAGCCGAACAACGTGCAACGCGAATATTATCTGACCGATGCCCCCGCCGTGTTACTCGAACAACGGCATCGCGTGATGGCTCTCCCGCGATTCGACATCAACGAAGCTCTCGGCGTTAACACACGTGTCCAGCTGGCCGAGGTAGAAACGGTCTTACAACAACGAATCCAGCAGCGCTGGATGACGGAAGGTGTCTCGATCGTCTCCCCCACTCAAACTTACATCGACAGCCGTGCAACGATTGGCGTTGAAACCGTGATCCTGCCGTTCACGACGATTCTTGGAGCAGCCAATATCGGTAACGAATGTCGTATTGGTCCGCATGCAGTTATCGAAGGCCCGGTAAGCATCGAGAATGAAACATCGGTTTCGCCATTCACTCACCTCAGTTCCAAGTAGAATCGAGCCGCATCACTTGTTGAGTATGAGTTTACCATTCCTGGTCACGCGGAGACGGTAGATCTGCCCGCGAAACTCAACTTGAACTTCGGAGTGCCCCGCTGCGACCTCATCAAAATTGATGCGGGGAGAGTCTGGGGAGACAGGCGTATCCGCGCTAGATCTTCGCGCAGAAAGCTCATTCTTCGGAAGGCCGGATTGAAACGATTCCACCTTTACATTCCCCTCGTGAAGGTCGAACACAGGTAGCCGACATTTCCCAGATGGAAACAGTCCCCGCCACGCTGGCAGTGATTTGGGTTCATGATATCAGCGGGTTGCCTGCAGATCCACGAATTCTCTTCGTTTTTCGGGCGTTGTCGGTCGGTTATCATTGCTCAAAACGCCCGTTTCTCGCTCAGCGCGCGGACCGTCTGCGCCATCGTTTGCAGATCGCGAAGTGATTCAACAGGGACGGGTCTCATCCGGGTACCGGCAATGGCCGTTTCAGCCGCAGTCGTTTGATTCGCCCCAAGATTTCCCGGAACAGCGAACGGGGAATGGCCACCTCTGCCATCTGAAACGTCACGTACCGGGCGTGACGCACTATCTTCGCCCCGATCTTGATCAGCTTCTCTCGCAGTGTCGTCAGAGACCACTGACTCACACCCGGCGGAAGTACCAGTCGCCGCAGAAAGTTGCCGAGATTGTACGCCAACGCAAAGAGTTGCAACCGTACCTGATTGGCCACAAAGCGGCAGCATGACAGCCGTGTCCACTTTAGCGCATACTTGCCTTCCTTGATCCACTGTTCGGCGGTCCCCCGCTGGTTGTAGAATTCCACCACATCACCGGCCCACTCCGTGAGGTTCGTCACGATGAAACCGACCCGGGGATACAGTTCCCCGCGATGCCACTCGATTTTGGCCACCACCCGACGCGGTTTGGTCCAAGTATTCGCCTGATACTCAAAACTCGTAAAGTAGACGATGGGCTTCTGCGGCGGGCGACCGATTGGACGGGTCAGCAGATAGTCAATCTCCTCGTACAACACGTCGTTGGCCGGCAGACGGATGGCATACCGGTAGCCCTCTGTTTCCAAATATTCGTAGAGTTCCGGCTTGGCGAAGGCGGCATCACCCCGGAAGAACCGTTTCTTGGTCGTCCGGTATCTCGCCACGACCGGTTCCAACACGCTTTGCCAATCGTCGGCACTGTGGACATGTCCTTCCCGCAGCAACGCCCGCTCCAGGTCTCCGAACTGGTTGAAGCAGAACAGGGGATGATAACAGCGGCATTCAAAGTGACCGTTGTAGGACGTTCCCTCCTGCCCACCATGCGTGGGACTGACGGAACTGTCCATGTCGAGAATGATTTCCGTCATCCGCCTGGTACGACGCACCCGATCGATCCAACGCCCCGACAACTCCGTCAATTTCGAGAGATTCGCCGGTTCCGTCAAAACCTTCGTCTCGAACCGGCCAACCTGGCTGGTGGATGCGGCGGTTTTCTCGGCAGCTCTGCCACCGACAATGTGTCGCATGGCCGGATCGACACACAGACGCTCGGCGTCATTCGTGTCTTCGTAACCCGCCAACCGACTGTAGACCGACTGCCGCAACATCGCCCCGATCGTGTGTTGCGTATTCTGCCCGGTGCGCGGATCGACAATCTCCAATTGTTCGATCGCGGCCGTCAACCCCAGGGCTTCATCGAGTTCCCGATACGCCAGCAACCCGGCGTCACTGGTGACGTTGGCTCCGTGGAATTCGAGGCGAATCTGGCCATCGAAATCGACCCGCAGGGCGTCCGTTTTGCGTTCACCCATGGCATTCCCTCCTCCATGAGCCATCAACGTTCAGTTCACTCCTGTTTTTACCGACTGAAACCGACTTTGTGAATCGTCGTTTCTAGTTTCCATCTGGGAAATGCGGGGGTAGACAACACCTACCTGAGAACCATTCTCAACAGAAATTTTCTGAATAATAAGTCAAGATTTTCCAGTAAATTTGGAAAAACTCCTCCAGAGTTGACTTCCAATTGAATAACGACCAGACTAACATGATGATATTGAATCTCAATATCAAGTGAATCGTTGTCTGGCAAGGGCATTTTTTACCACTTGCCGTCCTAAATGACGATCCGAGGCCGCAGCCAGCCTACCTGTTCGCGCCAGCCACGCTCGGAGACCCACTGCAACATGTCGTTGTGTTCCGGTGATTTCTCTGAATGTCTGACCGCTGAATTCCACAGGAGGCTTAAGCATGTCCCAGCTCGTTCCTCGAACATCGCGTCGCGGATTCACCCTCTTCGAACTGCTTGTCGTCATCGCAATCATTGCTATCTTGATTGCTTTCTTGCTTCCTGCCGTTCAACAGGCAAGGGAGGCGGCTCGACGTATTCAATGCCGCAATAATCTCAAGCAGATTGGTCTGGCGCTGCACAACTACGAGAGTGCATTTACGATCTTTCCTGCAGGCGGCATCGAAGACACTGACCTGCCCCCATTTTCTGTACCAAGCGTTATGAGAGTCGGG
>JAQCEJ010000166.1 GCA_027618475.1 Planctomycetota bacterium | reverse complement strand
GCACTGGCTTGCCTTCCTCGGACTCCTACTCTCGAAAATCGCCATCCAAAGTGCATAACAGGCTCTAGGCGATACTCCCAGGAAAGTAACTACCGAAGATGTTCACCGGTGAAGAAATTTCCGAGTTTCTGATCTCGTTAGGAATCACCCACGTCGTAATTGTTCCAGACAGCACTCTTGGACCATGGGAAAAGGAACTTGCGTCGTCTCCCAAGTTGTCGCTCGTGCGGGTCTGCCGTGAGGGAGAAGCCTGGGGAGTCGCAGCGGGATTATATCTGGGAGGCGCAACGCCGTTGGTAATGATTCAATGCACCGGCCTGTTCGAATCGGGCGATGCGTTACGCAACGTCCTTTACGATTATGGCCTGCCATTGTATGCCGTTATCGGTTATCGGAGTTATTTGAATCAATCGACGCTTCCCGGTGACACCTGTTTGACCTTCACCGAACCAATTCTCAAAGCGTGGAATCTCGATTACCGACTGATCCTTGATCCAAAGCAGCTTGATGAAATCCGAGCGCACTATCACGCCTGCAAGCAACAGCAGCGCCCTGGTGTGGCACTCATCGCCGAAGGACGTGCATAACACGTTTCCTCAAACGAAAATTCTGACTATGCCTGACATGACTTTGTCCGAAGCCGTTCACATCCTTCATGACGCACGAACGGATGAAATAGTCGTCACCACGATGGGCAATGCTCGCGAATGGATGACGCTCCCGCCACATCCGCTCGATTGGGTGTATGTTCCATCAAGCATGGGACAGGCAACGACGTTAGGACTAGGCCTCGCTTTATCACAACCATCTCGCCGCGTCGTCGTCTGCAACGGCGATGGTTGTCAATTGATGAACCTCGGCAGTTTGATCACAATCACCGCTCAATCTCCGTTGAATTTCACGCTCATTCTTTTCGATAACGGCATCTACGAAGTGACCGGAGCACAACCTCTGATCTCGACTCCCAAAATGCGAAAACGCGGGGACCGTATCGACTGGCAGGACGTACTATCAGCCTGTGGTTTCGAAGACGTTCAGGTTTACAACAATGCCTCCGACTGGAGGCGAGATGTCAAAAACTGGCTGCAAAAAGAAGGACCGACGTGCGTCGTTCTGCAGGTCGCACCTGTACCGAACGCGGTCGGGCCACGATCTCCCGGCCCGGCACAAGAACGTGCTCAAAAGTTTCGTGAAACACTTACCGGAACATAAAACCGCAACGTGTGGCGGCTATCGGCCAGCGCTTTCATTCGGCCGAGAGCCGGAGAGTGTTTTCAGATTTCCGAGAGGGTATTCATTAAGAGAAGATTCATCGTCTGGTTGCGGATCGAATTTCTCAGGTCTTGTAACGTTCTGGTATCCCATCGGTAAATAGAGTTGAAACGACTGTTTGGCGGTAGGAATGGGAGGCCGCGTTGCTTCCACGGA
The DNA here is from genome assembly GCA_027618475.1 of Planctomycetota bacterium. Lineage (GTDB taxonomy): Bacteria > Planctomycetota > Planctomycetia > Planctomycetales > Planctomycetaceae > JAQCEJ01. The sequence goes on along the minus strand of JAQCEJ010000166.1, from coordinate 7,271 downwards.
GGGAGACGACTTTTGATTGATGATATTCTCTGGCAGGAGCTGCGGAGACTCTTGCGTTTCGGTTCGACTGTTCGGTAACAACGGAATTCCGAGTATCGTCAATGGTCCTTCACCAAATAAATTGCACCCGGCGAAGTGATCGCCATTCTTTTTTTTCTCGATAGGCTTATAGGTGCGTGAGCCGTACATCCAATTGAAGTAAGCGACTTCTGGTCCACGGTAGGGGAGATGATTTTTGTCGTCGACGACGAAAGCCGGCTGCTCGTAAGTATTCCAGTCGCCCCATACGCTCAGGATCTGATGTCTCGAATAAAACCTGCATCCCCCCGCGCTAATGCAAAGGCAAACCAGCAATAAAATGCTTCCAATTGACTTCACGGCACCCTCGACAATGAAATTGCACTCTAATCTACTTCTTACATCGACTTTTTTGTGAGATCGCTCAAATCCAACTTAACCATTACATCTTATCCTCCAAGATCCACCAAGGCCCCACTCAACTCATTCGCCCCACTCGACACATTCTTCCTATAACACAGTGTGATTCAACCACTGTTCTGCGACATTGCAAACTGACTCTCAATTATCTTTCCGGATTCCCCAAACTCTAAATACTTTGCATAATATGAATGGTTCTACAATGAATTGATCTCGTTTTTTCCGCTCTCCCCGATTTCAGGGCCATGTTTATACCTTATAGTGACGAAATCATCGTCGGCGTCGGCAGGAAAGTGGCGGTAAAATGACGACCAACCGTGACGTCGCTATCGGTGGAATGTACCTAGCCGCGATCGCGGTATTCTGCCGCGTGTTGTCACTCGGCAAGGAATTGTACGTCGGCTCGCAATACGGAACGAGCATCGAATTTGAAGTCTACGCAATTGCCCTTCTGATTCCTTCACTCGGAATCGGCGTCGTAGCACAAGCGGCACGCAGGGGATATCTTTCGTGGTATGCCCGATTCCAAATTCAGGGAGCTGATTCGCTTCGCCGGTTCGAATTTCACTTTCTGACAATTCTCACGGTTGGATCCCTCGTTGCGACGTTGGGGCTGGCGCTGCTGTTTGGACTCCCCTGGAATAGCTGGCTCCCCTGGAAATTATCGGCGATTGAAGAGCTGTCGCACATCTCGTGGTACGCTGCTTCGTTGCTGATTCCCATGACTGGAGTCGTCGGCCTCACCACGTTGCTTAACGCGCGTAAAGAATTCGTCGTGCCGCAAAGCACACATCTGTTTCCACCATTCTTGACAGTTTTGCTGGTCGTAGTTTTTCCTCACAATCGTAACGCTGAATTGTTAATTACCGGACTGTTGCTCGGCACGATTATTCAGTGCATCATCTTACTCGTGCTCGGCTCGCGTTACGGCATAACTCCTTCAGCGTGGTGGCAGAGCCATCGCGAACGTGCATTGTCGTCCGATGCTTACACTGGATTCAAGTATGCAATCCTTGCGATGATCGCACTTGAGTTGCTCGTGCAAGGGAACACCAGTGTCGATCGCCTGATGGCCGATGCACTCGACGATGGCCAAGTAGCGCTTCTTTACTGGAGTTCACTGATGAAGGATTTTGTTTCAGGTACAGTCATTGCCTCACTGTTGACTGTTCAATTTCCGCATGTGGCGGAACAGGCTGCAAACCACAATTATGCGGAACTGAAGCGGTGCTGCACGTTGACGTTGCGATACGGAGCGCTGCTTATTTTTCCGTTCACCGTCATCATGATCGTCGGTGTAGCGGAGATCCTGCCACTGCTGAGTCTCGGCCGAATCGATCACACGGATATGGCAATCATTGCCCCCTGTTTTTCCGCCTATGCCGTCGGCTTTTTCGCCGATCTGGCCAGCACATCACTTTCGCAAGGTCTGATGGTACTCGGCCGCACCCGTACGCTGATTTTAATAGGAATCTTTGGCTATTTTCTTCCCAATCTGATCTTCAACGTACTTCTTATCACACCTTTCGGTGTTGTAGGCTTAGCGGCGTCAACCTCGCTGGTTGCGTATTGCACGTTGATTTGCAATGTGATCGTCATCCGAAAAATCATCGGACCGTTCGAGCAGGAGCGTCAGACATGGAACGTCGTTGGCATGGCACTCGCCGCCACCGGCATCATGGCCTTTATCACAGTCGGTTTGTTGTCGTTACTGCATCCGTTGTTATCGGGTGACTTTTGGCAGAATGCGATTCGTGTAGCCATCGCTATTTTTGCCAGCGTTGTCGCATACGCTGCCCTTATATTAATAACGCCTGCAAAAACGGAAATGGGGGCTCTGCTTACGATGACTCACGCCAGATTCCGGCGAAAGCGTTCGTAGTCTCCAAGAGAAATATCAACCGCGCGATTTACTTTCGTTATCTGAAGCAATACACGTCTTGCCCCGAACGAGATAGTATCACTTTTTCTTTGGGCGATATCGTTTTCCCGGGGCAAACCGAGACGACTTCGCGTTCTGACGTCGCCGCCGTGGCGATGCCACTTTGCTCTCGTTCTCGACTGCATCATCATCATCGAGACTTCTATTCGCATTCTCCCGGCGGCGTTCTACGGCGGCTCGTGGCGGCAGTGAGGGAATCAACGCATCGCAGCCCTGACCGATCAAGTCCTGTCGACCGGCCTGTTCCAGGGCTCTGCGGACTTCAAAGTAATTCTCGGGCTTGAAGAACTGTAGCAAGGCGCGCTGCAACTTACGATCTCGCAAATGTTGTGCAACATACACCGGCTTCATCGTGAAAGGATCTAGTCCGGTGTAATACATCGCCGATGCAACATCCATCGGAGCCGGGATGAAATCCTGCACCTGATCGGGCTTGTAGCCATTTCGCTTAAGAAACAAAGCCAGGTCAATCATCGCATGCAAATCGCTCCCTGGATGGCTGGCGATGAAATACGGAATCAGATATTGCTTCTTCCCCGCACTTTTTGATTCGCGATTGAACATTTCTGAAAAGACTTCAAAATCATCAGTTGCTGGCTTACGCATGAGATTCAACACTCCGGCGTCTGTATGCTCTGGAGCAATCTTAAGATGTCCGCCGACGTGATGATGCGCTAACTCTTTGAGATACTCGGGGGAACGCCGCGCCAAATCCATGCGAATACCGCTGGCAATCAACACTTTTTTCACCCCGGGAATTGCGCGGGCTTCTTTCATCAGTTCAATCAACGGTCCGTGTTCGGTGCCGAGGAGCTTGCAGATTGTCGGGTGGACGCATGACTGTCGGCGGCAGACTGCCTCGACTTCAGGCTTCGTGCACCGCATCTCGTACATGTTCGCCGTCGGTCCGCCAATGTCGCTGACAATGCCTTTAAACTGCGGGTCAGACTTCATCGTCTGGATTTCGTGCAAAATCGAACTTTTGCTGCGTGACTGGATGATCCTTCCCTGATGATTGGTGATTGAACAAAACGTACAACCTCCAAAACAGCCTCGCATGATCGTTACGGAATCCTTAATCATCTGATGCGCCGGAATGGGTTCGACATACGATGGGTGAGGTCGACGGGTGTAAGGAAGATCGTATAACAGATCCATCTCGGACTGCGTCAATGGAAACCGTGGTGGATTGACGACAACAGCCTGACGGTCGTGCCACTGCACAAGTCGTTTGGCGTTGTACGGATTGGTCTCGTCGTGAAACTTTTTCGTCGCGATCGCGAATTTGCGTTTGTCGTCACGAACATCTTCGAAACTTGGGATGACCAACGCATCGTGGGGCGGCGTCTCAGACGCTCCCATCGTATACGCCACACCCCGCATGTCTCGAAGATCGCGAGGTGTTTCGCCCCGTTCGAGCCGCCGAGCAATTTCGATAATCGCATCTTCCCCCATGCCGAAAGCCAGCAGATCGGCTTTGCAGTCGAGTAAAATCGAGCGGCGAACGACATCGCTCCAATAGTCATAATGAGCGAGACGGCGTAACGATGCCTCAACCCCGCCGGCAATCACCGGAACTCCCTTGTATGCTTCCCGTGCCCGCTGGCAATACGCCAGCGTCGCGCGATCAGGACGAAGACCTATTCGACCTCCCGGCGAATACGCGTCGTTGTTGCGCATCTTCTTGTTAGCGGTGTAATGATTGATCATCGAATCCATATTCCCCGCACTAATGGCGAAGAATAACCGCGGCTTTCCGAATCGTTTCCAATCGTCGCACGTTTTCCAATTCGGCTGACTGATGATACCGACGCGATATCCCGCCGCTTCAAGAACGCGTCCCAGCAGCGACATCGCAAAACTCGGGTGATCGATATACGCATCGCCGGTGACGAAGACGACATCAACTTCGTCCCACCCGCGTTCACACATTTCTTCTCGCGTCATTGGCAGATGCATTTTTTCAGCATGTTGAGGCATGCCAGCCAATTCGCTGAGCCAGCTCCGCCGCGTCGGGGAAGAGGCCAAGTTATCAAGAACGGGGAGCGCAGAGAAAAACGTGGACATAACGGTGATTTCGTTCGGATGCGTACGCGGATAAGTCTTACGTTATTATAGGCATCCGCGGGGAGCGATCCTAGCATCGTTTAAACAATGCCGTCATAGCGGTTAAAGTTCTCGAAACCGGCCGCGATTATACGACTTGTTGGGATTTACCCGAACAAGTCAACCAACGGACGACCGCCGTCGAGAATATGGATCGGGCGGCCCTGTTGATCGGGAAGGAACAGGTTCTGGTCTATTCCCATCGCGTAAAAGATTGTTGCCGCTAAATCTTCAGGGCTGACCGGTTTTTCAGCGGGCCAAGCGGCATCCTTATCAGATTTACCGTACGCAATACCGCCGCGAATTCCCGCGCCGGCCAGAATGGCTGGGAAGACGTAACTCCAATGGCCCCGTCCCCACGATCCGGTTGCTGTCGGAGTGCGCCCCATTTCACCGACGGCGACCACAAGCGTTTCATCGAGCAATCCACTTTGCTCTAAGTCTTCCAGCAATGCGGTAAACGCCTGGTCGAATCCCGGAACAAGAAATTTCTCGAGATGATGGCTTGAAGTATGTGAATCCCAACCGTCGGTTCCAGCGGTAGAATCCCACGCAACGGTGACAAACCGAGAACCGGCTTCAATGATTCGTCGTCCCATCAGGCACGACTGCCCGAAGAGATGGTATCCATATTTTGCACGAAGTTCGTCGGATTCTTGCCGAATATCGAGCGCAGTACGAATCGATTCCGATGTTGCCAGTTCGAGTGCCTGCAAGCGAATCTTATCGTACGAACTATAACGCAGGGAACGGTCGAGTTCGCCGCGTTCGGCGTCAAACTGATCGAGCAAATTACGACGTCGATCAAGACGATCGAGAGTGATTTCGCTCGTCGGCACGAGACCCTTAATGCGGAAGTCGAGCTCTTTTTCGGTACAGTCGCGAAGAAACAGGTTTTCCTTCGGATTTTCCGGCCGAATGTCCGTCGCCAGAGCATTATACGCCGAGCCGAGCCAGCCGGCATATTGACCGGTGCGATCGTATTTCGGGACTTGCAGGTGACCTAATCGATTCGGGAGATAAACATAATCGGGAAATGTCCGGTGACGTAATTCGTCGTGCACCGAAAGATACTCAACAACCGACCCCATTGATGGCCAGTCGGTGTCACGAGCGTTGACATCCTGGCCGTTTTCAGCCGAACGCGTCCATTTGTGACCGGTCATCATGTAATGACACGCGTTATGGTCGTTGTGCGCATGAGTCATCGAACGGATGACGCAGAACTTGTCAGAGATTTGCGCACTGCGAGGCAGATGCTCTGTGAACAGCAAATCGGGAGTCCGGGTTGCAATCGCCTTAAACGGCCCGCGCAGTTTTGGTGGAGCATCAGGTTTAGGATCAAACGTTTCGAGTTGACTGGGCCCGCCGAACAGATACAGAAACATCACCCGTTTGGCACGGGCATTCTGAAAATTCGCACCCGCCTGTTCGGCTGCGAGGAGTTTCGGCAAACTCAAACCAAGCAGACCAGCTCCCCCCGCCTGAATTGCCGCCCGACGAGAGATTCCGTTACAAACCTGTTGCTGGTTACCCAGTATTGTCAGCATGAATGTTCCCCTCGTGAAAACAGGATCTCATTGATGGCAAGCAGGAGCGTTTCTGAAACGCTCCCAATCAAAGCCCCTGACAAATCAATATCGACTAATATGATATAACATGGGAAAAGCGATGGCAAGACCGACAATGTGTCATTATGACCACTCCCGTGGTGCAGCGACTTGGGCACAATGATCGTATCCGCCCGATACATTTCAGATTCAACGTGTGGTTCACATTATCGTTTGCCCCAAAAACATATCCAGGAATTCGATGACCGGTCTCCACTGTTATCAGACTGGCAAGAGTTGTAACGTTGCAGTAAAAATACCACCATGACCACACTAATCACCCATCCGACCGGACGATACAAATTTCTTCCTGGCATCGAACCGTATTCCTGCGGTGTCATCGCCGAGCCGGGCTACGAGATTGTGCATGTCTTGTTAAAGGACTATCGCCCCTGGCGAACAGGCTTTGAGTTTGTCGATTCATTTTTGAAGGAACAAGGTCGCGAAAGAACCGATCTTTGTGCAATGCAACTTCGATCGGCAAAGCCATTCACAATAAGCGGATTCATCGCTTATAACAAAAAATATTGTGAAGTTCTGCAAAAATGGGGTGTCTATGCGGGTGAATTCAATCCGATCGCCAGGACCAACGTCTGTCCGGTCGGTCTCGACGACCCCGAACCGGTGCTGCATGCATTCTCATTCGTGCGCCCCAATGCCAAAATCGATCGCAAGACATTCATTGTCGCCGGTGCCGGTGAAATGAATCGTCGGGAACTGGTGAGCGAAGGGATTATTCGAATCGGAGAAACGTCGTACGACGCGATGGCCGAGAAAGCCGCATACGTTTGCAGTGTGATGGAAAAGCGGCTGTTCGGACTGCAGGCGGAGTGGGAAGACGTGACGACGGTCGAAGTTTATACGATTCATCCGATGTATCACCTCATCGAGCCACTACTGTTGCCAACCATTCCGGCGAGCAGTCGTCGCGGTATTCTCTGGCATTATACCCGCCCGCCGGTTGAAGGGATCGAATACGAGATGGATCTCCGCGGCGTGGCCACCGAGTGGGTTGTCTGAGAGTCTCTCTTCGATTTCGCTTATCCACGGTTACGGGTCATGTCAGCATGACATGGATCATCGTTTCGCGAATTCAATATCGCCCTTCGTTATCCCTGCCCCCTTACAGTGTCGGTTGCGCCGCGACCCCATTTCTAAAGGATTTTCAAGCCCTT
>JAQCEJ010000165.1 GCA_027618475.1 Planctomycetota bacterium | reverse complement strand
AAGAACGCCTACCGGTGGTTTCGCTGACGCTCAACCACCGGCTAATCGCTGCGATCCCTCCGGGATCGACACGGCGTTTCCTTCGGTCATTCGGACATTCGGTCATTCGAATTTGATTCGTCATTCGGATTTCGACATTCGGATTTCCGGTGAAAGGCACCCTCATCCGGCCTGCGGCCACCTTCTCCCTGCTGGGTAGCCCGGACAGCTTTGTGTCCGGGTGCCGCAGGCACACGAGGTCTTCGGCTGTATTGTCTTTTTGAAGAAACGAAATGACGAATCGACACGAAGTGTCTTTCGTTTGTCGTCCAATGGTCTCTTGCCATTTCACGGATCGGGTGGCGAGCAACCGGGGTGAACCGAGAAGGTCCTCTTATCGCTGCGCGACCCGGACACAAAGCTGTCCGGGCCACCCCGCGAGACATGGAGTTCCTTCGGACATTCGGTCATTCGGATTTGATTCGTCATTCGGATTTCGACATTCGACATTCCGATGAAAGGCACCCTCATCCGGCCTGCGGCCACCTTCTCCCAGGGGGAGAAGGAATTTTTGATAGGCGCAAACACGTTTTGGTTGCGCGCAACGTTTTTCAAACCATTTTATGTCGGCGTGATCGTTCAAAATGCATCGATGTTTGTGAATATGCAAAACCGTGTCGAAAGCGCGCAGTTTTGGCGAAAATAGCGCGCGAATGGGGCGCGAGAGGCTCGTGAATCAAAATCTGGAGAGATTTAGAGCCCTTTTTGCATTCACAAACAGGGTTGCTTGAGAGCGCAACCGGCGTGGTAAAGGGCTTGAAATTCCCCGTTTTTTGAGGGTTCGGCGCAACCGTGCGGGGTTGGGTGACGAGGTTGACTTTCGCATCGGATTCGCGAAACCGATCGATGGGACTCACGGTCAAGGAGGAACCCGAATGTTGAATGTGCCAGGAAGCGTACGAACTGAGAAACTCCCATCCCCCGGGTCCCTCCCTCTCCCCGCCGTTCGATCTCCCCCCCTCACGTCGGGGAGAAAATCCTAATGCTTGAAATGCCGTCGCCCCGTGAACAGCATCGCGATGCCGTGTTCGTTGCAGGCGGCGATCACTTCTGCATCTTTCACCGAGCCTCCCGGTTGAATGACGGCCTTTATTCCGGCGGCGGCTAACTGGTCGATGCCGTCGCGAAAGGGGAAGAAGGCGTCGCTCGCGGCGGCTCCTCCTTCTGCTCTTTCGCCCGCTTTCTTTCTCGCGATTTCGGCGGAATCGAGCCGGCTCATCTGCCCTGCCCCGACGCCGACAGCCATGCCCTCTTTCACGTAAACGATCGCGTTCGATTTCACATGGCGGCAGACGATCCAGGCGAATTCGAGATCGCGGCGTTCGGCGGCGGTCGGCTCGCGGTCGGTGACGACCTTCCACTCCTCCTTCGCATCGGCGAATTCGTCGCGATCTTGCACGAGCAGCCCGCCGGTGACGCGGCGGTAATCCCAGGTGACTTGCCGTAATGACGTCATGCCGGGGCATTCGATGAGGCGGACATTGTTCTTCCACTTCGGTTTTGTGGTAAGCAGTTCAAACGCTTCGGCGGTAATCGCCGGGGCGATGACGGCTTCGACGAATCGTCCCGGCGTGCACAACCCCTCGGCGGTCGCCGCATCGACCGGACGATTGAAACCGATGACCGAACCGAACGCGCTCACGGGATCGCCAGCGTGCGCTTTTTCCAACGCCTCGGCGAGCGTCTCGGCGATCGCACAACCACACGGATTATTATGCTTGATGACCGTCACCGCTGGAGCCGAGAACTCGCGTACGATGTTGAGTGCCGCGTCGATGTCGAGCAAATTGTTGTAGGAGAGTTCCTTGCCATGCTTTTGCGTGGCGGCGGCGAGCGTGCCGGGGGCCGCGTTGAGTTCGCGATAAAACGCAGCCCGCTGGTGGGGGTTTTCGCCGTAACGCAGCGATTGCGTCAGTTCGAACGAGAGGGCCAGCGTCGGCGTGAAGGGGGACTCACCGGTCGCGGTTTTCCGTTCGAAATAATTGGCAATCGCTCGGTCGTAACGAGCGGTCATTTCAAAGGCTTGGGCCGCGAGGCGCTTTCGTTCGTCGAGTCCGATGGTTCCCGCTTGTAGCGCTGCGAGCACGGTGGAGTATTGCGCAGCCGATGTCACGACGGCGACGTGAGCGTGATTTTTCGCGGCGGAGCGAATCATGCTCGGGCCGCCGATATCGATGTTCTCGACGGCATCGTCCCAAGTGACCCCTTCTTTCGCAATGGTCGCTTCGAAGGGGTAAAGGTTGCAGACGACGAGTTCGATCGGTTCGATGCCGTGCTCGGCGATCGCCGCGGCGTCGTGGTCGGGGCGGCCGAGAATCGCACCGTGAACCTTCGGGTGTAGGGTTTTGACGCGGCCATCCATGATTTCGGGAAAGCTGGTGTAGGTGGTGACGTCGATCACCTTGACGCCGCAACCTTCGAGAAATTTCCGTGTCCCGCCGGTCGAGAGAATGTCGAACCCGAGCGCGACGAGACCTTTAACAAAAGGTTCGAGATCGGTTTTATCGCTGACGCTGACGAGCGCCCGCCGAGTGTTAGAAGTCATGTCGTTCCCTTGCATACAACGTGTAAACGAAAAAACCATCGCTCTGATCGATGTCAGAGCGATGGTAGTTGGTCGACGGTCGTGAGTCTAGCGTCGAGTGGGGGAGGGACCGCACCACCCGATATGTTCCGATAACCGGGAGATCAGTTGGTATCGTCGTCCGATTCGTCGGTTTCCGAATCGCTATCCTCGGATTCGGTATCGTCCGATTCGGCGGAGTCTTCCCTATCAGCGTCTTCGCCTTCGGGAGCGATTTCGGGAAGAATCGGGCGATCGTTGGGATTCTGATGGTAGATGGGAAAATCGTTGCCGATCTCTCTTAGTGCGACGATCATACCCGAGGTGGTGCAGAGAAACATGCGATCGGTGCGTCCGTTCGGGAAATGAATCGAAAAATGTTCGAGCGGCAGATCGTCGAGCACTAATCCGTTTTCACGCGAGAGAATCAGGACATGCTTGAATTCGTCGGCGGCATACACCGCCTTATCGGAAGCAGCCAGGAACGACTTGATTCGAGGATTGGTCCAAAGCAATGTACCCGACCCGACATCGAGGCAGTACATGCCACCGAATTCGGAAACGAGATACATTTTGTCGCCGATGATCTGCGGCGGTTGCTTGACCAGAGAATTCGTGACGTGTCGCCAGATCATTTTGCCATTGTCTAAATTGATGGAATAGACATTGTAGTCGCCTGCGACCAGAAAGATGGCGTTTTGGTTTTCGGCGAGTGGCGCACTGGCGGGGGCATCGGACTCGAACTGAAAAACGATTTCCCGTTTATCGCAGCTTACGGTGTACAGCGAACGATCGCGGCTGGCGAAACTGAGGACGCGTCCATTGGAGATCGGAGCGCTGGTGATTTCGCGCGTGGCGCGGAACCGCCACGCCAAAGCCACGTTCGTCCATTGGGGCAAGAGATTCTCGTTAAAGAGTTGATGAATTTTTCGCAAGTCGTAGGCATAAACACTGCCGTCGATCGCTCCGATATAGACAAAATTGTCGTCAACGTGCGGACTGGTCGAGGGATGGCGATCGAGTTCGAGATCCCATCGACGCTCGCCGGTGGTGCGATCGAGAGCGTGAACCCTCATACCGACGGCAATCAGGACGAGATCTTTATTGGTGACGGCGGGATAGCTGATCTGATCGTTGCGTCCAAGTTGTACGGCCCAGAGCTTTCGCCCATTCTCGGCGTCAAACGCCGTCATCACACCGGCGGTCGTTTGAACGAAAACGTTTTCTTCGTCGGCAACAAGATGCCGCACGGTGTCACGTGAGGGATTGATGGTGGCCTGACCCCACCAACTGCGTAAGAGTCCAGAACGAGCCAGGGTGCGAGGACTGGGAAGAGTGACCTCAACAGAACGGCTTTGTGCCAGAATCTCGACCGTCGGAAGGGCGCACATCAGAGCGGCCATAAGGGCGAGTGATTGAATTTTAAGAAGTTGGCGTTGCATTCGAGCCTCGCATTGGTCGGGAGCAGGTGTGTAGGAAATCGGGCGTCAAAACATCAGCATCGGCGAGTGAACTCTATCATACGCTGCTCGGAGAGGCTGACTTTTGCCCTCGGAGCGATCTGTTCCGGAGCAAAAAGTGATTGGGAACTGGGTTTCCTGTTGCAACTCTCTATCTTACCCTGTCCGGAAGAGTCTAATCCAGTCCCGATTTTCGGAAACGTCGTCAGTTTGCGAAAACCGAACGTGGACCCCACAGCCGTTAAGCTCCGTTCATTTCAGCGTTTTGACGTCTGAATCATTCGTCGATTTCGGTGAAAACCACCTGTCCCATATTGAAACATCGCTCAACGCGAGCATAGAATAAAGGGATACACCTCCCCGCCGCGGCATCGCATGGAGAATGCCGATGAGAAAGTCAAACGTCGAAAGTCCGGTCACCAAAACCAGAACAAATCGATTCTCGCCTTCGATTTGCTGTCATGCATCGAGCTTCCGTTGCGGTGTGGTTCTCGCGGTGATTCTGGCAGTCTCGCCTGATGTACAACCGCACGTGGCGTTCGGGGATGTTGTCCGCCTTAAAGATGCCGGCGAGGTACGAGGCGTGATCGTCGAAAAAGGACGCAACCGGATCGACAGGCGTGTCGTGATTACAACCATGACTGACGGCGTTGTCGAATTGGATCAAGACGCCATCGATTCGTTGTCGCAGCGTCCTTTCAAAGTGGAAGAATTTTTAACGCTCGAACGCCGCACACCCAATACCGTCCCCGATCGCTGGGCACTGGCCGAGTGGTGCCTCGAACAGGGTTTGATGTCGCGACGAATGCATCAACTGGAAAGAATTCTTGAACTCGATCCGGATCATGAGCCGTCGCATAACGCACTAAAGCATGTTCGAGTCGACGGTGAATGGATGACCCGCGAACAACAGATGGAACAGCAAGGATACGTCAAGCACGGCAGAAAATTCATTACTCAGCAGGAATTCGAAATCATCCAGAAGCAGGATGAACTGACTCAGGAAGTGCAGGCCTGGAATCCTAAAGTCAAGCTGTGGCATACCTGGTTGAATGGTTCGAAACCCGAACGTCGGGAAACAGCATACGAAGAATTGAAACAGATCGACGATCCGGCGGCGATTCCGGCACTCTCGCGGTATTTGGGAAAAGATCCTCAACCTCCCATGCGGGAATTTTACGTCGACGTTCTCGAACAGATGCCGGAGGCGTCGGCGGTTCCTCCCCTTGTCAGTCTGGTATTGTTCGATGAAAGCGATGCGGTCTGGAAAACGGCCCTCAAAGCGATACCCCCGGCCTATGCGAGCAAGTCATATCCGATCTTTCTACGCGGACTTCGGCATCAGGCGAATATCGTAGTCCGTCGTGCGGCCGTCGGACTCGGTTCGATAGGAGATGAAACGGTAATCGATCCGCTTATCGCGGCGCTGCAAACGACTCACCAATATGAGGTGCAGGTAGTTGATACGTCGACGCCGAATTATAGTTTTCGGACCGATGGAGGATTCGGAGGAGGAGGATCGATGTTGCCTCCGAACGTCGAATTGATGATGCGAACCGGGCAGCTCCCTTACGGGGCAAACGTTTTCGTACCGGGGAGGCCGCGGCTGAAATGGATCACTGTGGAAAAAATTCACGACAATGCCGAAGTCGTCGAAGCACTCAACAAACTGACGGGGGAGAACTTTGGCTACGATGCCGCTGCCTGGAAGTACTGGCTCAGTCGCCAGAAATCTGTCGGAGCCTCGATCACAACGGCAAGACCATAAGCGAACGGTCGCCGTGAAAAGGATGATTTGAGTGTGGAAGCGATTTTTTGAGTGGTATCTCGAAATTCCACCCTCACCACCGGGGGAAGGATCAACCTGGCGCTTATCGTGGCATCATCCATTTCCCGCCGCAATTCCGGCATGGTGTGGCTTGCTGATTTCCGCCTGTGCTATTGGTCTTTTGATCTGGGTCTATCGGCGGGAGTCGGGAGAATTAACCGGGGTTCGGCGGATGATGCTGGCTTTATGCCGCTTTGGAGCCGTGGCCACGGTTCTGTTTTCGCTCACGGAAGTCAGTCTGCAGATCGATCGAACCGGATTACCGCACCTGTTGCTGTTTGTCGACGTCTCGGCAAGCATGAGTGTAAGCGATCAATACCCCGCCAACGAATTACCGGCCGGACTAACGGGATCGACCAGCGGAGCCGTGCGGGAACTGACGCGGTGGGAGATTATTAGGGCAATTTTCAGACGGGAAGAGGGACACTGGTTAAAGCAATTGTTGAATAAATACAAACTGCGGGTTTACTCGTTTTCGGATTCCGCTGTGCCGATGGGAAAATCAGAATCGGTCGAGGCGAACGACGTCACGCAATTGCTGACGCAACTCGATGACATTAAACCGCAGGGAAAACAGACACGCCCTGGTCCGGCGGTCCGGCAAGTACTTAATGATTTTCGCGGTCTGCCCCCCTCGGCTGTCGTCGTACTGACCGATGGTATCAGCAGTACGAACGATAACGAGCGTCTTTCGACGATTACCGGACTCGCGGCGCGGCATTTCGTTCCGTTCTACGTGATTGGAGTCGGCAGCACCGAACCAACCAGAGACGTCGAGATATTCGACGTCGTGCTCGATGACGTCACGTTCGTCAACGACCCCATGTCGATCACGGCTCGCATTAAGAGTTCGGGGTTTAAGGGAAAGTCCGCCGTCGTTCGCGTGCGGGATGTCAAATCGGGCGATGTCCTGGTTACGCAGCGGGTCACGTTTTCATCCGACGATGCGGTATCGCAGTCGATCGCTATCAATCCGGTCCCTGATCGAGCCGGCGAATACGATTATGCCATCGAAGTCGTGCCGCTCGCAGGAGAATCGCTCAAAGAAAACAACCTCGTCGTCAGACATGTCAGCGTTCGCGAAGAGAAGATTCGCGTCCTTCTGGCCGATTCGAGACCGCGTTATGAATACCGATTCGTCAAACACATGCTCGAACGTGAACCAAGTGTCGTGTTGCACACGGTGTTACAGGAGGCCGATCTCGAATACGCACAGGAAGATGAAACCGCGCTGGCCCACTTTCCGGTGAAGAAAGACGAACTCTGGACATACGATGTGATCATTCTGGGTGATGTGAATCCGGCCTACTTAAGCACCAGCGTCTATCGTCACCTGCAGGAATTTGTCGGCGAAAAGGGGGGTGGCCTGATATTGATCGCCGGCGAAAACTACAATCCGATCGAATATCAGCAGACGCCGATCGAGGTACTTATTCCGTTCGATGTGTCGCAAATAGCTCGGCCTCCAAATGATCAAGTGATCAAAAACGGTTATCGAGTCGAACCGACCGCAGCAGGATTACAGGGAATTCCCATACTACGATTTGGCGAATCCGACGCCGAGAATCATGCGATCTGGAAGCAGCTTCCCGAGTTTTATTGGAAGTTCGGTATCGATCAGCTCAAGAGCGGAGCGACCGCATTGTTGATTCAAGTTCCCGACGCCCGCTCGGCGAACGCTCAGACGGTGATTGCGCTGCAGCGGTTCGGCAATGGCAAGGTGTTGTATCATGCGACCGACGAACTCTGGCGCTGGCGTTTGCGAGTCGGCGACCTGTACTATGGGAAATACTGGGTTCATGCCATTCGTTACTTGAGTCGATCGCAGTTGTTAGGGCAGGATCGCGCGGCAGAATTGAACGTCGATCGCTCGATTTATGAACTGGGTGAGCCGGTCGAACTGCGGGCTCGATTTATCGACGAACGGTTTCTTCCGTCAAACAATGCGGATATTGCGGTCGTCATCGAACACCCTGGTGATGTCGATCGCGAAGTGATACTTCAGGCGAATCCAGCGGCTCCCAATACCTTTGCCAGCCGGTTGACGGATTTGCCCGCCGGAACCTACCGAGCCTGGATTTCGCGTCCCATTTTTCGTGAAACACCCCCAACTGTCGATTTTCGCATCGAAAGCCCCCGACGCGAATTACTCAATCGGACACTGGCGAAAGACGACCTGGTCTTGACGGCTCGTCGTACTCGAGGCAAGTATTACTCTGTAAAGGATGCTGATCGGTTGCCGCTGGACCTCCCGTCAGGCCGCGCTGTAACTCTCGAATCCGAAGCGCCGATCCCCTTATGGAATCGGCCTGAATTGATGGCACTTTTTGTTTCGTTTCTGGTCGTGGAATGGTTACTGAGAAAACGTTTTCGTCTGGCGTAAGCAACACTTCGGCGTCGATCGAGCACCTGGATCTACTCGACATGCTGAACGATGTGAGGCTGCGCGCCCGCCGATTGATATGGATCTACGGGTTGAGTGCGACGATCGCCATACTGATCGCACTCACAACGTCGGCTGCATTGTTCGACTATTTCTTTCAAGTCAACGACCCGATTGTGCGATTGATCGTCGGGCTGGGGATTCTCCTGACGACCGGTCGTGTGGCGTGGATATTACTGGTGCGACCACTCACTGAGCCACTCACCAATTTAACATTGTCGCGACAATTTGAACGACTGGATCACACGTGGAAAGACGAACTCAGCAGCGTCGTACAATTTCTTGAAGCCGGTTTCAGTCCGACACTCGGTTCTCCGACGCTCCAGCGCCGAGTGGCGCGAGAGACACTGGCTCGCCTGCCTCGCCTCGAATCGGCGGAGGTGCTGCAATCTCGTCCGGCACT